>JAFXEU010000026.1 GCA_017520845.1 Kiritimatiellia bacterium | reverse complement strand
TTCATCTATTCGCCATCCAGCCGCATTAAGTGGATATTCTTTCGGGACACCAAATTCTCTATCTCCACTATGAATACTTTCACCAAGCCACAACCTATTATCTTTGATTAACGGAAACACTTCCTTGTACGTAATCGCATTCATATTCCCAATAATCAAAAACTTTTTCTTCGCGGTTTCATTTAACCGTGTAGAACGTGTAGAAACGTGTAGATTTTTTTTGACAGGATTTACAGGAGTATCAGGATTTTCAATCCTGTCAATCTTGTTAATCTTGTCAAAAACGATTCCCTCTACACTTTCTTTGCGGCCAAAATTCTCCCCTCTCACTTCTACACGATCTACACGTTCTATACGGTTAAAATCACTTTCCAAAATCCACGCCAAGAACTCTCTAAAAAGCGAAAACGGAGGATTAGTAACGATTATATCCGCCTCGTCTCTCAACAGCTTAACTTCCTCGCTCCTAAAGTCTCCATCGCCTTCGAGATACTTCCACTCCAAATCTCATTATGTCCGTGATTGACAATCGGCCGACGAATAAGATATACTCACGACATGAAAACAATGCTTATTTTGTCGTCAGTACTTCTTTTAGCAACAACCGTTAAGGCAGCTGAATTCAGCGAAACCGTAAAAGGCGTAGCCCCCGCCGATGTTACCGTTTCATGCAGCGAACCGGGATCCTGGAAATTCAACGTCAAGAAAACAAAGCCTGCCGAAGAAATCGGAGAGGTCATTGTGACAATCGAAAGCGACGAACCCGCCGTTCCGCCTAAATTCACCGTAGCTCTTACAATCCCTCAGGTGAATATTTCCCATCGCTGGGTTCCCGCGTTTTACGACACGATGATCCCGCCGGATTGGATGGCCAGATGCCCTTCGAATCTTGCGTCGTGGATGCCCCTTTATACGTTCTATTCCGAAAGCGGCGACAACCAGCTTACCGTTTCGTCGAGCGAAGTTAAACGCCAGGTCGAATTTCACGGCGGCGTCCGCGAAGAAGGCTCGATTCTGCCCATTAAGTTCAACTTCTTTACAAAAAAGGAAATGCCAATAAAGTCGTATTCGGTTACCGTCCGCTACGACTGGCGCAAAAAGCATTATTCCGAGATCATTCCTGAAACCGCCGAATGGATGACAAAGGCAGCCAAGCTCGAAATTGCCGATGTCCCCGACTCCGCGTTCGACCCCCTCTACTCGACGTGGTATTGCTTCCATCAGAACGTTTTCGCAGATCAGATTGAAAAGGAGTGCGCCATCGCTTCCAAGCTCGGAATGAAAGTTCTCATTGTCGATGACGGCTGGGAAACAGAAGATACGAACCGCGGTTACGCGTTCAACGGAGACTGGGAAGTTTCGAAAATGCGCTTTCCCGATATGGCTGCGCACGTTAAAAAAGTCCAGGCTCTCGGCATGAAGTATATGGTCTGGTACTCTGTCCCCTTCGTCGGTAAAAACTCCAAAAACTACAAGAGATTCAAAGGCAAATATCTCGCGGAAGTCAACCATGAAGGCGCGGCGATTCTCGATCCCAGATTTCCCGAGGTCCGCGAATTCCTTATCGGCACATACGAAAAGGCCCTCAAGGAATGGAATATCGACGGATTCAAGCTCGACTTCATCGACGCGTTCAGAGGAAAGAACGAGAAACTTCGCGGCGACGGACGCGACATTGATACGGTCCCTGAAGCCGTCGACAGACTTATGAAGGACGTCTACAGCCGACTCAACGCGATAAAGCCTGGAATCCTCATTGAATTCCGCCAGGCTTATGTCGGACCCGGGATTCGCCAGTACGGCAATATGATGCGCGTCGCGGACTGTCCCGGAAATTTCACCGCCAACCGCATCGGCATCTCCAAACTCCGCATGACCTCCGGCAAGAGCGCCGTCCACGCAGATATGCTCGAATGGAATCCCGGCGAAACGACCGAAGGCGCCGCGCGTAATGTCATCAACTGCCTTTTCGGCGTCATTCAGTATTCAATGATGCTCAGAGACCTTCCGCCGGAACACCTGAAGATGATTGACGCCTGGCTTAAATTTACGGTTAAGCACCGCGGCGCTCTTTTAAAGGGCGGATTTAAGCCTCATTTTGCGGAATCCGACTACGTCCTTCTTGAAGGCTGGGACGACAAGGAGCGCATCTTCACCGTTCACGCGGACGGCTTGACGGTCAAGGTTCCCGCCGACAGGCGCACCACTTACGTCATCAACGGCACCGCCGCCGAATCGCTCGTCGTGGAACTCGCCGAAAAACCCGCTCTCGTCGAAATATACGACACGCTCGGCGAAAAAGTCTGCGAGACCGAAGCCTCCAAGGGCTTGAACCGCATTAAATGTCCGCCTTCCGGCTACATCGTAATAAAATAAGCCACTGCGCTCAAGCGCAAAAAAAGTCCGGGGCGAGCCCCGGATTTTTTTACATCTGAATTATCGAATAAAAATCAGAAGTCAAGATTACGGACGTTGAGCGCGTTCTCTTCGATGAACTTGCGTCGAGGCTCAACCTCATCGCCCATCAGAAGCGAGAACATTCTATCGGCGGCAACGGCGTCGGAAAGCTTGACGCGGAGCATGTGGCGCTTCTCGGGATTCATGGTCGTATCATACAACTCTTCGGCATCCATTTCACCGAGACCCTTGAACCGGTAAATCGAAAGACCTACCTTGCCGTGAGCGCGAACGTCATCAAGAAGCTTCTTAAGATCTCCGCCGAACCAATCATCAGGCGCATAACCGTAGGCGGAAAGCGACTGAAATTCCTTCTTCAGCATCGACGCTCCTGAACCATGAGCGGATTCGCCCGCCACAAGCTCCTCGGCCTTATAGCCGCGCTCTTCGACCATCTTCGCGGTGGCCTCGATCTCGGCGAGCAGAGTGAGAAGCTCTTTCGCCTTTTCTTTATCAAGAGCCTCGCCCGCCTTGTTCTTAACCTCGAAATCGTCAAGCCCGAGAGTCAGCAGTTTCTGCGTAAGCTCGCCGTCGGTAAGAACGTATTCGGTCTTCTGCTTGCGCTCGACCTTGTAGAGCGGAGGCTGCGCGAGATAGACGTAACCGCGCTCGATGAGTTCGGGCATCTTGCGGTAGAAGAACGTCAGAAGAAGCGTACGTATATGGGCGCCGTCGACGTCGGCATCGGTCATGATGACGATCTTATGGTAACGCGCTTTCGCGATATCCCACTCTTCGCCGTAACCGCATCCAATGGCGGTGATGAGAGTTCTGATTTCGGAGTTGGCGAGAACTCTGTCGATACGGGCCTTTTCTACGTTGATCACCTTGCCGCGCAAGGGAAGAATCGCCTGAGTCGCGCGGTCGCGCCCCGTAGATGCGGAGCCGCCGGCGGAGTCACCCTCGACGAGGTAAAGTTCGGTCTTTGCCGGATCGCGCTCTGAGCAGTCTTTAAGTTTACCCGGCAGAGAGAGTCCGTCCATCACGCCCTTACGGCGCGTAGACTCGCGCGCGGCGCGCGCCGCTTCGCGGGCGCGGGCGGCGAGAAGAGTCTTCTCGATCACGACCTTCGCGACCGACGGATTCTCCTCGAAGAACGTCATCAGCTTATCGGAAACGATCGAGCCTACGATACCGTCGACTTCGCCGTTGCCGAGCTTCGTCTTCGTCTGGCCCTCGAACTGCGGCTGAGGAACCTTTACGGAAACGACGACCGTAAGACCCTCGCGCATATCGTCGCCCGTAAGATTATCCTTCTCCTTGATGAGCTTGTTGTCGGCGCCGTATTTGTTGATGGTCGACGTAAGCGCGCGGCGGAAGCCGGAAAGGTGGGTGCCGCCCTCGACGGTGCGGATATTGTTGCAGTAAGTCTGCTCCAGCGTCGAATAGCTGTCGTTATACTGAAGCGAAACCTCCGCCTGAACGGTACCGGTCGTACCCTCACGCGATCCTTCAAAATGGATGACGGGCGAAATCGCCTTCTTTGCCGCGTTTAAGTATTCAACAAACTCGTCGATGCCGCCCTCGTAATGGAAAGTCTCCTCATGATGCGCTTCGCCCTCGTCATCGCGAAAATGAATCGTCACTCCCTTATTGAGGAAGGCTAGCTCTCTCAGACGCGCGGTAAGAATCTCCCACTTGAAAGCGCGACAGGAGAAAATCGAATGATCGGGGAAAAACGTAACCTTTGTTCCCGTCTCGTCTCCGCACTCGCCGACAATCTCCAATTTCTTCGTCACGAGCCCGCGCGAAAACTCCATCTGATGAATCTTGCCGGAACGCTTGACTTCGACCTTCATCCACTCCGAAAGAGCGTTGACGCAGCTTACGCCGACACCGTGAAGACCGCCCGAAACCTTGTAGTTGGAGCCGTCGAATTTACCGCCCGCATGAAGAACGGTCAACACGACTTCGATAGCCGGCTTCTTCTGTGTCGGGTGCATGTCGACGGGAATTCCGCGCCCGTTATCCTGAACCGTCAAGGAGCCGTCGGGATTGATGATGACGTCGATCATCGAGCAATAGCCCGCCAGCGCCTCGTCGATCGAGTTGTCTACAACTTCATATACGAGATGGTGATAGCCGCGCTCTCCCGTATCACCGATATACATGGCTGGCCTTTTACGGACGGCCTCCATGCCTTCAAGCACCTGGATATTCTCGGCGTTGTAACTGCTGATTTCTTCTGACATCTTATAAGACCTTTGGAGTGCGCTGAAAATACTGATGAAATTATCACTGGCCGTAAGCCAAACGTTCGGCGAGGCGTTCGGGAAGGCCCGCCGCGCGAACCCGCGCCTGGGCCGCGGCTATATCGTACTCAAGCCGGCGGAAGGAAACCCTGCGCGCGGCGGTATCGTAAATAACGTAGGTCGCGCGCGGATCGCCGTCGCGGGGCTGTCCGACCGAGCCGACGTTGATGAAATACTTGCGCCCGGGCTTCAGATCGAAATCCTGCGGGTCGATTCTGTAAACGCCCGAAAGCTGCTTTTCGTAAATCATCGGACAGTGGGTGTGGCCGTGGAAACAGACGGGCGTTTTCTGACAGGTGAAATTCGTCTCCGCCTGCTGGTTGTCGAACACATAACCGAAACTTTCAGGTCTGTCCATAGTGGAATGGACAAGAGTCATACCCATCTTCGTCACCGAAAAAGGCATCTCGTGGAGATACTCGAGCTCATCGGCCGTCAACTGCCCGCGCGTCCATTCAACGACGGCCGCGGCATGAGGGTTGAAATCGTCGAGGTTACGCTGCGAGGCGACATAGTGATCGTGATTGCCCTTGACCACGGGACAGCCTAGCGAACGGATTATTTCGAGGCATTCATGGGGACAAGCATTATAACCCACGATATCTCCCGTACAGAAATATTCCTCGACCCCCTGCTCGCGGGCATCTTCAAGAACGACCTCGAGCGCGTCGATATTGGAATGGATATCACCTAATATTGCGATTTTTTTGCTCATGTCATTTAAGAAGCGCTCCGGCGATCTGAAGATCCTCGACCGTGGTTATTTTGAAATTCGGAAGACGGCTTTCGACGATCTTAACGGTCTCACCCGAAAGTTCAACCGCGTGACAATCGTCGGTAACCTCCTTCTTGCCGAGGGCCTTGTAGGCCGCGCGAAGTATTTTCATCTGAAACGCCTGGGGCGTCTGGACGGCCCAGAGCTTGTCGCGGTCTTCCGTTGCGGCAACCGCGCTGCCCTTCTCGACGCGCTTTACGGTGTCGGTTATCTTTCGTCCGAAAGTGACCGCGCCGGAACGTTTTACGGCCTTGGCGATTTCGGAAACCATTTCAGACGTGACGCAGGGGCGCGCGCCGTCATGAACGATGACGTAACGCGTATCGATATCGCACGCGGCAAGACCGGCCTGAACCGAATCCTGACGCTTCGCACCGCCGGGAACGATCGTCTGGATTTTGGAAATGCCGAACATCTGAACGACGGCCTTGGAAGCTACGAGCTGATCCTTTCGGACGACGAGAATGATTCTGTCGACCTCGGGACTGCGCTCGAAAGCCAGGAGCGACCACGCGACGATAGGCTTGTTGACAAGACTCAGAAACGCCTTATCCGTCCCAGTGCCCATTCTTTCCGACTTACCGGCGGCGACAATAATCGCAGTTGTCATATTTCATTCCTCCCGCAGCATTTTTTAAATTTCTTTCCGGACCCGCAAGGGCACGGATCGTTACGACCGACAGAAGATTGACGATTGGCCGGAGCCGCTCCGGCAGCGGCCGGTTTCGCCGCCGCCATGCGTGCGGACATCATGGACGCGAACACGTCGGCCACGGTCTTCGGAGCTTCGGCCTGCGCGGGACGGGAAGGCTCCGCCTCGTCGCCGTCAACGGTGATGGCGTCCTCGTTAGTAACCGATTTCTGGCGCTGAGACTCCATGGCGGCAAACATACGGCGGAGATTCGCCGCCGTCGTCGAACGGAACTCGCTCGACACCACCTTCGTCTTGATCGAGCTCATAAGCTGCTCGAACATTTCGAAAGCCTCTTTCTTATATTCGATCAGGGGGTCGCGCTGACCGTAGGCGCGAAGATTGACGCCGTGCCTCAGGTCGTCCATGGCTCTCAGATAATCCTGCCACTCGCGATCGATGACGCTTAGGAAAACGCCGCGCTCCATAAAGGGCAGCGTCTCGGGATCTTCGCCCGCGCACTTCATCTCGTAAGCCTCTTCAACGCGACCGTAGACGAGATCTCCCGCCTCCTCCGGTTTACCCATGAGCGGCTTAAGCTCTTCTTCGGTAACGGTAACGGGGAAGCTGACGCCAAGCCACGAAAGGAAATCCGTAATCTGGCCGTCCTTCTCGCTGAAAAGATAACGTTCGCACTGACTGCGCACCAGATCGTTCATCACATCAAGAATGATGTCGTGAACCGCCTTCTGATCGCCCGTCAAGATACGACCGCGCAATTCATAAACGATGGCGCGCTGCTTGTTCATCACGTCGTCGAACTCGAGCGTACGCTTGCGGACGGCGTAATGCTGCTGCTCTACGCGGCGCTGCGCCGTCTCCACGGAGCGGTTGAGCCATCTGTGCTCCATAACCTCGCCCTCCTTGAGACCCAGACGCTGCATAAGTCCGGAAAGGCGCTGAGACCCGAAGAGGCGCATCAGCTGATCTTCAAGAGAAATGAAGAACTGGGAACTTCCGGGATCGCCCTGACGCGAGCAGCGGCCGCGCAACTGGCGGTCGATGCGGCGGGACTCGTGGCGCTCGGAACCGATGACATGAAGACCGCCAAGCTCCTTGACGCCTTCGCCGAGCTTGATGTCGGTTCCGCGACCCGCCATGTTCGTCGCGATCGTTACCGCGCCCTTCATACCCGCGAGAGCCACGATCTCCGCTTCGCGCGCGTGGTTCTTGGCGTTCAGCACCTCGTGGGGAATGTGGGCCATCTTAAGCATGCGGGAGAGAACTTCAGACGTATCGACCGTAACCGTACCCAGAAGCGTAGGCTGCCCCCGCTCATAGCGCTTGGCGACGTCGGCGATGATCGCCTTGAACTTCTCGCGCTGCGTGCGGTAGATCTGATCGTTGCCGTCGGTACGGTTCACCGGCTTGTTCGTCGGGATTACAACGACATCAAGCTTGTAAATGTCCTTGAACTCGCGCGCCTCGGTCTCGGCCGTACCGGTCATGCCGGAGAGCTTCTTGTAAAGGCGGAAATAGTTCTGGATCGTGATCGTCGCGAGAGTCTGGGACTCCTTCTCGATCTCGACGCATTCCTTCGCCTCGACGGCCTGATGAAGGCCGTCCGACCAGCGGCGGCCGGGAAGGACGCGCCCCGTAAACTCATCGACGATGTAGACGTGGTTGTCCTGAACGACATAGTCGACATCCTTCTCGTAAAGGCAGTAGGCGCGCAAGAGCTGATTGACGACATGCACGCGGTCGCTGCGTTCCATGAACATCGACTGCGCGGCGCGGCGGCGATCGATGCGCTCCGTGTCGCTGAGCGAGGCGTCTCCGTCGATCGCGCTGAGTTCGGAAGCGAGATCGGGAAGAACGAAAAGCTTCGGATCCTGGGGGCATATCTTTTCGCAGCCGCGATCCGTAAGCGAAACTTCGCGCGTACGTTCGCTGATCGTGAAATAAAGCTCTTCTTTCAGCTTCTGAACCTCCTCCTTGCGGATCTCGGAAAGCATCTGCATCTCGCCGTCTTCATGCAGCTTGCGTATCTCGGGATTCTCAAGAAGGTGCATAAGCTGCTTGTGCTTCGGCATCGAATGGTAGACCTGGTAGATCTTCGTCTTCGCCGTTTCCAGATCGCCCGTCTCAAAAGCCTTTTTCGCGGCCTGGATGAAGTCGTTGCACTGGGACGTCTGAACGCGGACGATCGCGTCGACCAGAGGGCGGATCTCCTTGTAGATGTGGCTCGTCGAAATCGTGGCGGGTCCGGAAATGATCAGGGGCGTTCTCGCCTCGTCGATCAGAATCGAGTCGACCTCGTCGACGATCGCGAAGTTATGACCGTTCTGAACTATCTGTTCGGGACGCTGGGCCATTCCGTTGTCGCGGAGATAGTCGAAGCCGAATTCGGAATTGGTTCCGTACGTGATGTCGCAGGCGTACTGGATGCGGCGCTCGTCGGAATCCATCGAGTTCTGGATGCATCCGACGGTAAGGCCGAGATACTTGTAAAGATGACCCATCCAGGTCGCGTCGCGCCTGGCGAGATAGTCGTTGACGGTTACGAGCTGGACGTTCTTCCCGGAAAGCGCGTTCAGATACAGCGGCAGCGTGGCGACGAGCGTCTTACCTTCGCCCGTCTGCATTTCGGAAATGGCTCCGCGGTGCAGAACGATGCCGCCGATAAGCTGAACGTCGAAAGGAATCATGTTCCAGGTAAGAGTATGGCCGCAGACCTCCTCGGTCGTTCCGACCAGATGGCGGCACGCGTTCTTAACGAGAGCGAACGCCTCCGGGAGGAGAGAGTCAAGACTTTCGCCGTTCTGATAGCGAGTCTTAAACTCTTGAGTCATACGGGGAAAATCCTCGTCGGTGAAATTCTTGGTCTGATAACCCTCTTCAATACGGTTGATCTCATGAACAATGGGCCAAATCTTCTTAAGCTCGCGATCGTTCTTAGTGCCGAAAAGTAATTTTAACAAGTTCATTTTTTCTCTGTTTCGCGAATCGGATCCGCATTTTATTAACACTTCAATTTAACACGGATATTATACCATATTCGGCTATGTTTTTGCGCAGAATTTTTACTTAAACATATGCATTCCGTTAAGTGTGTGGTTTCCAAAAGTAAACGAATAAATTACGTTCGTTTACTACCCATAAAGATTAGCTATAACAGAAGAGCACAAGATTTCTCCCTCTACCCTCCCCGGGGAGGGGACGTGCGTTTACTTTCAGAATCTCCTGTATGA
>JAFXEU010000025.1 GCA_017520845.1 Kiritimatiellia bacterium | reverse complement strand
GTCCGCCTAAGGTGTGGGTGGTGATTGGGATGAAGTCGTAACAAGGTAACCGTTGGGGAACCAGCGGTTGGATCACCTCCTTTCTAAGGAGACATCCTCCTGCGCGGTCATAAGACCGGCTACGGAGGAGATGGTGAAAGCCTCGCGCAGACATTCTGTTTTCTCGAGTATCGACAAGTAAAAGCGAAAAGCGCGACTCTTAACTGAGACGCGCTTTTTTTGTTTTCTTCATTTACCCCTAACTCCTAACCCCTAACCCCTGACTCCTGACCCTTAACCCCTGACTCCTGACCCCTAAAAATCAATAGATTTTAGATAATTCAATGCTTCCAAGAGTGAAGAGAACTTTGTACAAAGCTTAAGTATTTCGGGCGTCGGTTCAGCTCTATCGGGAATCATGATAGGAAATGTGCCCGCTGCGTATGCTGCACGAATACCATTAAACGAATCTTCAAAGACAACGCATTTTTCAGGCGGCAATCCTATTTTTTCTGCCGCAAGCAAAAATATATCGGGCGCGGGCTTCCCGTTCTGAACATCTCTCCCGGTTATGACGGCATCAAAATATTCCGATAATTGAGATGTTGCTAAATTATGATCCACACAGCGTCGCATTGAACTTGATGCCAAAGCGATTTTTATGCCGTTTAAGCGGCAGAACTCCAGAATCTCGCGAGCGCCGGGCTTAACAACCGGTGTCATAGCTAACTGCGCATCGGCCGCCGCGCAATGTACGCGCTCTACAAACTCTTCGGCGTTGACGGTTGGAAAATTGGACGCGATGATTTCAACAAGCTCTTTGCGCCCGCAGCCGCTCATTTTACGTGTAAATTCAGGCGTAATCACAATGCCGATTTTTTCGCCTTCTTCTCTCCAGCAGCGTTCAAAAACGACCTCCGTATCAAATAATAGACCGTCTTGATCGAATATAGCTCCGAGAGGCTTTATTTTATGATTGCAATCCATAAGACTCCAATTCTGTATATTCGCCGCTTTTAACGTTGATGCGCTTAAAACCGCCTTTAGTTTCGATGACAAGAGAATCGGCCGTTGTCGCGTTGACGAGGATAACGCGTTTGGAATCATCAGGGATTTTCGCGATCCGTTCGCTTTGGTAGACTACGACAATGCGCTTTTCCGCGCTTTCCGCCTCGACGCAGGGGTAGCCGAGTTCCGGACGATGAGGGATTAAGCGTCCGAATAAAAGCGTGTCCCGGTGTTCTTCAGCAAACTTTATCGTCTCGCGGATTGCTTTTTTGTGTTCTTCCGGCAGATCCTTTAAATATGCCGAATATTGAACGACCGAGAAAATAACGTTCCAGATCTGACGCTTAACATCGCTTGCCTTGTCGTCATTGCGCCAAAGAAGCATGTCTGAGTGAACGGCGCTCCCGGGCGAGATGATTCTCAAGGCGAGCGTACGGTAGCGATTGGCCATATAGTCTCCGGGGCAATCGTTCGCGCGAAGCATATTTCCGTATTGTCTGACGACTGGCCCGATATAACGCTGGCGGAATTCAATGAGCATTCCGGGGCGGACCTTATCAAGTTCTTCGCGAATCTCCTTCAAAAGCTTTTCCGTGGCCTCGGGAACGCTTTTCGTGTCGCAGCCTTTGTAATTGTATTTCGCGGGCGGATCGGGATAACGCATTACGAACTGGTCGATGAAGTCAAGCTTAAAGCCGTCAAACCCGTAATCACGCGCAAGTTCCACAAGTCGGCCTACGATATGTTTTCTGACTTCAGGATAGCGCGGGTCAAAAATGTAATCATTCCACTGATCCGGGCCTTCCCAAAGAAGCATGTCTTTGAATTCCTCAAAAACGGGACTGTCTTTGCGTACGTGGGGCAGCGCAAACCAGAGCATATATTTTACGCCCATCTTTTTGACGCGCCCGACATGACCTTTCATATCGGGGAATTTACTGGTGTTTATGGCCCATGCGCCGCGATCGCGCTGCCAGCCGTCGTCGAGAATCGCGACTTTCATCCCCAGTTTCGCCGCACGCTCTATTTCGCGCTCCATCGCGTCTTGGGTTACGTTAGAGCGGAAAACATACCAGCTCGAGTATAAAGGCCAATACGCCGATTCAGGCGGAACGGCGGGATGCCGGGAAGAAACGTCCGCTATCCATTTTACGCTGTCGCTGATTGCATCAGCCCAGAATACTCGGCGCATATCGAGCCTTAATTTTGTTTCATATCTTTTAGCAGGTGCCGAAGGCTCCGAGAAGAATACGGCCCTGAATTTAACGCCGTGATCATTCTCATCGACCATATTGATTCTGGTTGCGAACTTTATCATGTTAAGCGCATCAGAGACGGCCCACGTCGCGACATTCTTCTCTTCATCATCGAAATTGGCTCTTATCGGCAGCCCCGTACTGAACGACGAATCCTGAGATGTCCAACTGCAGGGAAACCGCTCGGCTGACGGATCCCAATGATGTTGCAGATCGCTGCGCTTTAACAAAAACTCTACAGAGAATTTAGGTATTGTAGATTCGTCAGGAGCTTGAGCCACTAAAGAGAATTCTTCAATATTATCTTTAACTCCATTAGATTCAAGTGAAAAGCTCCACTCTCCGGCATTATCGGCGAAAACGTTCACTTCCCCCGCCAAATGAGACTTGCACGTGGTAACGGTCGTCGCTGCGCTTGATGAAAACGCAAATAGAAAGGCTGTTAATGCAATTAGAGAACGAGAGATTTTATCCATGATTTTTTCGACTTACTTATAAAGGACTTTCACTACGGCACCATCGTTTTCTTTACGAAGTACATCCCACGATTCTTCGCGCCTGAAATCGGGAGAGGGGAAAAAGCAGTCACGCTCAAAAATCTTAAATTCCGCATGGTCGCCTTTATCTCTGAGTGTTACAAAACCAATGTCTCCCCAAAGCGATGCGCTCGGCATGCCTATTGATCTTACGAGCCGTCCGCCATCCTTCCAATTGTGGAGCGCATCAAGCATCCAGCTGTGTCGATGTCCGTGAAGATATCCGCGCATAAGATTGCCGGTGCCGATTGCCGTTTGTGCGAACTTTTTCATTTGGCGGCCGTCGTGGTGGGTGCATACGAAAAACGGCCGTTTGGTTGACGCGCCAAACTTCTCAAGCCATTTAATTTGAGCCTCGTTGATTTTGCCGTCGTGATTACTCTTGTTCTTAAGCTGGTCTAAAGAATCTAAAAGAACTAAATCTACAGACGGCATTTTAACTACATGGACAATCCGTCCTTCGACTTCGCTCGTTTCGGCCCATTCGGGGAAAACCTCCGCGAACACATCGCGGCGGTCGTGATTGCCCATCATCCACGCGATTTCAATGCCCGCGTCGACTATAGGCGTGAAAACCTTCTTGGCCTCATGATAATCTTTCTTCAGACCCACTAGCGCTGCAATGTCGCCCATTACAATCATCTTGGCCGGCAGAGGATCAAGCGCTAAAATCTGATTCAGCGTTTTTACCATTTCGTCATTCGCATGCCATTTTTTATCGCCGCATATATGACAATCCGAAACGATAACTGCGAGCGACTTGTCGATCTTTTTGCTGTGCGCGGCGCTGCCCTTTGCAGCGATGGACGGCGCGAGTGAAAACGCGCCTGCGGCTAAAATAAATTCTCTGCGGTTCATTTTTCCTCCTTTGTCAGAAGATATACGACATTCATGATGTCGCCGCCGAATTCGCGGCAGGATTCCGGCGTTACCACGTTTCCGCTCGCGTTTGCGAAGGGAATTTCGAACGTGCGGACGATTTTAAGGCCTTTGACTTTTTTGCACGCCCACGTGACGGCGGGCCAACCCTGAGCATGATTCTTGCCGGAGTTCCAGCCGACTCCGAAGGGGATGTCGTGTTTCGCCTCGTATTTCATCGAGCCTGTCTGATGTTTTTCAAGCAGTTCGGAAAAGCGTTTTTCGATATCGGCATCAGGGAGGATTTTCGGATCTCTGAGCGGCGAATATACGTATTCGTTTTCCCAGTCGCGTATCCACGGGCAGTGTATGTCAATGAAGGTGTGAAGTCTGCCTCCCGCGTGAGACGCGATCCATTCCGTAATCGCCTTTGTTTCGGGATAGATGAATTTAGTGTAATCCCGGTTGTGATCGTGAGGCTTGCGTCCCTTGCCTTGGTCGCCCGCCTGGACGCCGTCGTAATCTGCAAACGGGACAATCATAAGCTCAACGTTTTCGCGAAGCCATTCTCCGCGCTTGTCGTCGCGGAAGAAAATTTCTGCGGCGCCTTCCAAGACGAAGCTCGCCATTGATTCGCTCGAGTGGTGCCGTGCGGAAATGAAGTAGCGGAATTTCGGCTCTTTGTTTATGCATCCGATTCGCGCCGCGGGAACGTCGGCTCCTTTGCGCGAGCGGCACAGCGTTTCAACGGCGAAGTGCTTGCCGAGCTGCTTACTGTGCTTTTTGACAAATTTATCCCAGTCGGCGCGAACGTACGGATGACATTCATAAAAGAGGACATCGTTGTCGTTGGCCCCGAACGTATATGTAAAGCCGTCGCTCTTCGATTTGCCGTCGAGAGGGTAGGTGAAAGTTTTTCCTCCGTCAGTCGAAACGACGGGTCCGCGGACTCCCACGGGGCCGTTGCCTTTTTTGTTGGTGAAGTCAAACGAGAGAGTACGGCCCTGGGCGCCGCGCACGCGAAATGCCCAATAGAACCACTGTTTAGAATCGCGAAGATCCTGCTGAAGTTTTACGGTGTCGCCTTCGACGGCATCTACGATTATATTGCCCGCCGGAAGATCGTCGTCGATTTTCAGAAGCGGTGCTCCGTTTGCGTATGTTGCAGCGGCGGAAAGTATTGCGCATAAAAGGAGATTGTGTTTCATAATTGAAATATATTACCATAATAATCGAGGCTCAAGTCGGATTTTTGCAAAATGAAAAATTTTTAAAATACCCCCTTGCGCGTTGGAAAGAGATTTGATAAACTATGTCCTCGTTCGCCCGAAAGGGTGAGCGACCGATCTTTGAAAACTGGAAGTTGAAAATTTAAGAGAATTGCAACGTATATCGAGATATAAGCGAGGAAAATTCTTGCTAAGCGTATACGGGCGCACGACGGATGCCTTGGCATCAGGAGGCGATGAAGGACGCGGAAGACTG
>JAFXEU010000024.1 GCA_017520845.1 Kiritimatiellia bacterium | reverse complement strand
TGACGCGAGCGTCTGTCCGAATTTGATATCCTTCTCCTCCAAAGGAAATTTCGACATCTCCTTCAGCGCGTTGTAATGGGGCCGATAGCGCCATCTGAAAATCTCGTCGCCCTTATATCCGGGGCTGAGTTTCATGATCGCCTCGTAATTGCGGATAAAATACCCGCTGTCGAGATTCAGCGCGCGGGAAAGCCTCAGACATTCGCGATGAAGCGCGATCACGTCTTTGTCGGAAAGACCGAGTTTTCTGCGCGACTTTATCGCCCGTTCGATATAATCGCACGCCTCCCTGCCCTCAACGCACCTCAGAACACCTTCCTTCATCCTGAGCCTGCGCATCTCGTCGGATTTTTTTATGATCTCCTTCGCCGTCATCGCGTCGAGCGAAAGAGCGCAGAATAAAAACTGCAGCGCCGCGATCAGCAACTTCCCGCCGTTCATACGTACCTCCTCTTATATTTTCATCCTGAAACTCTCTTTGCCGTCAAGACCGACCTGATAGACCTCGAGCGAATCGCCCTTCACCGACAGGACCGACATCGTGGCTATCCTGTTGCCTTTGGCGGAACGAGTCCTGTACGGCCCTCCGCCGACGACGACCGGAAATTTCGCCATCGTTCCGGGCTTATGATAGCGGCCGTTGTGCAGATGACCCGCCATCAGAAGCGACAAATCGTTTTCGACGACTTTATAAATCTCGGAATTGATGCTCCGGTACTCTTTGGCCGTATCGGGATACGGCGGAATATGCGCGAACGCCACACGCTTCTCCGCCGATTTCCATTCTTCCGACGCGCTCTCGCGCTCAAGCCAGCGGCGCTCGCGCTTCAGATACGGCCCCATCGCGTAACCGTCGAGAAGCATCGGATCTTCCCGGACCGTCGGTACGCCGGTATCGAGAACGGCAAAACGGACGCTGCCGATGGAGAACGCGCCGTAGAACGAATCGTCGAAGAGCGCGATATGATCGCGCACGTACCGGGAATACACGCCCATCATCTCGTGATTGCCCCGCGAAAAGCACGTCAGGCACCTGAGCTCTTTTCCGACATACGCCATCGGAGCGGACAGATGTTTGTCGAAATCCGCATCGCTTCTGGCGTGATCAAGGATATCGCCCGCGAAAACGGCGAGCGCGACCGACTTCGGAGCGTATTTTATCAGTTCGGGATAAAACCCCAGCGTATGATGAATGTCGTTGAACATCACGACATTGTAGTCCCCGGGATTTACCGCGGCGACCTCGCCTTCGTAGACGTATTCCTCGCCCGTATATCTTTTAGCGCGTTCGCGGGCGAATTTTTCATAAGCGTAAATCCCGACGTCGTACGCCTTTAAATTCACTCCCGGAATCGTCTCTCCCTTATAGCGCACCTGACCGAATCTGCCGTACTCGGCGATAGGACGCGCCACCGCGCGGAACTTCAGCGGCTTTGACGAATCATAGTCGTCGATAACGGCGATATGGGTGCAGGTGTTGGTGCTTCTCACGCCGTCGCGTTCAAGCCAATACCTGCGGTACGTCGCGCCTCCGTCCTGCGAGGCGTCGACCCACCCCACGGCGATGTCCTTAGTCTTCCACCACACTCCGAGACGGTTCGTCCCGATTATATGGACGGCGGGCTTTACGCATATGAAATCGTTCGGATCGTACATGCCCTGCCACGGTTCGTTGAACCACGAATCCTGCATCGGCCTCGACATCGACGGCTTTTGCCAGGCGTCGGCGACGAGGGGGGCGCCGAACGCGGCGGCGACGGAGGCCTTCAGAAAATCTCTTCTTTTCATCTTTCTTTCCTTATATTGTTTTCAAAACTCCATATCGACGACATGATGCCGTGACATTATCGCACACGGATGTAAAATCCCGACATTATCTGAACCTCAACACAGCCGAGATCAATGGCCTTCTTGAATATACGGGGATTACCCAGTATGTCCACGGAACTTTGAGGCGCGTGAGAATTGTCCCCCGCGTCTATGCAGGGTGAATCGGAGTAAAACGAAAGGCATTTCCCGTTGCGGAATTTCGGATCTGCGGCGAAGCACTCTCCCTTGATTCTGTCCGCCGGTATACTTTCATATCCTTGAAGAAGATTCCGATACCATGTATCGTAGTAACTTTTGTCATTATTGGGCGGCAAAGCGACACCGTTTGAATCCACATTGTCCCAGATGATGTTATTGCAATAAGTACCGAAACGGGAATTAAGACAAAAAGAAGTGTCGGTAACCACATTGCCCGAAAAAGTGCAGTTCATCATATCAACATTGCTTTTAATGTCGAAAATCCTTTTACACCGGTTGCCCACGACTGCGCAGTTTTCTATCCTCATCTTCTTTAACGCCACATTAGGCGTTTCAATGCAATAATTGGCGCAATTATTCGTAATAAAGCATCCCGATAATGTTCCCGCCAACATATAGACTATATTTTTAGAGCCGCTGGAAATATTCGGCGTTGACTCAAAACTGCCGGTGAACACGACATTTGAAACCAAAGATACCGATTGAACATCCAATAATGCGCTCCCGGTCGCCACTCCTTCGCTTATCACCGTAAAATCACGGAGCCTTGCCCCGTCTTTTCGCAATACAAACCGTCCGACCGTATTGGTAACCGCCAGCACGGTCGATGAATTATCCGATCTTTCACCGTGGATATCAAGCGCCTTATCGACTTTTGCCGAAATGTCCAAAATATGTCTGCCCGGAGAAAGCACGATTCCATCTCCATCAGCGACCCTTAAATCAGAAAGCGCTTGTCCTATCGTCTTCCACGGGGTCTGCCGACTGCCGTCAGCCGAATCGTCTCCGACTACGCAGTCGACATAATACGTTTTAGCACCTTCCTCGTGCACCACAAAAATCTCTTCGTAAACATGCTCTTTTACCGCCCCTGCGCCATCAGTCACTCTTACCGCGATATTGCCGTAAACCCCTACATTCGAAAAAACATTCGTAATCGACTCCAATTCAAAGACTCCGTCGCCGTCGTTATCCCATTCATATTTTAGAGGCTCTGTATAGGTGCCGTCGATGTCGCACCACAATTTGAGATTATCGGGTTGGTGAACGAGTTGCGAGGAATACTTCGGAACGATAACCATCTCCTGTTTTTTAATATATTCGAACGCTCCGACCGAAGGTTTGTCGCCGCGAGGCATGCCGTTTATATCATACGAAGAGGCATATTGAACTCCGGCATTATCGACACCGTTCGTCGCGCCTCCATTGCAGGGAGAATCCTGCAGGATATGATATCCGTCCGCATCAAGTTTAGGATCGATGAAAAAATTATCCTTACCGTTTATTGAAATCTCAGGGCAAGGATAAATACAATTACAGACCACATAGCCTGTATAAGAAGCACTTTGGGCGTTAAAATTCCTCGTCTCGTCTGTCGTGGTTAAATTGTTTGCGATCAGACTGTTGTAGATTTTAGGATTTCCTGAGGAGACCCATGGAATATAAATAGCATGAGACGTTCCGGCGAGCACATTATCGACAACCGTGCAATTTCGTATAATCATGCCTTTACCCCTGATACGGATTATCCCTGCCTGAGTCGCGGAGGAACTTGTATTTTTATTACCCTTTAAAAGACAATTTTCAACAATCCCATTCAGATCAAAAAATGCGATGCAGCTACTAGCGATATTATTTGTAATATAGCTTGATGTCAGCAAACCTTTAGATATGTTAACACAATATTGTTTGACACTGAATCCTCTGATAACAACATTTGATACAACGGAATCGGAGGTTAACGATATCGCGCTATTTAACCATGTGTTTTCAAAATCCGCAAATGTCAAACTGTGCACAAATGTGTTGTCGGCTGTAATTTTAAAATTATTTTTACCTGTTATTATCGTCTCTTCCTTGTCTCCCTCGCCTCTTATCTCCAATGCCTTGTCTATCGTCAGTGTCGCCGTTATCGTATGCGTTCCCTTTTTAAGCGTCAGAACATCATCCGCCTGGGCGGTAGCGACAGCGTAAGCCAGCGTTTTCCAGGGAGACGACGCCGAACCGTCGTTCGTATCAGCCCCGTTCACGGGATCGACATAATATTCAGCCGCCGAAAGATCGGCAACGGCGAAAGCGGCGAGAAAAACAATCCAAATAAGTTTCTTCATATTTTTCCTTTCATGTTTTATGCGTTAAGATGTAAACGTTATATAATCTTCTTATGTCAGATCGTTACTTCCAGCTTATCGTACGCGGGAACGACGCCGGCGGGATATTCCTTCTCGGTCTCTTCTTGTGTCCCGTTCATCGTGTATGAAAGATGCGTCGTCCACACGGGACGGTTGCCGGGAGCCTTGTATTTACCGATCGCCTTAAGCGCTTCGACAGTCTTTACGGCCAGCTCAGGCGTCGAATGAGAAAAAAGTCGCCCCTTTGCGAATCGCCCGACTCCTATCATTGCGTTCATGATAAGCCCCGTCAGAGGAACCTTTATCATCGCTACCGTCTCAGCCATCAGTCCCGATGTGTCTGTCGCGTATAAAAGATGCGACTTTTTTGTGCGAACGGAATAAATGAGGCACTGCTCGTTCTTCAAACCGGTATAATGGTTCGCCTTCAACGGCATAAAAGCCATGCCCTGCTCTTCATAAACCTCCCCGACTTTTACCGGTATGACTTCAGGGCGGGATTTCGATTTGAAAACGGCGCGGATATCCTTTTCCACTTTTTCGGCCCAGCCTTCATGAGCATACACCCTCTCTATAGTCTTGTATTTTCCAAGCTCTTTCGGAAAATAATGATCCGGGTGGGAATGCGTATAAAAAACGGCCTTCGGCGCGGCGCCTGCAGGCAGATTCTTCGCGCTGGAAGAAGTCAAATCGATCAACACGCTGTTCTGGAGAAACACTCCTGCGTTCGCCCGCGTCTCACCGCCCGTTTTTGTTTTACCGGCCCAGTCCGCTCCGCCGGTCCCGGTGAAATATACTTTAACGGGTTCATTGCCGAGCGCCGCCAATGGCCTGTCTGACATCTTTTTATCGGCAGCTCTCGAAGCGAACCCCGCAAAAGCGAAAACTCCCGCCGAAATTAAAAATTCACGTCTTTTCATTTTCCCTCCGTTTATCTTTCATAAAGTCTCGGCAATGATTCCGGCGTGTCGGCCCATATTCCGTTGAGCGGAGCGTAGAATCTGAGCGCGCGCTGACTGCGCCCCGACGTCGTGAACGACCATATCTCGGATCTCTTTGAAAGCGGCCTTATCCTGAAAATGTAATGCCCCTTATAGTCTTTCGTTCTGACGCTGTCGACGATTCGCCCATTCGGATCTTTAATGGCCATAGACCCGCTCGAGATTTTTATGCGACACTCCTTCCCGCCCGGCGGAACCTCGAAATACCCCGTATATTCCGCCTCGGGATCGCGCATCGTGAATTTCGCGAACGAATCGCTCAACGTGTCCGCCTGCCAGGCGAACCGCGTGCCCCTGATGTTTTTGACCGAATACGAATAAGCGCAGCTGAACAAACTCTTGACCACGGCCTCAGGCGCCGGCGTAAATCTGTGCCAACCTGTTTCGGAAGCCGTAAATGTTATATTGCGCTTTCCTGCCGTGGCGTCCGCGACATCCGTTTTCCTGCCGGACGGCGCGACGATAAAAAGCTTCTCTTTGGCCGGAACCTTCAGCGAACTGTCGTATCTGAGCGACAGATCGAAGGAAATCCCGCGCCCCTTTTCCGCCCAGAAATAACACGACTGAACGGGGGATTTATGCCACCAGAATCCGGAAGTCGTAAGTTTGATCGGGGGCTTTTCAATCACGATGTCCCTGTCAGGTGCGGATTTAGGCTTTTTAAGAAGCTTAAGATCGACATATTCGGTTTTGGGAGCGCCGGCTCCCGGGGCCTTATATGAAAATTTCGACGCATCTATCTTCTTCCCGTTCCAATTCACGAATCCGGAAAAAATGTTTGGAATATTGAGAACGCCGAGCTGATCCACCACGCGCAGAAACTCTCCGTCCTTAAACCCCTTGACGCGCACATTTTCAAACTTGATTTCAGGACGCGCCGATTCCGGATAATCGCTCTTGCCGAGATCTCGGCTCAACTCGATCTCGATGACGTCCGGACCGCCGGACGAGCCGGTCCTTTTACGCACGTCTCTGATTTCGCAGTTCTTGAACGACGTATTGTAGACGGGGGCCGGCGAGAACGAGAAAGTCAGCCTGTCAGATTCAAACACGCAGTCTTCGACACGGATATCGCTGTACGGAGCTCTGCCGCCGGTAAAATACCCTATCGGCATCGAAATGAAAGCGATTTGCGAACCGACGGTAGGCTTGAATCTGCAACGCTTGATATACGTCATCACAGGGTTGCTCGTCGTGGTGGCGTGATACAGCGCACCGCCCGCATTATTTGAAAAAACGCAATCGAAAAAGTAAACGAAGCCCGTCATCAGATAGGAATCCCACGGCTCGATATCGACGCCGCCTCCCGGCGAGCCGCCGTAAGTGTTGGAGAACGTTACGTTCTTGAAATAGACCGAATAATAGGAGCAAAGCGACGTCCCTTGTCTGAAATTCGAATCGAGGATCACGTTTTCGACGAAAATCTCCTCCGGCGGAACAAAAGGCGTACTGATCGAGATGCCGTCACATTCGCAGTCCGCAACGCGCATGTTTCTGATCACGATATTGCGTGTAGGCCGGCGGTACACGTCATACGTGACGTGAAAACCCGACGACCCTTCTCGCTTGTTGTATTTGAGGCGCTCGGCGCGGCTTTCGTAAAATCCGACAAGCGCATCTTCGGGTTTTTCGGCGTCGGATTCGACGATCACGTTCTGGCAGCTTTTGAAGATGAACATCGCCCCGGGAGATTTCCCGCCTTTCGGGATG
>JAFXEU010000002.1 GCA_017520845.1 Kiritimatiellia bacterium | reverse complement strand
GCGCCGGAATTGCCGAGTGTTATTCAACGTACTGTAGATGTGTTTGGGGATACCGGTAATAAAATAATTATTTGCGGCTCGTCTCAAAGAATGATGCAGGGTTTTGTTCTGAGCGCGGGAGAGCCTCTTTATGGAAGAGCGAGAGAAATAATTAAGGTTGAACCTCTTGGGTTTAAATGGCTTAAGTCGGTTTTCCCAAATAGACAAAAGCGTGAGTTATTGAGTCTTTGGGCAGTATATGGAGGAGTGCCGAGGTATTGGGAACTTGCCGAGAGTGATGCAAATTGGATAGAGAGCGTTAAGCGCAATATTTTTAATCCGCTTGGGGTGTTGCATGATGAACCGCAGTTTTTATTGATGGATGAAGTTGGCGATTTCGCCAAGGCATCGTCGCTGTTGTCGGTAATCGGGGGCGGCGCTAACCGTATATCTGAGATTGCCTCGAAATTAGATCGTAAGGCGACGGAACTTTCGCATCCTTTAAAGAGACTGCTGGATTTAGGCTTTATCGAAAAGGATGTTCCGTTTGGAGCTGATATTGAAAATGGAAAGAAATCTCTTTATCGGGTAGCGGATCCGTTTCTTGATTTCTGGTATAAATTCGCTCTTCCGAATAGATCGCGGCATAGGTTTCTCGATGACGCGGACAGCGCGAGGGAATTCAATCATAAATTTGATGTTTATCTTGGAGGTGTGTGGGAGCGACTTGTGCGTTCGCATCTTGCGAAAGAATGGCACGGAGTTTCCCGCTGGTGGGGTACGGGAACGAATCGTCAAAAAATGGAGATTGACATAGTAGGTGAATCGTTTGACGGTAAGACATTGTTGGTTGGAGAAGTGAAATTGTCGGCTAATGAACTGGAGGTCGAACGGATAAAACGGGATCTTACGATGAAGGCCGAGACATTGCCGTTTCGCGGTAAATATGATTCGCTTCAAGTTGAAGTATATGTTGCGGATGAGATGGATGTTTAAAGTTAGCGGTTGGAAGCGGGGAAGAGAAATCGGGTAGAAAGGACGAGAAGGACTAAAAGGACGGGAAGGCGCGAGGTGAGGCGCGGGAGTGCCGAGAGCAAAATGCGGAAGCGGGGCGGGAAGTTTTTTGATAAAATATTGATTGGAGGATAAATATGAATCGTAATGTTGTCTGTATCGGTGCCGGGTATATCGGCGGGCCGACTATGGCGGTTATCGCCAAGATGAATCCCGATCGTAAGGTTATCGTCGTCGATATCAATGCGGAGAGAATCGCCGCGTGGAATTCGGCTGATTATGCTTTGCCGATTTATGAACCGGGGCTCGTGGATGTCGTTAAGGAGGTTCGCGGCAAGAATCTCTTTTTCAGCACCGATATCGAGGGCGCTGTCAAGGAGTGCGATATTATTTTTGTCGGCGTCAACACTCCCACTAAGATGTTCGGCAAGGGCGCAGGGCGGGCGAGCGATCTTCAATATTGGGAGGCGACTGCCCGCGAGATCAAGCGTTTCGCCAATGGCGATAAGATTATTGTCGAAAAGTCTACGCTGCCGGTCAGGACGGCCGCCGCGATGGAGGCGATTCTCAACGATCATGCCGAATATGAGTTTACGGTTTTAAGTAATCCTGAGTTTTTAGCCGAGGGAACGGCGATTAGGGACTTAATTGAGCCTGATAGAGTTCTTATCGGCGGGCCTCAGACCGAATCGGGGTTGGCTGCGATTAATGAGGTTGTCGATATTTATGCCGCGTGGGTGGCGAGAGAGAAGATTTTAACGACGAATGTCTGGTCGGCGGAGTTGACCAAGCTGGCGGCGAACGCGTTTCTGGCGCAGAGGGTTTCGTCGATAAATGCGATTGCGGGGCTTTGCGAGGCGACGGGGGCGGATGTCGATGAGGTCGCCAAGGTCGTCGGCGCGGATAGCCGCATCGGGCCTAAGTTTCTGAAGGCGGGGCCGGGATTCGGTGGAAGCTGCTTTAAGAAGGATGTCTTAAATCTCGTTTATCTCTGCGAGAGTTTCGGGCTTCATACCGCGGCGGAATATTGGATGGGCGTTATCAAGATGAACGATCATCAGCAGGAGCGCATCGTTTCGCGGCTCTTTAAGGAGATGTTCAATACGCTCGCCAATAAGAAGATCGCGCTTTTGGGATTCGCGTTCAAGGCTGATACGGGGGATACGCGCGAGACGCCGGCGGGTACGGTGGCGAGGCTTTTGGCCGATGAGCACGTTCGCCTTACGATTAGCGATCCCAAGGCGCTGGACAACGCTAAAATCGATTTGGCCGATCTCGAGGGCATTGATTACGAAATCGACGAATATAAGGCGGTCGAGGGCGCGGATGCCGTTGTCGTAATGACGGATTGGCGCCATTATCCGACGCTTGATTGGCAGAAGATTTTCGATTCGATGCGAAAGCCCGCGCTCGTCTTCGATACGCGCAACTGCCTGGATGGCGCGAGCTTGAGAGAGATCGGGTTTAAGGTTTTGAACATCGGCAAGTAGGCATGGGAACGGGCGGTGAGGGCGGGTTGCCCGGTGGAATTTCGTTGTAAAAGCAAATGGGGGAAGGCGGGGATATTCCGGGAAAGCGGAAGTGTATAAGATATGGTATAATACATGGGCGATTTCAATATCAGGAGTTTAATACAATGGCGAAAACGAAACCTTTGTTCATAGTGATGTCGGCGCCGAGCGGCTGCGGCAAGTCCACGCTTATCGATATGCTTCTTCAGGAATATCCCGATATCGTCTATTCAATCAGCTGTACGACGCGCGAGATCCGCGGCGAAGAGGAAGACGGCCTCGACTATCATTTCATGAAGAAAGAGCGCTTTGAGGAGCTGATCGGGGAGAACGCCTTTATCGAATACGCCAACGTCCACGGCA
This sequence comes from Kiritimatiellia bacterium, assembly GCA_017520845.1. Classification (GTDB taxonomy): domain Bacteria; phylum Verrucomicrobiota; class Kiritimatiellia; order RFP12; family UBA1067; genus UBA1067. Next base: position 4,922 of record JAFXEU010000002.1, on the reverse strand, counting down.
ATTACTACGGTACGCTCAAGGGACCGATCGAGGAAGTGCTCGCCGAGGGCAATTCGATGATTCTCGATATCGACGTTCAGGGCGCCGCGAAAGTCCGCGAGTATGTCCGCGCTCTTCCGAACACCGATCCGATGAAGATCGGTTACGTGGACATTTTCATAATGCCGCCGTCGATGGAGGAGCTTCGCGCCCGTCTTGAAGGGCGCGGCACCGATTCGCAAGAGGTTATCGAAAAGCGTCTCGCCAACGCGGGCGGAGAGATCGAGCGCGCGAGCGAGTACATGTACAAGGTGACGAACGACGATCTCGCGATAGCTTATAAGCGTCTTTGCGATCTTATCGACGCGGTGAGCGGCAGGATGTGATTTACCAAGAGGAGGGGGCGAATGCAGGCGCGGCGACTTAAATATGCGATGATCGGCGGGGCGAAGGGCTCTTTCATCGGCCCTGTCCATCGGATGGCGATAAGGCTTGACGATCTGGCCGATTTAGAGGCGGGGTGCTTTTCCCGCAATGCGGACGACAATCTCGCCGCCGCGCGCGCTTGCGCCGTTGCCGATTCCCGCGTCTATTCCGATTGGGCTTCGCTTATCGAGGCCGAGAAGTCGCGCATTGATTTTGTCGCCGTCTGCACGCCCAACGATTCGCATTACGCGATAACGAAGGCGGCGCTCGAGGCGGGGCTCGACGTCATGTGCGAAAAGCCGCTTTCGATGACTCTCGAGGAGGCGAAGGAACTGAAAGCTATCGCCACGGAGCGCGGATGCGTTCTCGCGATACCGTTCACCTATTCCGGTTTTCCGATGGTGAAGCTGGCGCGCGATCTCGTCAGGAAGGGCGAGATAGGCGAAATCTGCAAAATCGTTCTCGAATATCAGCAGGGGAGTTTCAGAAAAATAGATTTCACGAAGCCTTTGGACAAGCGCAACACCTGGAAGATGGATCCCGCGAGGTCCGGCGCGAGTTGCGTGGTTGCGGATATCGGGGTTCACGGATTTCATCTGATCGAGTACGTCACGGGTCTTAAGGTTCAGTCGCTTTTGGCTGACCTTTCGTCTTTCGCGCCGGGCAATGCGCTTGATGACGACGCCTCGATACTGATGCGACTTGCGAAGAAGGACGGAGGCGCGATAACGGCGAAAGCGTCGATGGTCGTCTCGAAGGTGGCGACGGGCGAAGAGAACGGCGTGCGCCTTAGGGTGTACGGGGAGAAGGCGTCTTTGTTCTGGAATCAGGAGTCGCCTAATTATCTCTCGGTAAAGTATCCGTTCGAGGCCGAGCGGATATATAAGCGGAACGCGCCTTACGTCAAAGAGATTTCAGAGGCGGCGACGCGCTCGTCGAGAATTCCTGCCGGCCATCATGAAGGCTTTATCGAGGGCTTCGCGAATATTTATTCCGAGTTCTGCGCGGCGGTTCGAGCGCGGAGAAACGCGGGCGGGATCGTGCGTGAGTTTGATTATCCCGGAGCCGAAGACGGAGAGCGCACGATGCGTTTCGTCGAGGCGGCGCTCAAGTCCAATCGCGAAGAGTGCGTTTACGTTTCGATGGTCTCATGAGTTTTAAATTTCGTTAATAGAACCCGTCTGTCAAAAATGGTATAATAATTAATATGAAAAAAGCGATTATAACAGTTGTCGGTAAAGACGTCGTCGGCATCATCGCCAAGACGAGCGCCTATCTCGCCAAGAACAACATCAATATTCTTGATATCTCCCAGACGGTTGTTCAGGAATATTTCAATATGATGATGATTGTCGACATCACGTCCTGCCGCAAGAGTTTTGAGGATGTTGCGGCCGGTTTGGGTGAACTCGGCCAGGCGATGGGACTTAAGATCCGCTGCCAGAAGTCCGAGATTTTCGAGAAAATGCACCGCGTATAAGGGGGCGAGATGATTAACATCACCGAAGTTCTCGAGACGAACAAAATGATTCTCGAGGAGAATCTCGATGTCCGTACGATCACGATGGGCATTTCGCTTCTCGACTGCGCGGACGCGTCGCTCAAGACGACGTGCGACAACATCTACGCGAAACTCACGACGTACGCAAAGGACCTCGTGAAGACGGGCGACGAGATAGGCCGCGAATTCGGCGTACCCGTCGTCAATAAGCGCATTTCGATCACGCCCGCGGCAATCGTCGGCTCGGCATGCTGCAAGAAGCCCTCCGATTTCGTAAAAATCGCGAAGACTCTCGACCGTGCGGCCAAGAAGGTCGGCGTCAATTTCATCGGCGGATATTCCGCGATCGTCTCGAAGGGCATGACAAAGGCGGATGAGCTTCTGATCCGATCCATTCCCGAGGCTATGGCCGTAACGGAGCGGATCTGCTCTTCGGTTAACGTCGGCTCCACCAAGACGGGCATCAATATGGATGCCGTCCGTCTTATGGGCGATATCATCAAGGCGGCCGCCGAGCGCACGAAGGACCGCGACTCCATCGGCTGCGCGAAGATAGTCGTTCTCTGCAACGCCCCCGACGACAATCCGTTTATGGCAGGCGCGTTCCACGGCGTGAGCGAAGCCGACGCGATCATCAATGTCGGCGTATCGGGGCCCGGCGTCGTCAATCACGTTTTGAAGTCGATCCGCGGTGCCGATTTCGAGACTCTATGCGAGACGATCAAAAAGACCGCGTTCAAGATTACGCGCGTGGGGCAGCTCGTCGCCCAAGAGGCGTCGGCGCGTCTCGGCGTTCCGTTCGGCATTATCGATCTTTCGCTCGCGCCGACTCCCGCGATCGGCGACTCGGTCGCCGACATTCTCAAGGAGATCGGTCTTGAGCATCCGGGCGCGCCCGGCACGACAGCGGCGCTCGCGCTTTTGAACGATCAGGTTAAAAAGGGCGGCGTGATGGCTTCCAGTTATGTCGGCGGTCTTTCGGGCGCGTTTATCCCCGTATCTGAAGATCAGGGCATGATTGATGCCGTGAATGCCGGCGCTCTTACGATTGAGAAGCTTGAGGCGATGACGTGCGTCTGCTCCGTGGGTCTCGATATGATCGCGATTCCGGGCGACACCCCCGCCACCTCGATCGCGGGAATCATCGCCGACGAGGCGGCTATCGGCATGATTAACCAGAAAACCACAGCCGTCAGGATTATTCCTGTCGCCGGCAAGACGGTCGGCGATACGGTCGAGTTCGGCGGACTTCTCGGGTATGCGCCCGTGATGAAGGTGTCCAAGTTCTCATGCGCCGATATGATTTCGCGAAAGGGTCGCATTCCCGCTCCGATTCATTCGTTCAAAAACTGATGCCGTTATGAATGCGTTTTTCGCCGCCGTCTGTTACTGTATCGTCGGATCTAATCCGGGTGCGCCTAATAAAGAGGCTCTCCATGTTTTAGAGTGCGACGACACGACAGGCGCGGCGAAAATCGTTCAGACTGTAAAGGGTATTGAAGGTACTACGTACTTTCAGGTTAATAAGAAGGGTGATAAGCTCTACAGCTTCATTTCCGAAAAGCGGAAAGGCAAGAAGCGCAGTGCGGCGGTGGTGTTTGAAATAAAAGACAATCGCATAGGCAAGATGAGCAGACTTGCCGAACTTGATTGCTATGTTCCGTGCCATGTCGCGCTTTCGCCTGACGAAAAGCTCTATTCATTTGCGGTTTACTCCGGTGCCCAATGGGGGACGATTCCACTCGTTCCGGAAAGGGACAGCCCCTTTTCGAGGAATTCCTTCTGGTATCAGTTTAAGGGGACGGTCCCCCTGACCGGTCAGGAGTTCGGCGGTGAATTGGCAGATGAGGGCATGGGGCCGAGGAAGGATCGCCAGAAAAAAGCATACGCTCATTGTGTGTTCTTTACGCAAGACGGGAAAAAATTGGGAATTGTGGATCTTGGATGCGATGCTGTTTTCTTTTATGATCTTGAGGGGAAGATTCCGGTTGTTCGTCTGAGAGGGAAATCCCCAGTTGTGTTGAAGGCCGATCCCGGCGACGGACCAAGGCATGCGATATTTTCGAAGTGCGGGCGATTTCTGTTTGTGTTGAATGAGCTGTCGTCGTCAGTATCAAGCTATGCGTACGATGGCGACAGAAAATTTACGAGAATCGGCAAGTGGTCGATGTTGCCTAAGGGGACAGACCCCCTTACTACTAAGGCGGCGGCCATCAAGCTTACTGAAGACGGCAAGGTGTTGATGGCGTCAAACAGGGGATGTGATTCGATCGCGTTATTTGAGGTTAAAGACAACGGGGAGCTTGAGCTTAAGAATATCGCTCCACTTAAGGGCAGGTTTCCACGCGATTTTGAACTTATGCCGGGCGAAAAATTTATGGTCGTCGGACATAAGATGTCGAACGAGATACAGGTCTATGCGTTCGACCGCGCCAAGTATACGCTTACCCCGGTCGGTGACGCGATACCGTGCTACCGCCCCCTATGCTTTAAGTTCCTGCCGTAAGGCGCGCTAATGCCTCTGCCGGTTGCCGTAGTGCGGAACCGATAAAGGCAAACCGGGAAACGGAGGGCGTGTCGGCGTTCTGGAATATCCCCAGTTTTTGAGGTAGTATTTAGCTCTCAACCCTAATTTTATTAGGTGAAATAAGTCTTTTGTGATGTAAAAAAGTGGAAAAGTGCTTCCGTATTCCTTTTGCTTGTTGCTTGCTGTGCTTGTATAAATGCGGCCACGGATTTGGGCAACTGTGCTCCTCTTTTGATATGGCCGACTGCGAGCTGCGGCGGATGTCTGGAGCTCCTCCTCGGTCTCGACCCGCTACGGAGTTGTGACGCCTCTCACACTTAGACAAGTTTATTGATTTAGCCTGCCATGCCTCGACAGGACCACTGGTTGCTTACAATAACTCTCTTACGGCTACAATCCTTCGCGGGTCTCACTCGGAGGACTCCACTCCACCCGCCTTCGCTTTAAAGGATGTTAAAATGGATGATTGTTTTTTTATCGCTTCGTGTT
>JAFXEU010000023.1 GCA_017520845.1 Kiritimatiellia bacterium | reverse complement strand
CTTTACCCATAAAATTTGAAAGTTGTGCTTTCGCTTTTGACGCAATTTTAGTATCATTCATTGTGCGACATTCCTTTTGGTTGTTTTTTTGTGCAATCGGTATTCTACCGAAAACTGTCAAAAGGATGTCGCATTTTTTTTTGGCTTTTTTGGAAGAGCATTGCCAGAGTTCAAAAAATGGGTAAACTCCAGCGATATCGGTGTTTTATAAAACCGATAATTTTTGGTATAATATACGGCGATGGAAAATCTTGATATATCTACATTGGATCTCGGCTCGATAGACTTTACGCCCGATTGGGCTAAAAAGGACGCCGGGGTGGTCGTCGGCAAAACAAGTCCCGCGCAGGAGTTCGGCGAGAAAAAGCCGTACAATCCGAATCGTCAGCCTTCGGAGCGTAAGAGCTTTGACCGCAAGGGACCTCAGGACCGCAAGGGCCCGTTCAAGAAGCCTTTTGAGCGTCGCGCGTCTTTTGCGCCGCGTCCGAAACCGCTTTCGGTCGATATTAAGATTCTTCCCGACCCGAAGGCTCTCGGCACGATTATCCGCAAGCTTCAGCAGGATTCCCATGCCTATAAGCTTAAAGACCTCGCTTACTTTTTCCTCGACAATCTCGCGAGCGTTCTTCTTAAGATTACGCCTAAGAAGGATGAGAACGGAGCGAGCGAGCCTTTGAAGTTCCATCAGTGCAAGATCTGCGGCTTCGCTTCAACCGACGAAGCGGATGTGATCGCTCACGCGGTTCAGTGTCATCTCGGCGAATACTACGAGTCGAAGGAAGTCGAGTGCGAGCCTCCGAAGGGTAATTTCAATTGTGTCGCGAAGTGCGGTCTTTCGGGCGTTCTTCTCGGGCCGCCCAATATCCACGAGTTTAACGCGACCGTACGCGAAACTCTCCGCTCGCGCTATCCCGGCATGAGCGAGGAGGAATACCGCTCTCATATCGAAATGGTGCGCGACAGCGACACGATCGAACAGTGGCGCAGCGGCGCGACGAAGAAGGTCGTGTTCACGGCGAAGAACGCCGGCGAGAACGTCCGCGAGCTCAATCGCGAGCAGGCCGAGGCCGAGTTCAAGCGCATGATTCTCCCTCAGCTTCTCGATATGCCGAAGAACCTCATGATTTCGGCCGAAGTCGCTCTCAAGAGCCCTGTGAAACCTCTGCAGTGGGCAGTGAAGGACGCCGTCGAAATGGAGCGTCGTTCGCCCTACAACATGTGCTTCGCGTTGCGCGGCGCCTTCCATCACCGCAAGATGCACTTCTTCAGAGCCAACGACTCGCGCGGCCCCGAATTTGTGACCGGAGTTGAACTTAAAGAGTTTGATTCGGCCCACGCTATTGCCGAGCTTGCGAAGATCGCTGATTTTGTCGCCGCCAATCCGTGCATGACCAAGGCCGAAATCGCCGGCGATGAGGAGAGTGAAAAGCATTTGCAGTGGCTTGTCACGACCGGCCATATCGTAGCTTTCACGAACGGCGTTTATTCCGCCGTCGAGAAGTTCCCGAAGTATGGTCCGCAGTGGCGTAAGAAAAAGGTGAAGGTGCAAGGTGAAGGTGAAGGCGAAGTGAAGACAGATGCCGCTCCCGTCGCCGAGGCTCCCGCCGCTGAACCTGTAGAGGTGCCTACAGAAGAGCCTAAGGCTCCTGAAGTTTTAGAGAATAAAGAAGAAGAGAAAAAAGATGAAGCTCCCGCTCAGTTGGCTGAATGAATTTGTTAAAATCGACGACATCGATCCTAAAGAGCTCGCCGAAAAACTGACCCGCGCCGGATTGCAGGTCGAGTCCATCGAGACTGTCGGTCCCGAGGCTCTCAGCGATTTTTTCGTCGTCGGCGAAGTCCTCGAATCCGTCGCCCACCCCGATTCCGACCATCTTCACGTCTGTAAAATATCGGACGGGAATGAAGTGTTTCAGGTCGTTTGCGGCGCGCCGAATATGCGTACCGGGATTAAGACCGCCTTTTCGAAGATCGGTGCGGTAATTCCCAACGGCGGCTTTAAGATCAAGAAGGGTAAGCTCCGAGGCGTCGAGTCGTTCGGCATGTGCTGCAGTTCCGCCGAACTGAATCTCCCGGGTGGCGATCATGACGGCATTATGGAATTTCCGCCCGAGACGAAGACCGGCGCATTTCTGCGCGATGTCCTTTCGATGGAGAAGCCGGAGACCGTTTTTGAAATCGAGGTTACCTGGAACCGTCCCGACGCGTTGAGCGTCTACGGCCTTGCCCGCGAATTCGCGGCTCTTCTTCATCGCGAGCTTAAAAAGCCCGCCGTCGATTTCATCGAGAGCGATACGCCTGTCGAGAGCGAGATTTCCGTCGTCGTCGAAGACGCCGTCAAGTGTCCGCGCTATACGGCCCGCGTCGTCACGTCTGTCGAGGACGGCCCTTCGCCCGAGATTATCGCCAAGCGTCTTGAGCTTTGCGGAGTGAGGTCGTTGGGTCTTGTCGTTGACGTCACCAATTATGTCCTTATGGAACTTGGCCAGCCGATGCATGCTTTCGATTACACGAAGCTCGCAGGCCGCAAGATCGTCGTGAGAACCGCGAAGGACGGCGAGACTATGAAGACTCTCGACGGCGTTGAGCGTAAGCTTGATTCGTCTATGCTTATGATCTGTGACGCCGAGCGCCCCAACGCCGTCGCCGGCATTATGGGCGGAGAGGAAAGCGAAGTCGCTTCCGGAACGAGGAGCGTTCTTCTCGAGTCGGCGCTCTTTGATTGCGCCTCGACGAAATTTACCGCGACGAAACTCGGCCTTTCTTCGGAATCGAGCTACCGTTACATCCGCGGCGTAGATAAGGATCTTGCCGATTTCGCGTCGCGTCGCGCCGCCCATCTTCTTCAGAAGTACGGTAAGGCCGTTGTTGCGAAGGGTATCGTCGATGTCGACAACCGCCAGAAGCCTTTCAATAAGGACGTTACGCTCAATTTCGAGCGTGCCCGCAAGCTTATCGGAATTCCTGTCGGCAATGACGGAATGGTGTTTATCCTAAAGTCGCTCGGCCTCGAGCCGAGAACGACGGGGACGTTGTACGCCGGCGTTGAGAGCGTCGATTTCGGTATCCCGAGCTGGCGTTACGATATGGAACTTGAGGCGGATCTCGTAGAGGAGGTCGCCCGCGTATACGGGCTCGACAATATTCCCGACGCGATGCCTTCGGCTCCTTCGATTTCGCCGCTTTCCGACGCTCCGTTCAAGGCGAAGAACCGCCTGCGCGATCTTTGCCTTTCTCTTGGCTTCACCGAGGCGATGCATTATTCGTTCCTTTCCGAGAGGGAACTCGACGAGTTTGATACGCGCGCTAAGGATAAGCGTCTTGTGATTCCCGATCCCGTCTCCGCCGAGTACGGCGTGATGCGCGATTCTCTCCTGCCTCAGATGATGCTTTCCCTCGGGCGCAACGCTTCGCGCCAGATCGAGAGCGCCATGCTTTTCGAAATCGGAAAGGTCTTCTCGAACGACGGCGGAGTTCCGTCGGAGAGCGAGAGGCTTTCTCTCGGCTTTTACGGTCCTGTAGGCCGCGAGGCTCTGCGTCGCCGCGCCGGGGTCACCGAAGAGGAGGCCGTTCTCTGGCTTAAGGGCGCCGTTGAGACTCTTCTCAATAAGCTTCATGCCGGAAAGCTTGAATTTATCGCCGCTGATCATCCCGCGTTCGCCAAGGGTGCCGCGCTCGCCGTTAAGCTCAACGGCCGCGAAATCGGCGTGATGGGCGCTCTCTCCGCCAAGATGCGCCACCCGTTCCGCCTTACGACCCAGATGGCGCTTTGCGAACTTGAATTGAAGCCGCTTTTAAAGCGCGTCGACGCCGTCGGCAGAATAACGCCCGTCGCCCAGTTCCCGCTCGTTAAGCGTGATGTCGCGCTGGTCGCGGCGAACGAGGTTTCCAACGCCGATATCGAGTCGGTGATCAGGAAGAACGGCGGTAAGACTCTCACGAAGATAACGCTTTTCGACATCTTCAAATCGAAGGATATGAAGTCGGCCCGTTCGCTCGCGTACGCGCTTGAATTCCGTTCCAACGAGAAAACCCTTACTGACGCCGAGGTGGGTAAGACTTTCCAGCAGATAGTCGATGCCCTTAAGGCGACTAAAGGAATCGAGGTGAGAGAAAGTTGATTTGTTAAGAGCGTGGATCCTGTGTTGCACGCGGATTAAGCAGACATTTCTTCGACCGACATTTTAAGATGGGGCTTCACGCCCTGAGTTGGAACGACGGGTTCCGGGGATTCTGCGCTACGGCAATGTGGGATCTTTTAATGAAGGAGGAATGATGATGAGAAAGATTTTTTTAGCGGCAGTTGCCGCCGTCGCGTGTCTGACGTGTCGTGCGAACGATAACGGCGGCATACCCAATACTTTCGGCAGACCGACCCTTGATTCGCTCAAAGCGCTGAAGGCTACGGTCGGGAAGCCTTTTTCCGCCGGATACGTATTCGTCGACGGCCATTATCTCAATCCGCCCTATACGGTCCAGCGTTACGGTACGGTTATCCGCATCAACGGCGTTCAGGTCACGGGTGAGATTGTTCCGTGGAGTGAATTTGTAATGACCCAGAGCGGCGCAAAGGCGACCAAGAGCGAAAGCGCGCCCGCCGCAGAGCCGGTTTCGGCGCCGGCCGCCGCAGAGCCCGAGGAACCTGCGGAGGAGCCCGAGGAGATCGGAGACGACGAGTCGTCGCTTGACGATCTTTTCGCGGACGAGCCTGCAGAGAAAAAAAAGAAGCCTGTCGCCAAAAAACGCCCCGTCCGCCGTCCGAAGCCCCAGCAGCCGGTCGTGACGATGAATTATTCGTTCGAGGGGGAGTTCAAGCATAACGCAAAGACGCTCGGATATCTGAAAAGAATAAACGGCGAGCGTACCAGAATAGATGCGAACCTCAGAAAGGGCGGATATTACTTTTTCGGTTCGCGTTATAAAACGGTGTCGGGCAACGCCAGCATGTCGAAGTATGTTATTCCGAGACTTCCTCCTATAATGAAATCCCAGACAGATCCCGACGGCTTCGCGAATGCGATGCGTTCGTCGAGTTTGAGCTATCTTCCCGTCGCGTTGATGGAAGATCTCTTCCGCAACCGCATCGGCTATATTATGCTCGAGCGTAGAATTAAGTCCGACAATGCCGCCAACGAGTGGATGAACGGATTGTAAATAAAGAGGGTCCAATCCGGTTTACAGAGGTTTTATATGGTAGTAATCGATAAAGAAAACTGCAAAGGCTGTTCCCGCTGCGTTGTCGCGTGTCCCAAGAAGTGTCTTGAGATAGGTGAAGAGCTTAACGCGATGGGCATCAAGGCCGTTAAGTACAAAGGCGAGGGGTGCATCAGCTGCGGGATTTGTTTTTACAACTGTCCCGAACCCTACGCGCTTAAGATCGAGAAATGAATCTTTTCGACACTCACGCGCATTTTACCGGCGGCGAAGAGGATATTTCACCTTTGCTCGCCCGAGCGCGTGAGGCGGGTGTCGCGCGTATTCTCGCGGTCGGCGGCAGCGAAGAGTTGAACAAGGGCGCCGATGACGCGTTTCGCCTGTCTAAGTCCTGCGGCTCGTCTTATCCCGAGGTGTTTAAGGCGGTAGGTCTTGACCGCGATCAGATCGGTCTTAATCCTTCTTCTCTTGATTTTACCGGCGCGGACGCGATAGGTGAAATCGGCCTTGATTATCATTATTCCGCTGAGACGCGCGAGGCTCAGATGGAACTTATGGCTCGGCAGTTGGAGCTTTCTGAAAAGCTCGATCTTCCGGTTGTGATCCACACCCGCGAGGCCGACGAAGATACGCTTTCTCTTTTGCGCGAAATTCCCACCCGCGGAATCATTCATTCATTTACGGGCGAGCCGGGATTCTGCAAAAAACTTCTCGATCTCGGATATTACATTTCGCTTTCGGGGATAGTAACGTTTCGTGCGGCGGACAACGTCCGCGAAACGGCCAGGGTGATTCCTCTCGACAGACTTCTCGTCGAGACCGACACGCCATATCTCGCGCCGGTTCCGAAGCGAGGTCAGCCCAACGAACCGGCCTTTGTTGCGCATACGGCGAGATTCCTTGCTGATTTTCTCGGAGTGGATTTTGAAGTCTTCATCTCTCAGACGACGTCCAACGCTCTTAACGTTCTTCGTTTGAGCAGTTAAGAAAATCCTGAAGACAGCTTGATTTTTCGGTGTCGCGCTTGAAGAAATGCGAAATCTGTGGTATAATATTATCCGTTTTTTGCGCCAGGCTAGCACAATTGGCAGTGCATCTCATTTGTAATGAGAGGGTTGCGGGTTCGACTCCTGTGCCTGGCTCCATTTTTTTATTTGGAGATATCTAAGATGATTGAGACGGTTTCCTCTGAAAATGCGCCCAAGGCGCTCGGTCCCTACAGTCAGGCTCTTAAGGTGGGCGGTTTTGTATTCTGCTCCGGTCAGATTCCGATCAATCCGGCGACTAATTCCATTGACGCTGTAACCGTTGAAGATCAGACCCGTCAGGTTATAACTAATTTGAAGAACGTTCTTGAAGCGGCCGGATCGTCTCTTTCCAATGTCGTTAAGACGACCGTGTTCATCAAGGACATGAATGACTTTGTTGCGATTAACGGAGTCTACGCCGAGATGTTCGGTGAGACTCGTCCTGCGAGAAGCTGCGTTGAAGTGGCCCGCCTCCCCAAAGATGTAAAGGTTGAGATTGAATGCATAGCGGCGCTTTGAGTTAAGGGGGACAGTCCCCGTTAACTCAGATCAGTTCCGCGAGAATTGAATCGCAGACTTCGAAGCCTCGTTCCGTTAACCGGTAAACGAGGTTTTCTTTTTCTAAAAGACCCTCTTCCGCAAATCTGTCAAGTCTCTCTATCCAATGGGGACAGTCCCCCGCATCCAGTCCCCTTGCTGTCCTCAAACTGAATATTTTTCGCTCTTTAAAATCAAATTCTTCACTTACCGTCTCCACCTCGGGGGACTGTCCCCATTGAGGGAAGATCAATGATGGTTTAATTTCGGGGGACTGTCCCCACCAGTTGCGGGTGCGCTTTAGTCCTATTCTGCCATGGGCTCCTATCCCAAGACCGTAATAATCTTCTCCGTTCCATGTTGCCATGTTGTGGCGGCATTCGTATCCTGGCGCTGAATAATTTGAGATTTCGTATCGCTTTAGGCCAATTTCGCTCAAAAAATGCGATATGAAAGACAACTCATCCATAATCTCCTCATCGCTGTACAACTTGAGGGGGACTGTCCCCATTTGGGGCGGGGGGACTGTCCCCGTTTGGGCGAGTTTAAAAAGGGCACTGTTTTCTTCAAGGATGAGCGAGTAGGCCGAGCAGTGCTTAAGGCCCCAGTCGCTAAGGCGCTGCAGGCGGGGGGACTGTCCCCATGAATCGCCGGGGTAGCCGATGATAAGGTCTACGCCTGAGTTTTCGAAGTATTCTTTTATCAGACGGAACGCTTTTTCGGCTTCATCAAATGTGTAGCCTCGGCGCATGTGTTTAAGGACGTCGTCGTTAAGAGATTGTAACCCCATTGAGATTCTGTTTACTCCGCCGTCTTTTAAAACTTGAAGCGTTTCTTCCGTTACGTCAAGAGGGTGTAGTTCTACGGAAAACTCCGTATTTTTATCAATCAGCGGATTTAGAACCTTAAAAAGAGGCCTTAAGTCGCAAAGGGCCGGTGAGCCGCCACCGAAGTAGATGGTAGAAAGGGGAGAGGAATGTCGGGAACCGTCCCCGTTGGGGAATATCGGGGAGATTGAGCGGGTGAGGCTGTTTACGTACGACTCACGGTCGGCGCGTGATACTCCCGCTTTTGAACAGAGCGCACAGTATGTGCACTTTCCTCTGCAGAAAGGAAAGTGCACATAGAGGTTTTTTACCGCTTCGCCCATTTTTTCAGAGCGTCAACCTTGTCGAGCTTCTCCCACGGGAATTTCGTGTTGCCGAAGTGGCCGTATGCGGCCGTGTCGACGTACTTCCAGCCCTTCGGATTTTTAAGTCCGAGTTCCTTGATGAGGGCGTAGGGCCTGAAGTCGAAGATTTTTCCGCTCGCGAGCATTTTCTCGATTTCAGCGTTCGTAACGCCGTGATTCGTCTTAAAGGTTTTTACGCAGAAGCTGACGGGTTTGTCGATGCCGATCGCGTAGGCGACCTGAATCTGGCAACGGTCGGCAAGACCGGCGGCAACGATGTTCTTCGCCGCGTATCTCGCGTAGTACGCCGCCGAGCGGTCAACTTTTGAGGGGTCCTTTCCGGAGAATGCTCCGCCTCCGTGGGCCGCCATTCCGCCGTAGGTGTCGACGATGATTTTGCGGCCGGTAAGACCGGAGTCACCGCACGGTCCGCCGACAACGAATTTGCCGGTCGGATTGATGAAGAATTTCGTTTTCGGCGTAAGAAGACCCGTTTTTGTGAGAAATTCCTCGGTGAGACGGCGAATCTCGTCGTAATGAGCCTTTGTCGCGCCTTCTTCCGTCGTCTGGTGTGAAATGACGACAGTGTCGATCGCTACGGGGCGGCCGTTTTCGTATACTACCGAAAGCTGACTCTTTGAGTCGGGTCTAAGCCAGGAATATTTTTTATCCTTCTTCCTGAGACGCGCGAACATTTTAAGAAGCTCGTGCGAGTAGACGATCGGAGCGGGCATCAGGCTCTTTGTTTCGTTCGTCGCGTAGCCGAACATCATCCCCTGGTCGCCGGCGCCCTGTTTTTCCTTGGACTTTCTGTTTACACCTTGGGCGATGTCGGGCGATTGGCCGTGGAGGTAGTTCAAATAGCTGAAATTTGCCGCCGCGAAATTCTCCTCGGGGATCGTGTAGCCGATCTTTTTAACTACATCGCGGGCAATCTTTTCGACATTGATCGCCGTAAAATCCTTAGCTGTGATTTCGCCGAGATTTATCACTACATTCGGCCCGACGGATGTTTCGCATGCGACTCGCGCGTCGGGATCTCTTTTGATGCAGGCGTCCAGGATAGCGTCGGATATCTGGTCGGCGACTTTGTCGGGATGTCCTTCGGAAACGGATTCCGACGTAAAAACGTGATTATGTGCGATTTTTTTCATTTTTCATTCCCTGTAGACTCAGCTTGTGTCACACCTTTTCAGCGGAATTGCCGAAAAGGTCACAGACTGAAATGATTTTCGCAATAGTATATCACAATTTGATATAATATCAATATCATGAGAGAAGAACAAGTTAACTTAATCGTACAGGGTCTTAAGGATCGTAAAGGTACGGACGTCAAGGTATACGACATGCGCGGCAAGTCCCAGCTCGCCGACTTCTTCGTCGTCGCCACCGGTGCCGCAGCCCCTCATCTTAAAGCGCTTATCGCCGAGACTCAGGCCGTGATGAAGAACGCGGGCGTTCAGAGCTACCGCACTTCGGGCGACCCTGAATCGGGCTGGATAGTGGTCGACTATATCGACGTCGTCGTCCATGTCTTTTCGCCCGAGGCCCGCGCCTATTACGCGCTGGAGCGTCTTTGGAATTAAGCGCCGGATGAAGAAAGTCCTTGTAACAGGTTCGAGCCGCGGCATCGGCCGCGCAATCGCCGTCGACCTTGCGAAAGCGGGGTACGATCCGGTTGTGCATTGCGTAAAGTCGCTCGACGAGGCCCGTGAAACCGCCGCCGAACTGAAATCCCTCGGCGCTTCGGGCGATGTGCTCTTTTTCGACGTTTCGAACCGCGAGGAGACCGCCGCCGCGCTTAACGGATATGTCGGGAAAAACGGGGCTTTCTACGGCGTTGTCCTTAATGCCGGTATAGTCGCCGACAGTTCCTTTCCGGCGATGGAGGGCGACGAGTGGGATCGCGTGATCCGCACCGATCTCGATTCGTTCTATAACGTATTGAAGCCGCTCGTTATGCCGATGGTGCTTCAACGTGTACGCGGGCGCATCGTCGTCGTTTCGTCGATTTCAGGCGTGAACGGCAGCGCGGGCCAGTCTAATTACGCGGCGGCCAAAGCCGGGCTCACAGGTGCGGCTAAATCCCTCGCCGCGGAACTCGCGCCTCGCGGCATAACCGTGAACTGCGTTGCGCCCGGTTTCGTCGAAACCGCGATGACCGCCTCGCTTGACGAGGCTCAAATCGTAAAGTCGATTCCCATGCGCCGGTTCGCGAAGCCCGCCGAAGTCGCTTCGCTCGTCAGGTATCTCCTTTCGGATGAAGCGTCCTACATTACGCGACAGGTGATCCGAGTCGACGGGGGGATGTCCTGACCGGCGTGGCATATTGGAGAATGGTCTGTCTTTTATTCACGAGGCTGCAGAAAGAGAAAAAGCGATGTTGTTAGAAATAGATGATCTCAGCGTATCTTACCGCAATGATGAGGGCGAGGTGACCCCTGCGGCCCTTGACGTATCGCTTACTCTGGAGCGCGGGCAGGTTCTCGGCATTGTCGGCGAGTCCGGCAGCGGAAAGAGTACCGTCGCGATGAGTGTCGCCCGTCTTTTGCCCAGTCCTCCCGCATTTTATCCTAAAGGACGGATTCTTCTTGATGGGGTTGATACGCTCTCGATGCCGCTCGCGCAGCTGCGATCCATCCGCGGCAAACGCATCGGCGTTATTTTTCAGGATCCTATGGGTTCGCTTTCGCCGCTTCACAGAATAGGCGCCCAGCTTGTAGAGACGATTCTTCTGCACGAAAAAATTTCCAAAAAGGCGGCCGAGGCGATGGCCCTCGAATGGCTCACGAAAGTCGGCATACCCGATCCGATTACGCGCGCCAAAGCATATCCGCATGAACTTTCCGGCGGTATGCAGCAGCGCGTCATGATCGCGATGGGGCTTATGCTTGGTCCGGATCTTATAATAGCCGATGAGCCGACGACTGCGCTTGATGTGACTATTCAGGCCCAGGTTCTCCGTCTGATGCGCGATCTCCACCAGGCTAATTCCGGTGTGCTCCTGATTACCCACGATCTCGGTGTCGTCTCTCAGATGGCTACAAAATTGGCTGTGATGAAAGACGGTCGCGTAGTCGAGACATCTGACGATCCCGCCGCGTTTTTCGATTCGCCGTCGCATCCCTATTCCCAGGGGCTGGTGCGTGAGGCGAAGAGGATGGAGCTTAAGTGATTTTATTTATCTTTTTAGAGAGGAAAGTTCCGGTAAATGTTGCTTAAAATACAAGGCGGTAAAACGATCAGCGGTGTTCACGCCGTTCCCGGCAATAAAAACGCCGTTCTTCCGATGATCGCCGCGTCGCTCCTGACGGCGGAGCCCGTGACGCTTACGAACGTTCCCGCGATTTCCGATGTGTCCACGATGCTGGACGCGGCGCGCTCGTTTGGAACCAAGGTCACGCGCGACGTTAAGGCGGGAACGGTCACTCTCGTTTCGCCGAAACTTAAAACCGCGAAGATTTCCGCGGAACTCGCCTCGAAGATAAGGACGAGTTTCCTTTTTGCGGGGCCTTTGCTTGCGCGCGTCGGGCGCGCGTCGTTGCCGCCCCCCGGCGGAGACGCCATCGGACACAGGCGCCTGGACACACATTTCGCGGGCTTTAAGGCCCTCGGAGCCAAAGCCGTCGCGGGCCGCAAGACTCTTCGCTTCAAAGGAGAACTGAAGGGGGCGAGAATACTTCTTGACGAAGCGAGCGTTATGGCTACCGAGAATATTCTCATGGCGAGCGTGCTCGCGAAGGGCAGAACTGTCATTTACAACGCGGCGTGCGAGCCGCATATCGTCGATCTGGCGAATATGCTTAATCTGATGGGCGCTAAGATAACAGGCGCGGGGACCAATCTCATTTCCATCGAAGGGGTTGAAACGCTTACGGGGTGCACGGCGCGTGTCGGGTGCGATTATATCGAGGCGGGCTCGTATGTGGCTGCGGCGGCGGTTACGGGCGGTGAGATTCTTCTTACGGGAATCGATCCCGAGCCTTTCGCCGTAATGGAGGGTGCGTTCAAGCGCTTCGGAGTAACATGGACGATTGACGCTAAAGAGAAGACCTTGAGGTATATCCCGAAAAAGCGTCTTAAAATGCGCTATGATCTGGGCGACGTCATACCGTCTGTTTCCGACGGTCCCTGGCCCGCTTTCCCGTCGGACATGATGTCGGTACTGATCGTTCTCGCGACCCAGACGCGAGGCACCTGCCTCTTCTTCGAGAAAATGTTCGAGTCGCGTCTTTACTTCGTCGACAGCCTGCGTCAGATGGGCGCCAAGATCGTACAGTGCGATCCCCATCGCGTCGTCGTGACAGGCCCGTCGCAGCTTTACGCGGGATCCTTTACGTCTCCCGACATCCGCGCCGGCATCGCGCTCGTCATCGCCGCGCTCGCCGCGAAGGGCGTCTCGACGATCAACAACGCGAAAGTGATCGACCGCGGATATGTGGCTGTTGAGGAAAATCTGAAAGCGCTCGGCGCCAATATAGAGCGGAAGTAGCGGAAATTAAAATTTCGCCCACGGCGGGTATTCCGTCTGGATTACCGTCTCTTCGCCGGTGATCGGGTGATTGAATCCGGCCGAGTACGCGTGGAGACAATGACCGGTCTGGTTCTCGATCGCGAAAGCGCCGTAAAGACGGTCGTTGATTATGTGCATTCCCGCCATCGCGAGCTGCGCGCGTATCTGATGGGTGACGCCCGTATAAATCGTAACTTCCAGAAGTGTGCGCTCTTCGTTCTCGACGCACGTTCTTGCGATTGGCTTGAATTGAGTTACAGCGTGCAAAGGTCGCGTCTTCGCTTTTTCCGATTCGCAAAGCCGGTTGTTGCGGTAGTCGATCATTCTGCAGAACGGAAGCGAAGGGGCGTGTATAAGATCGTTCTCAAGCGTTCCTCCGATGGCGACGGCGCCTTCGACGAGAGCGAGGTATGTCTTTCGCACCGTTTGCGCCGAAAACTGCGCACGGAGATTTTCGAACGATTCCGCCGAGCGCGCAACGAGAACGAGACCGGAGGTGTCTGCGTCTATACGATGGAGAGCTCCCGCCATAAGAGGTCTGTCGCCCAACGGCGTACACTCCGGATAGCGCGCCACGACGCCGTTCATCAATGTCCCCGTTTCGTCGCACGACAGCGGCTGAACAGGCATCGCGCACGGCTTGTCGAAAGCGAGAAGGGCATCGTCCTCGAAAACGGTCCGAAGTCTGATCGACGCGTTAGGCTTCACGAGATTGTCGGCAGATTCCATAAGCCGCACTACCGTGATCCGCTCTCCGCCTTTTAGCTTTATTCCTTTGGGCACGGTTCGGCCGTTGAGAAGTATATCGCCCCGAGCGATCGCTTCGCGGATGAATGCGCGAGACGATGTCCGACAGTGCGACAATAAAGCGGCGTCCAATCGAACGCCGCTTTCCGTATTTGTGATGATTGTGTTCTCTATCACTTAAGACTCCGTTAATCGTAGCGGTCCATCACCGAAGGCGCGATGGGCATCAGCCCCTCCCATGATCTGTTTGAAGACCACGGGAGCTGGGAGTCTTCGGCAGAGTCGGCTATGCAGCCGCCCAGCAGGAGCCCGGCGAGAACCGCCAGCGCAAATTTAGTCGGCGATAATGACATCGTCTTTCTTGAGATTGTCCTGGGACCAGTTGGCGAGGATGTCGCAGATGATCCAGTTCTTGCCGACGACTTCCTGTCTCAGGCGGATGCGGCCGACGATTTCACCGGCGGGACCATTGAAGCCGGGACGCGTTACGACGAACTCAAGCAGCGGGAGAGGTCTCATGAGGTCGTTGCCCTTGAGCTCCTTCATCGCTTCGGGCGTGACTTCGATGATCGCGAAGACGGCGTCGTTGTCGACCTCGATGATCTTGCCCTTGTTGCCGGCGGAGACGGACGTGACGGCGCTGCCGACTTCACCGGCGTTGTTGCCGGCTACCGCCGCCTGGCTGTAGATGCTCTTCTGAAGATCCTGAACCATCTTCTTAAGCTTCTCGACCATCTCTTTTTCCTTGGCGAGCTCTTCCTTGGCCGTTTCGGTCTCTTCCTTGGCGGAGGTTACTTCGTCCTTGAGGGAAATGACATCGCCCTTGAGTCGCTCGATTTCAGACTTGCGCTCGACGAGCTCGCTCTCGAGCTTGGTCTTCTGGCCCGTAAGATCCTCGATAGTCACGTCGCGGGCGATGATCGTGGCGTTGGCGTCGCGGATCTGCGGCTTGAGGCCGTTGATCTCTTTAACGAGGTCTTCGATGACAAGGCGCAGGGAGGGAAGCGCGTCACGCGTTTTGTTGAGGCGTTCTCTCTGGGCCTTGCATGCGTCCACGATTGATCTGAGGAATCTGTCGGCCTCGGAGCCGTCGGTGACTTTTCCGGCCGCCTCGCTGTCGACGTAGATGGTGCGAAGCTTCTTGTCGTCGGTGCTCGGATTCCACGTCTTCGTCTTGTGATCGTTCTTCTCGAGATCGTAAGACCAGTTTTCGGAACCTCTGAGAACGTTCTCCATCTGAATTTCGTCCTGCGTGCGCTGGGCGGGTCTGCCCTCGGTGGCTACGTATTTGTTGGACCACTCGGCATCAGTCGGGGACGTGTCCTTTTTGTAAGGCTGGGAATCGGAATTCTCGTCATCGGCGGGCCCCTTCGCGGCGGACTTGTATTCGCTGCTGTCCTCGATGTTGATGACGATTTCGCGGATGTACTTCCGCAACAGGTTGTTGCGGTCGGAAAGTTCTTCTTTATCCTTATATACTTCGTATGTGTAGTAAAACGCAACACCTGTAAGGATGAGGAATAAGTATACGAATACGTGCAATGCTTTATTCATAAAAGATTTGTCCTCTATGATGCTTGTTTTTAGTTAGATTTCTTTCTTTTAAGGTTGTGTTTCATCTATTCCAAGATTCAACGTATAAAATGATACACCATTTTTTCTCATAAGGCAACTGTTTTTTGATACAATACTCGTCAATGACATTCGAAGTAATAAAAGAAGATATACGCACAAACGCCCGTCTGGGGCGGCTTTACACGGCTCACGGGGTCGTGGAGACGCCTGTTTTCATGGATGTCGGCACTCTCGGAACGGTGAAGGCTCTCGAGCCGCGTGACCTTGTCGAGAACGGCGCGCAAGTCGTTTTGGGAAATACGTACCATCTCATGCTTCGCCCCGGGAAGGACGTCATCACGGCTGCGGGAGGCCTCCATAAGTTCATGAGGTGGGACGGCCCCATACTCACCGACTCCGGCGGTTTTCAGGTCTTCTCGCTCGCGAAGATGCGCAAGATCACCGAAGAGGGGTGTCGCTTCAATTCGCATCTTGACGGTCACGAATTCTTCCTGGGACCGAAGGAGTCTATGGAGATGCAGCGCATTCTCGGAAGCGACATCGCGATGGTCTTCGACGAATGTCTTCCATATCCGTGCGACCGCGCGCGCGCGACGAAGTCGGTCGAGCAGACTCTCCGCTGGGCGAAGGCGTCGAAGGATCAGCCCCACGCCGACGGACAGCTCGTCTTCGGTATCGTTCAGGGCGGAGTCTACGACGATCTCCGCCGCCGTTGCGCCGAGGAGCTCGTTAAGATCGGCTTCGACGGTTATGCCGTCGGCGGAGTCTCCGTCGGAGAGCCAGAGAAATATATGTATCAGGCGGTCGACGCGAGCGTTCCGTATCTGCCGAAGGATGCGCCGCGCTACGTTATGGGGCTCGGAGTCATGCATCAGATGGCGGAGTGCGTCGCAAGAGGCATCGATATGTTCGACTGCGTGATCCCCACCCGCATCGCGCGCCACGGTACGGCGATTACTCGTAAGGGCAACGTCGCCATAAAGGCCGCGAAGTGGGAGTTTGATCAGAGTCCCGTCGAGGAGGGGTGCGACTGCTACTGCTGCAGAAACTTCACGCGCAGCTACGTGCGCCATCTCCTGCATGCGGGCGAGATTCTCGGCTTGCGGCTTCTGACGATACACAACGTCTACGCGCTCAACCGCTTTATGAAGGATATGCGCGCGGCGATCGCCGACGGGACTTTCTTCGACTGGAAGGAGAAGGTCCGCGCCGATACCGCGCCTGAAAAGATTTAACGTCAACAAATAAAAAACAACCAAGGAGAAAAATACAAAATGAACAGTTGCTTGATGCTGGCGAACGCCGGAGGCTCACCGTGGGCGGGTTTTATGATGCCCTTGCTGCTTATCGCCATTTTCTACTTCATGTTTATCCGTCCGCAGCAGCGCAAGGAGAAAGAGCGCCGTAAAATGATCGACGAGCTCCGCGCGGGCGCCAAGATCATTTTCGCGGGCGGCATCATCGGCACGATCGTCGAGGCCACCGAGAAATCGTTCATCGTCGAGACGACCGACGGACGCATGGAAGTTCTTCGCGCCTGCGTGCAGGGCGTATTTGAAGAGTCTGCCCCGGAGCAGAAATAAAAGCGGACTATGTCGCTGACAAGGCTTAAATACGGTATAGAGACGGACCCCCGGGACCGGCGCAACGAGTCGTCCGGTCTCGGGTGGATCGTTGTCGCCATTGTCGTTGTCGCGGCGATTTCGTTTATCGTTACGGTGCTGGGGCGGATATCTTCGGAGTCGGACGCGGTTTCACGTTCCGAAGAGCCCGCTCACGCCATAGAGGCCCGAAACCACAAGGCTTCTGAAATTTTGAGTAACGTGCCTCCCGTCAATATAGGCCGTCTTGAAGGCCGCTCGCCCAAACTGCGCAGCCTGCTGCTGCGGCTTGAAAAATCCGCCGAGGCGGGAGAACTCGAGATGCAGATCTCGACGATCGAGCAGATTCTCGCGTTGCGCACGGCCGACGCGGCGGCAGTCGCCGATGAGCTGCTGCCCCGTCTCGGGCAGCTGAATTTAAGCTGGCTGTTCGACAGGAACAATCCGCAGTGGGTGGCGCGCATCAAGGTAAAGAGCGGAGATACGGCCTCGCGCATCGCGAGCGAGCACGGTTCAACCCTCGCGTCGTTCATGAAGCTCAACGGTTTGACGGACGCTGCCAGACTGGTCGTCGGCCGTGAGATGAAAGTCATGAACCATCCGCGTTTCTATCTTGTGCTCAGGAGCCGTCTCAGGGCAGTCGATCTCTATCTGAACGGCAAGATATTCAAACGTTATTTCATCGTTGACGGGGCGAAAAACGCCCTCGTAAAGCCCGGCGATTACAGAACGCCGGCGAACCTTACGGATTATTTCGGACGTTGCGGCATCGAATTGAGAGAAGACGATATGAAGGAACTGGATATGATGGTTCCCCGTAACACCCGCTTTATGGTGATCGATTCGTGATTCTCTCATAAAGGGGCCGATTGCATATCGCGTTTCTTCTTTTGACTTTGCGCAGCGGATTGTGAAGGAAGAAAAAATGAAAACAACGGCGGCGGCTAAATGGTTTGCGTTATGCGCGGCGCTCGCTTTCGGCGAGGCTGTTGCGTTTATGCTGCCGTTTATGCATCCCGCCTGGCCGCCGGTGGCTGTGGCAGGCGTTCTGGTTACGCTTTTTGCCTTCGGCTGCAGATGGCGGTTCTGGCCCTTGCCGGGCGTGTTTTTCGCGGGGGCGGCTATTGCATGGAGCTGCATATCGGAGCGTACGCGTACGATTGTCGAACTGACCGAACTGAATCGTGGAAAGCCTGTTGAATCCGTTTTTACGATACCGTCGTCCGTGAAATTCCACGAAGAGTCCCGCGGTTTCAGAAAGGTGGTTTTTCCGGAAGAGGTGCGCGGCATAAAAGTGCTTGTAAATCTTTACGTTCCGGACGGCGAGGCGGTTCCAAGAGAGGGTGAAACCTGGCTCTGCCGGGGATGGATGGGGCGAGAAACGCGAGACGGTTTTTTCGGCCGAAGGCGCTTCTGGGTGCGGGGAAACGGGTCCGAAGCCAAACGTGTCGAGGATTCATCTTCCCGTTCCTCTGTCGGCGGTTTTGTCGCGCGCACGCGATCTGAATTCTCCTCCCGCGTCGGAGCGGGGCTTCGCGGGAAAAACGAGGTCGAGGTTTTGAACAAGGCTCTCCTTCTGGGTGAGCGTTCCCATATCGGCCCTGAGACGCGCAAGGCATTCGTCGATTCGGGAATGGCGCATCTTTTCGCGGTTTCCGGTCTGCATGTCCTGATCATCGCGAAGTTTTTTTCGGTTCTTCTGTCGTTTACGGGATTTCCTTCGCGCTTCCGGGCGATCGTCCTTGTTCCGCTTATATGGTTTTATGTTCTGCTCGTCGGCGCGGGTCCCAGCGCCGTGAGAGCGGGAATGATGGCGTCGCTCTGCTGGACGGCAGCGCTGTTCTGGCGAAGGAGCGATCCTTTGACGGCGTGGGCCCAGACTTTCGCGCTGGTGCATGTTTTCTCCCCGGAAATGCTCGTCAGCACGGGCAGCCAGCTTTCATTCGCCGTCATGCTGGGTCTTGTCATGTGGAATCACATAGCGAAAGGCGTGAAAGGTAATTTTGTCAAGGTATTCGCCCCTACGGCTGTAGCCTGGATTTTCGGCGTTCCGATAATAGCGGCAACGTTCGCCGTTATCACCCCGAGCGGTCTTTTTGTGAACGTTATCGCCGTGCCGATCGCGGGTTTGAGCGTTGTTCTGACCGCGCTGGGCGTTACTTTCAGCTATGTTTCGTCTTTTCTTGCGGGCTTTTTCAGCGCTGCGGCGCACATGACGACATCCGTGCTGCTGGCTTTGGCGCATCTCGCCGGCGCCATGGGCTGGTCGAACTTTGAAATAGAGAAATGGTCGCTGCTGGAATGCGCGGTGTGGTACATGGCCGCGGCGCTTGTCATGTGGGCTATTTATGATTACCGCCGCCGCCCGTCCGTGAAGTATTGATTTTCCAAAAAAACTATGGAAGAATCAGGCTTGTATTTGCTATAATTTTAAAAGTATGAAAATGAAATATCTGTCTCTTGAGAAATATTGTAAAGAATATATGGAATATCTCGGCACCGCGAAGACCGAGCGCCTGAGTTATTCCGAGAGCGTCCGTCGCCTTGAGGCGAAGGGGTTCAAGGAACTTTCGTCGTTTAAAAAACTCAAAGCGGGCGACAAGGTTTACCGCGGTTATGAAGGCCGCACGATTATGGCCGCCGTCATCGGCAGAAAGCCGATCGCCGAGACCGGGCTCAAAGTCGTAGGCGGCCATACCGACGCGCCGAGACTTGATCTCAAGCCGAAACCTCTCTATGAGAAGGGCGGTCTCGTCTATTTCGACTGCCACATCTACGGCGGAATCAAGAAGTACCAGTGGCTTACGATGCCGCTCGCGCTTTACGGAACGGTGATCCGCAAGGACGGCTCCAATGTCGATATCGCCGTGGGCGACAAGCCGGGCGATCCGATCTTTCTCATCAGCGATATTCTTCCCCATTTGGGTTACGATCAGGCTAAGAAGACGCGTGACGAATTCTTCCCCGCCGAAGATCTCGATGTTATCGGCTGGTCGACCTACGCGAAGGCCAAAAAGGACGACGACAAGGACGCCGCGCCCAAGGGCGATAAGAACGCTTTAGTCGAATATCTGAAGAAGACGTATAAAATCGACGAGGCCGATCTTCTTTCCGCCGAGCTTGAGATCGTTCCCGCCGGAATGCCGCGCGAAGTCGGTTTCGACCGCGCGCTTATCGCCGGATACGGCCACGACGACCGCGTCTGCTCGTTCGCCGGGCTTATGGCTCTCATCGACGCTGCGGAAGGTAAAACTCCCGAAGTCACCGCTTCGATTCTCATGTGCGACAAGGAGGAGATCGGCTCGATGGGGTCGACGGGCATGCAGTCGAGCTTCTTTGAGAACACGGTCGCCGAATTCATCGAACGCCAGGAGAAGGACGCGCGCGACATTATGGTCCGCCGCGCGCTCGAGCGCTCGTCCATGCTTTCGGCCGACGTGACCGCCGCCTTCGATCCGCATTTCCCTGACGTCAATTCGACCGGCAACGCCGCGTATCTCCATAAGGGTCCCGCCGCTTCCAAGTACACCGGCGGAACGTCAAAGGGCGGTTCAAGCGACTGCGGTCCCGAGTTCGTCGCCGAAATCCGCAAGATCATGGACGAGGGCGGCGTAACGTGGCAGATGGCCGAACTCGGAAAGATGGAGAAGGGCGGCGGCGGAACCATCGCCCAGTACATGTCGCGCTTCGGCATGAAGGTTCTCGACATGGGAACTCCGCTTTTCAACATGCACGCTCCGTGGGAGATCGCGTCGAAGTTCGACTGCCATCAGACCTACTGCGCGTACAGCGCCTATTTAAGAAGTTGAAAACTCTAAACTCTAAACACTGAACTCTGAACTCTAAACTAAAAGGAAACATCATGAAGCTCAACAGAAGAAACTTTATTTTCGGCACAGCCGCCGCAGCTGCACTCGCAGGTTGCAATACCACGAAGACGGGCGTTCGTCCTCTTAAGCCCGGCGAGAAGCGCAAGGCCGCTATGATCGGCTACGGCATTCAGATGCGCACCGTTCTTTTAAAGTCGTTCCTCAACCCCGCCTACGCTCCCAACGTAGAGGTTGTCGCCGTTTGCGATTGCGACAAGGTCCGCGCCAAGGCCGGTGCCGAGCAGGTCAACAAGGCATACAAGAACAACAAGTGCAAGGTCGTCTACGATTTCCGCGAAGTTCTTCAGGATCCTTCGATTGAAATCGTCTGCATCGGTACGCCCGATCATTGGCACGCGTACATCGCGGTCGAGGCGATGAAGCATGGTAAGGACGTCTACTGCGAGAAGCCTCTTACGTTCTCGATCGACGAGTCCAAGAAGGTCATCGCCGCCCAGAAGAAGTACGGCCGCATCTTTCAGACCGGCTCCATGCAGCGCAGTTGGCGCGAATTCCGCGATGCCGTTTCGCTCGTGCGCGGCGGTCTTATCGGCGATGTCAAGTATGTCGACGCGAACTACGGCCGCGGCGGTCAGAAGCTCGGCGGTCCTTCCCATCCCGTGCGTTTCTGGGACGATCCTAAGAACGCGGCGAGCGAAGGCAAGCCCAATCCCGACGTCGATTGGAAGATGTGGCTCGGCCCCGCGAAGATGCGCCCCTATTCCGATCAGCTCGCTCCCCGCGGCGTAAACCATTTCTATCCGATGTTCTGGCGCTTCGACGACGATATCGGCTCCGGGTACAACGGCGACTGGGGTGCTCACCACCTCGATATTGCCCAGTGGGGTCTTGATATGGATAAGTCCGGTCCTTACAAGATCATTCCTTCGGTTGAGCCTTATTCCACGGATCTTTACCATGGCGGTCGCCGTCAGTTCGGTATGAAGATGCTCTTCAAGAAGTCTTACGGCGATGTTGAGCTTTATCACGGACCGTTTGGCGTTTGGGGAACGGTCTTTTACGGTACGAACGGTATCGTTGCCGTCAACCGCGGTAAGATTGCCGTCTGGGTCGGTTTCGACGCCACGGCCAAGAAGCCTGATTTTGCGATTCGCAAGGGCCTTGAGGACCTTTCCTATATGAAGGACAGGGTTGTCGTCGAATCCGTCGGCAAGGATTACGGCACCGCGGCGACCGCCAAGAAGGACAACAAGCTCGCCAGGGCTCTCGACAAGATCGAGGCCGATTACGCCAAGATTATCCGCAAGGCCGATCTCTACAAGAGCGCCAACCACATTCAGAACTTCTGCGAGTGCGTCGAGTCGCGCGAGCAGACGATCACGCCCGCCGAAGTCGGCGGCCGCAGCTGCACGCTCTGCCTCCTGTGCAACATGAGCTATCAGTACGATTGCGGCTTCGACTGGGATCCGAAGGCGATGGACTTCGCCAACGGCACGGGCGTCGGAATGACGCTCAAGCGCGAAGGCGATTGCAACGGCTGGAAGGTCGAGATCTGATGAAAGCTCCGGTAAGGGCGATTATACTCGGTTACGGCATAAGGGGCCGCGCTTACGCGGCCTATGCCAAAACCCATCCCGAGGACTTCATCATCGCGGGACTCGCTGATCCTGTCGCCGAGTTTCCGGATGATCCCGATATTCCTACATGGAAGCGTTGGGAGGATGCGCTCGAGTCTGATACTCCCGCCGACGCCGTGATCATCGCTCTTCCCGACCGTCTCCATCACGACGCCTGCGTGATGGCGCTCGAGAAGGGCTATCATGTGCTTCTCGAAAAGCCCATCGGCTGCACGTGGGACGAATGCATAGCGATCCGCAACGCCCAGATAAAGGCGCGCCGTCTCGTTCTGACAGGTTACGTTCTCCGTTTCGCGCCGTTCTACAAGAAGCTTCGCGAAGTGATCACTTCGGGTGTCATCGGAGACCTTACGAGCGTTCATCACCTCGCCGCGATTTCGTACGGCAAGGCGTCCCATGCCTATTGCCGCGGAAACTGGTCCGTCGAAGACAAGGGTACGGGCATGCTCGTTAATAAGTGCACCCATGACTTCGATCTCATCGAATGGTGGACGAAGGGCAAAAAGTGCACCAAGATATCGAGTTTCGGTTCGCTGTTTCATTGGAGACCGGAGAATAAGCCCGAGGGCGCGGCGGACCGCTGCAAGGACTGTCCCGCCGCCGTTCGCGAGAAGTGCGCGTTTGACGCTTACAAGCTTTATTACGACCGCACCGATCTCAGGTATCACTTCGCCGACGAGTCCGACGAGGCCATTTTAAAGATGATCGAAACATCGCCTTATGGGCGCTGCGTTTACGCGTGCGGCAACGATTCCGTCGATCATCAGACCGTTCTTATGGAATACGAAGGCGGGCTTACGATTATTCTCGAGATGGAGAGCTATTCCCAGCAGAGAACGCGCGTGACCCACTTTTACGGAACGAAGGGCGAGATCATCGCCGACGAGCGCAAGATCGAAATTATGCCGTTCCTCGGCGATTCGACGACGATAATCCCCGCTCAGACGGGCCATCACGGCGGCGGTGACCGCGAGATCATGACCGAGTTCGTCAAGCTCGTAAGAGACGCTTCGCCTGAACGTTATACCAAGCTTCTCGACGCTGCGCTCGAGTCGCACCGCATCGCGTTTCTCGCCGAGGAGTCGCGATACAGCGGCAAAACAATTATTGAATCTGAAAGATAAACTAAAATAAAGGAGATAAAATGAATATCACTGCAAGCAGAAGAGGTTTCCTGCGCGGTATTGCCGGTGCGGCCGCGATTGGCGCCAGCGGATGTTTTTCAATCGGTCGCGGACGTAACGGCAAAATCCGTCTCGCCGCGGTCGGCGTTATGGGTAAGGGTTACAGCGACTGGACGCCGATGATCAAGACAGGTCTCGCCGAGATGGTCGCGTTCTGCGACGCAGACTATTCGATGCGTGAGAAGGCTCAGATGGCTCTTATCAGAGACGGAATTGATCTTGATATGTACGAGATCCCGTTCTATACCGACTACCGCAAACTTCTCGACGATGCCGGTATTCTCGGTATTGACGCGATGACGATTTCGACGCCCGATCACGCCCACGCCGCCATCGCGATCGGCGCGATGAAGCAGGGTATTCACGTTTATGTCCAGAAACCTCTCGTAAGAACGCTTTGGGAGAACAAGTATTTCGAGACGACCGCCCGCGAGAACAACGTAATCGTTCAGATGGGCAACCAGGGTTCTTCGCTCAACTCGATGCGCCGCTGCACCGAGGTTATTCAGAGCGGAATTCTCGGCGACGTTAAGGAGGTTCACGTTTGGACTAATCGTCCCGTTTGGCCTCAGGGCAAGGGAGTCGCCGATTGGGTCAAGTCTCACCCGAAGGGCGACAAGATCCGTCCCGGCCTTAACTGGGACGCTTGGCTCGGCACCGCCAAGAAGCGTCCGTTCCTTGATCAGTATCCCAAGGATGCTGATGTTTACGATCCCTGGAATCTCGGCAAGAACGTCTACCATACCTTCACATGGCGCGGCTTCTTCGATTTCGGCGCGGGCGCGTTCGGCGATATGGCGTGCCACACGATGAACCTCGCTTTCCGCGGCCTTGAGCTCGGCGCAGTTTCCGACGCCGTCTGCACGAAGATCGTTTCCGAGAACGACATCGCCTATCCTCTCAAGTCCGTCGTCAAGCTCACCTACAAGGAGCGCGATTCCAAGGTCCGTCCCGGCGTCAAACTTCCCGCGGTCACGCTGTATTGGTACGACGGTAACGAGAAGCCCGACGCGGCGATTATGCCCAAGTGGGCCGCTACTCACAACGGCAAGGTTCCCAATACGGGCTGCTACATTATCGGCTCGAAGGGTGCCGTTCTCATGCAGGACGACTACGGCGCGAAGTGCGCTCTCGCCCTTAACGACGACAAGGAGTTCAAGGACATCTTCCAGCACGAGGCCGCAAAGGTCGTCGCCCGTACCATTCCGTTCTGCTCTAGCTCGTCCGGCGAAGTCGCAGGCGGCAAGTCGACGGTCGAGATGAAGGGCTTCGCCGAGGGGCATTACGGCGAATTCCTTCTCGCCATCCGCGGCGAGGGGCATTATTACGAGCAGACTCATTCGCGCTGCTTCTCCGATATCGAATACTGCATTCCTCAGATGGAAGGTATTCTCGTCGGATGCGTCGCGCAGCAGCTGCCCGGCAAGACGCTCAAGTGGAACTCCTCAGCCCAGAAGTTCGACCTTGACGCCGCCAACAATCTCGTCAAGCCCTTCATCCGTGACGGTTGGAGCTTCTGATAAAACGTGTATTGTTACAGCGAAAGAGGCCGTCCCGAAAGGGCGGCCTCTTCTGTTGCGGATTAAAACGGACTGAAGCTTGTAGAAAGCTTTGCCGTCAGACGAGATACGGATTTGATGTTTTTTCTCTACCGATCGTGGTATGGGAGCCGTGGCCCGGGATTACGAGCGTATCGTCCGGCAGAGTCATGAGTTTTTTAAGAGATTCCATCATTTTCGACATGCTGCCGCCAGGGAAGTCTGTCCGCCCGATGGAGCCCGCGAAAAGCGTATCGCCGCTTAAAAGAAGTTTGTCGTTTGCAAAGTGATAGCAGACGCCGCCGGGCGTATGGCCAGGGGTGTGGATGACCTCGCAGATTTTCAGCTCGTTTACGTCGCGTATGTTGGCGGGAACGCCGATTGAGGCGTATTCGCCCGGCATCTGATTGAAGGGATGACCGAACATCACCGTATCTTCGCTATGGATATAAACGGGAAGATTCGGGAAAAGCCTTTGTAGCTCGGCGATTCCCGTAATGTGGTCGAAGTGGGCGTGAGTGAGGAGAACCGCTTCAGGCTCGAGACCTTTCTTCTCAAGAAGCGCGGCGATGCGCGCACCCTCGTGTCCCGGGTCCACGATCCACGCTTTGCCGTTTTCAGAGATTATCGAACAGTTAACCTCGTAACTTCCAACTTGTATAGTAAGTCTTTCCATGACGGAAAGTATATCAAAATATTCGGCGGCCGTCCTGCCTCGCCTTCGAAAAAGACAGTTATTTTAATGCCAAGAGGGGATAAATATGGTATGATTTCCGTTAGCCTGTTGAATGTGGAATTTTAAAATCCGAAACCGCAATATAAAAAGGTTCTTAAAAATGAAAGTGTTACTCATAAACGGCAGTCCGAAAAGTAACGGAAACACGTTCGTCGCTCTCAATGAAGTGAGCGAGACTCTGCGCTCTGAAGGCGTTGATACCGAAATAATCCATGTCGGCTCGAAGCCGCTTCGAGGCTGCCTGGCCTGCGGTCAATGCAACGCTCTTAAGGAGTGCGTGACTCGCGATCTCGTCAACGAGGTACTCTACAAGTTTAAAGACGCCGATGGTCTTGTGGTCGGTTCGCCCGTCTACTACGCTTCTCCCGCAGGAACGCTGGTTTCGTTTTTAGATCGCCTTTTTTTCTCGTCAAAATTCGACAAGACCATGAAGGTCGGCGCGTCCGTAGCCGTAGCGCGCAGGGGCGGAACGACGGCGACGTTTGACGTTTTAAACAAGTATTTCACGATTTCCAACATGCCTGTCGTTTCATCAAGTTATTGGAACAATGTACACGGCGCGGCGCCCGGCGAAGCCAAAGAGGACGCCGAGGGCCTGCAGATCATGCGCAGACTCGGAAAGAATATGGCGTTTCTTATTAAGGCCATCCGTTTGGCCAAGGAACGCATGCCGCTTCCTTCCTTGGACGAGCCTCGTCAGATTACCAGCTTTATCAGATAACCGTCTTCAATCCGACTGCGGGAGGATTCTGGGTGGAGCCGAAAGTCAGGAATTCCGCATCCACTGATTATCCCGTTTATTTCACTCTTCCGTTCTGAATTAACTATCATTTCGTAAAATTTGGTATAATATGCGCTGATTCAGGAGAAGTTATGAATGTAGTAAGTTTAGTAGGCCGTCCCAATACGGGAAAAAGCGCGCTTTTCAACCGCATCGCGAAAAAGCGCGTCGCCATCGTTTTCGATCAGCCCGGCGTTACGCGCGACCGTGTTACACGTGAAGTCGATATTTTAAACCGCCGCGTCATGCTCGTCGATACGGGCGGAATCGCGTTCGATAAGCGCGTCACCCGCGATCCTCTCGATGAGGAGACGCGTTCTCAGGCGGCTCTTGCGGTTGAAGACTCTGCCGTCTGTATTATCGTCGTTGATGCGCGCGAGGGCATTACGCCTCTTGACGCCGAGGTTATCAAGCGCGTGAGAGAGTCGGGTGTTCCGTGCATGATCGCCGCGAACAAGTGCGATACCGCCGACGAGGATTGGCGCGCCCACGAGTACGACCGCTTCGGTCTTGAGGTCTTCCCCGTCTCGGCGGAACATTCCCGCGGCGTCGATACGCTCTTAAAGCGCGTAGTCGAAGTTCTTCCGAAGGTCGACGAGGCCGAGGAGGCCGCGAAGCGTCCTCTTCGCGTCGCCATCGTAGGGCGCCCCAACGCGGGTAAGAGCTCTTACGTCAACCGACTTCTTAAAGCGCCGCGCGTGATCGTATCTGAAATTCCAGGTACGACGCGCGACGCGGTCGAGGTTCCGTTCACCATCGGCTCCGGCCCGGAGGCGCGGCGTTACATGCTGGTTGATACAGCCGGCATGAAGCCTCACACGAAGATGTCGAAGACATCGGTCGACAACTTATCGCTTTTCCGCTCGGAACAGGCGATCGAGGAGGCGGATGTCGTACTTCTCGTGATGGATCCGATTATGGGCCCGACGCTGCAGGATAAGCGCATCGCCGGGAAAATCCTCGACGCCAACCGCAGCTGCGTCGTCCTTATGAACAAATGGGATCTCGCGCAGGAGCAGGGGATTACGGAGACGAAGGCTACCGAGGCTCTCCGCTCGATGATGCCGTTCTTGAACTTTGCTCCAGTTGTCTACTGCTCGAACAAGTCCGGCTACAATATCCGCCGTACTGTCGAGGCGATCGACCGCGCCGCGGCTTCGGCATGTGAGCGTATTCCGACTGGTATGCTCAACAACGTTCTCGTCAAGGCGACAAAGAAGACGCTTTCTCCGATGATGAAGGGTAAGCGCCTTAAGATCTACTACGCGCTGCAGGTCTCGACGAACCCCCAGACGATACGTCTTTTCGTGAACGATCCGAAACTTGTCACGCCGGCGTATTTAAGTTATCTTGAGAAGAACATCCGCGCGCGTTTCGGTCTCGAAGGTGCGCCGCTCCGGATGTTCCTTAAGGCACGCGAGAGAAAGTCTTCGTGAGATCAACAATTTAAGGATATACCCATGGAACGCTTTGAATTGGAAGAAGCCCTTCAGGAAGAAATCCGCACTGGTGTTTTCGGCGAAGGCTTTATGAAAATCGTCCAGTCGGTGAGGCGCAACGGCAAGGCGTTCAAGATTGCGATGCGCCCCGTCGTCATCGGCGGCAGGAAACTTTTTCAGGCCGAAATGACGGACGACGGTCAGGTCCGCGTCAAGAATTTCGAGCTTGACGACGCGCGCGACGGACTCGAGGAGATCATCGCCCAGCGTGGAGCGCGCGATCTCCATCTTATGACGGCGAAAGGCGATCTTCACGTCCGCGTCACGAAAAAGGGGCGCGTTCTCGTTTCGCGCTCGGGTGCGATGGACCGCGAAGTCGTGGTAAAGCCCCACGACCGCGTCAAGAAGCTTCCGCTTACGAGTTTCGAGTCGGCCTCGCTTTTGAGGACTATCGGCTTAAGCGACGGCTCCGGCAATATCCGCGCGTCGATGCGCGGCAAATACGATCAGGTCAACGAGTTTTTGAAAGTCGTCGCCGAGACGCTTTCAGACGCGACCGAGGCGGACAAAGCCAAAACGTTTACCGTAATCGACTGCGGCTGCGGCAAAGCGTATCTGACGATAAGCCTTTATCCTTATCTTACCGAAGTCTTGGGCTTCAGCGACGTCAGAATTGTCGGCGTCCACCGCCGCAACGACGTTATAAGCGCGGCGAAGGAGATGGCGAAACGTCTCGATCTCGCCGATAAGGTGATTTTTGTCGAGAGCGACCTTGAAAAATTCAATCCCGCCGACGTTCTCGCGCCGGGCGCCGCCGAGCGCCCGGAGATTGATCTTGTCGTTTCGCTTCACGCTTGCGATACGGCGACCGACGAGGCGCTCGCTAAAGGCGTCGAATGGAAGACCCGTTATATTCTTTCGGCTCCCTGCTGCCAGCATGAACTCCAGAAGACGCTTGACGATAAGGGCGCGTTTGCAGGTCTCATGCGCCAGTCGATTCTGCGCGAGAGACTTTGCGATATCCTGACCGATTCTTTCCGCGCGCAGATTCTGCGCATTCTCGGCTTCAGGACCCAGGTAATTGAGTTTGTTTCGAGCGAAGCGACGGCGCGCAATATTCTTTTGAAGTGCGTCTGGGGTGTAAAGCCCGGTCAGAGCGGACCTGTGAGCGAATATCTCGATCTTCGCGACTATTGGCGCGTGACGCCATGGCTCGAGAAGCGTCTCGGCGACAGGCTTTCGAAATGGCTCGAAAGGTACGAGTAGTCTGTGGATATAGACCTTCTCGTTAAAAGATCGCGCATTGTCTCGCGTATTCGCTCGTTTTTCGACGCGCTCGGTTTCGTCGAGGTCGAAACACCCGTGAGAATCGCCGCGCCAGCGCCCGAGACGAACATCGACTGCCCGCCGGTCGCTACGGGCGGCTTCCTAAGAGCGTCGCCCGAGCTCCAGATGAAGAAACTGCTCGCTGCGGGGATGGACAAGATTTATCAGATCGGTCCTTGTTTCCGCGACGGCGAAAAGGGCTCTCGACATAATCCCGAGTTTACGATGATCGAATGGTATCGCCGCGAAAGCTCATACCGCGATATCATGGACGATACGAAAAATCTCGTGGCCGCGCTTCTGGAAGAATTCAGTCCCGAACGGGAAGTCTCGTTCCGTGAACTCAAGGTTCGCGAAGCGTATCTTAAGTTTGCGGGCTGGGATCCCTGGGTCGACGGCGATCACGACCGGTTCGATTTCGATATGGCGACTAAGATAGAGCCCGCGATAAAGGAGATGGGCGGCGGCGTTTTTCTCGTCGATTATCCGCCGTGGGCGGCGTCGCTTTCGCGTCTTAGGGGCGATGTCGCGGAACGTTGGGAACTTTATTGGGACGGCGTTGAACTCGCCAACTGCTTCAGCGAGCTAAACGATCCCAGCGAGCAGCTGAAAAGATTCGAATCTGCCCGCGAAGAGCGCCGCGAATCGGGAGAGTCTGATTATCCGATCGATACGGAGTTTATCGACTCCGTCTCCGCGATGGGTCCTGCCGCCGGAGTCGCGCTCGGAATCGACCGGCTCGTGATGGCGCTTTTGGGCGTGAGAGAGATTTCCGACGTGCGCGTATGCGGCTGACAAGAAAAGCGGACAGGCTTAAAGCCCGTCCGCCGCTGAATGCCGGTTTTATATCATGAACGTGCACCGGCTCCCTTTAAGGTCGTTGAACCGCGCGTTCCACGCCGGGGGGCGCGGGTTTGATTCTTCGAGGCCGTGAAGGTGGAAGTCCTTCAGCTTTAGTTCCGCGACGGCCGACTTTTGGCCGTTTTCGTTTTTAATCCTGAATACGACATAACCGATGTCTCCCCAGAATCCGTTCGACGGCAGGGTGAGCCATGGTACCGCGTACGGGGATATCCAGGTAGTGATGTTGGTTTTCCATACGTGGTTGTGGCCGTGGATAAATCCTTTGCAGTTGGGGAATTTTCTTATCCTGTGTCTGAGAGGCTTCTCGCCGTTGCTGACATAAAGTTCGTCAAGCGCGTGATGGGCGCCGAGGAAAAACGGACGCGGCCATTTAGGCAGTTCGGAGGCGACCCATTCCTGCGCCGCCGGAGAAAGTTTACCGCCGCCGGGATTGTACGCGTTGGGCTCGTCTTTTTCATCAAGAGAGTCGAGCATGATGAAATCGTAATCGGGGAGGGAGGTTACGGTATGGATGTTTCCGGGAATTACCGTTCTTTCGGCATGATCGGGCCAGACTTCGAGGAAGGCTTTTCTGTGGTCGTGGTTGCCCATGCCTATCGTAATTTTTATACCGGCGTCGCTTAGAAGTTTGAGATCTTTGTATGAGCGGCGGTAGTCTTCGTTTCTGCCTGATGCGTGAGCTAAATCGCCAAAAATAAAGACATTGCGCGGTAGAGGATCCATACGCAGGATTTCCGCGACGGTCGTTGCGAGATAGTTGCGCGCCATAGGGCTTATTTTTTTGCCGTCCAATTCCTCTATCCCGTTGACGTGAATGTCGGAAAGAAAGACGGCCAGCGATTCGTCGAAATCCGTCTTCGACGCGGCGAAGAGTTTTTTAGGCAAAAGCGCGGCGGCGCCGAGCGAGGCGAGAAACCCGCGGCGGGTAAACGAGTTGAAACTGTTCTTGATATTCATAGACCTTGTATCCTGATTTTATTAACGGATATATTTTATATCATAACCGCCGATTTTTCAATCTTGAGTTGAAGCTGCGCAGTTTGCAGTCCGTTCGCGTTTGAATTCGGAGAACCTGCCAAAGTGGCGCGGCGAGATCTTTTTGTGTCAAAATTACTTAAATATTTTTAATATTAGGGGGCTTGTGTTTTGGTATAATTTTAGGTGAAACCGCGGGATAAAAAAATAAAATCAAAGGCGGCGTGAAAGTCTCCGCTTAGATTCCGGTTGTCGTCTCGGCGAGCCGCTCGACCGATGTGCCGGCGTTTTATTCGGATTGGTCTGTTGAGCGGTTGGAGGCGGGATAAGTTAGACTGCTATTCATTAATGGAAATAAAATGCAAACGAAAATATGTCGAAAATGACAAAAAAGAA
This sequence comes from Kiritimatiellia bacterium, assembly GCA_017520845.1. Taxonomy (GTDB): domain Bacteria; phylum Verrucomicrobiota; class Kiritimatiellia; order RFP12; family UBA1067; genus UBA1067. The sequence goes on along the minus strand of JAFXEU010000023.1, from coordinate 53,719 downwards.
AACAGGGCTAGTTCTTGAGGGCGGAGCTATGAGAGGGCTTTTTACCGCCGGGGTTCTGGATGTCTTTATGGAGCGCGGCCTTAAGTTCGATGGGCTTATCGGAGTTTCCGCCGGCGCATGCTTTGGATGTAACTATAAAAGCGGACAGATCGGTCGTGTTATACGATACAATAAACGTTTCGCCCGTGATCCGCGTTACTGCTCTTGGCGGTCACTCCTCTTAACGGGCGATCTTTTCGGCGCGGAATTCTGCTATCGCGAACTCCCGGAGAGGCTTGATGTTTTCGATACCGCCGCCTTCGAGTCGAATCCGATGGAATTTCATATTGTGGCGACAGACGCAGGATCTGGAAGGCCGATCTACAAGAAACTCGACAAATGCGATAACGTTGCGCTCGATTGGATACGCGCTTCCGCGTCAATGCCGATCGTTTCGCGACCGGTTGAGATCGACGGCGGCAAATATCTCGACGGCGGACTTTCAGACGGTATTCCGCTACGTTATTTCGAATCGATCGGATTTGAAAGAAATATCGTCATAACGACGCGTCCGCGCGGCTACCGCAAATTTCCGTCCGGTAAAATCCGCATTTTAAAGCCTTTGCTGTACCGATATCCCGCAATTTACGAAGCGCTCAAGTCGCGCCATGTCTGGTACAATAAAACTCTCGAATATATCGATGAGCGCGTCGCCCAAAAGCGTGCGATTTTGATTGCGCCTGAAAAGCCGCTCGAAATCTCGCGCGTATGCCACGACCCAGAGGTGATGCAGCGCGTCTACGATTATGGTCGCCGCACTGCCGAACTGTTTCCGGAGCATTTGTTGGAAAGTTTTTTCTGATTTTGACTTTGTTAATAGTAGCACAGGACGGTCTTGTGCCACTTTTTAGTTCGAGTCTCAAGTTCAAATTCGAGAATGGAATTTTTACTATTCCGCTCTCGAACTCAAACTTTTAACTCTCCATTGTTCACCTTCACCTTAAACCTTCACCTCCCAACCCCCACCCCCATTCCCCCACCCCCGTTCCCCATTCCCCTATCTACCACTCTGCATCGTCTCGTTCGTATCGCCGCCGGAGTAGTCGGCGGTTTGGGTGGCGTCGTGGGTTACGACGATGGCAGGTAGCCCGAACGCGTAGATCGCGGAGGTTTGGGTTTTGGTGCGCGGCGTTTGGAGTGAGCTACAACCGCTCGCTGTTACGCCGATAGCCCCGCCGAGTAAGAACGGCAAAGCCGCTTTTAGTATGGCCTTTAAGAGGCCTTTCCAGTCGATGTTTTTGAACATAGTTTTTCCTTTCTTTTGTTTAGTGATTAGTGACTGGTCGTTAGTGATTAGTTTTTTTTGACAGGATTAACAGGATTTACAGGATTAGAATTAGTTGGAGTTCGAGAGTGGAATTGGTAGATTCTGCGCGTTGCTTAAGTTAAAATTAACTCCGATAGGTTCCGATGCCTACACTAACGTTTCGGATTAGGGCTTCGCGTTTTCAAACCACTTTGCAGTTTGCTTTGCTTTTGTTTTTTATAACCGTGGAATGCGCCGAAGAAGCTTCGCTTCGGAGGGGAGATTCGGCAAAGCCGAACCCGAAGGGGGCGCAAGCATCCGCGAACGTGTGGAACGTGTAACATTGGATCTGCGTAACGATGTTAAATGACTTTTACTTCGGCATTATGGTATGGTTTTATATGCGGCTTCGCCGCGGGGTCTGGGGCGGAACCCCAGAGATAAAACCATTGAGTTTCGGTAAAAGGGTAGTCATTTAATTATCGTCGCGATAAAGTAATGTTACACGTTTCTACACGTTCTACACGGTTAAAATAAATCAAGAGTTTAGCGAAAGTATTGCGGTTGGATCGCGCGAAGCCTTAGCCAGAACTTTTGGAAGTCGCACGCAAAATGAGTCTGTTGACTTGCGTCATAATTAGGTGTACAATATTATCGAATTGTCATAGTCGAGGTGAGTAGATGAATTATATGACTGAACTTGCCGTTATCGCAAAAACGCATGGCGGAATTATTGAAACGAAAATAGCAGCACAGCATGGCATCTCTAAAGCGATGCTGCATAAGTTATGCAAAGATGACAAAATCCATCGCATTGTAAAAGGTCAGTACATTCTTCCGGATGATATGCAGGATGAATTATTGTCCATCAGCAACCGTTCCGAAAGAATTGTTTTTTCTCACGAAACAGCTCTTTACCTTCACGGAATTTCCGACAGAACGCCATTTGAGCATACGGTTACGGCCCCATCCGGTTGCATTCCTTCCGCGGCAATCAAATCCGAATGCAAAGTATATTACATCAAGCCTGAATTGTTTGAACTTGGTAAAACAATCCTGAAAACACCCGCAGGAAATAATGTTCCCGCATACGACCTTGAACGCACAATCTGTGATATAATCCGCAGCCGTAACAAACTTGGGACAGAAACTTTTCTTGCGGCATTAAAACAGTATGCCGCGAACCAGAAGAAGGATTTAAATAAACTGAATTCTTATGCGAAAAAGATGCGGGTGTCCAATATCCTGCGGCAGTATTTGGAGGTGCTTCTGTGAGTAAAGCAATGAGTCTGAAAGCGAAAATACGGAATATCGCCAAACAGAAGAATATTCCTGCGCAAGTCATCTTGCAGAACTATATGTTTGAGCGCCTGCTCGTTCGTCTTTCTGCTTCTGAATACAAAGAGAAGTTTGTGTTAAAGGGTGGTATGTTGGTAGCTGCCATTGTCGGACTCGACAACCGTGCAACTATGGATATGGATGCCACGCTTAAAAACCTGCCTCTTACACCGGAAGCAATTCGCAGTGCGTTGGAGTATGTTTGCGACATCGCATTTGATGACGGCGTTATATTCGAGATTGGTACAATTTCTCCCATCCGTGAAGATGATATTTACGGCGGATACCGCGTGATGCTGAATGCCAAGTTTGATACTCTTCTAACTCCTCTCAGTATTGATGTATCTACTGGTGACGCGATTACGCCCCATGCGGTGCCGTATAGTTTCTTTGAGATTTTTGACGATGAGAAGTCTTATGAGCTGTGGGCATATAACATTGAAACCGTTATGGCTGAAAAGGTGGAAACCATTCTGCGGCGAGGCGTGTTCAATACCCGTCCAAGAGATTTTTACGATGCCTACATACTGACTACAACACAGAAATTCGATAAGGCTGTGTTTGCGGATGCACTAAAGGCAACGGCAAACCATCGCGGCACTGCTCAGCAGATCGAGGACGTTTCCTCTATTCTTCGCAACATCGAAGAAAGCCCGGAACTCAAAACGATGTGGGATAAATACCGCAAGCAGTTTGCGTATGCAAAGGACATTACCTATGAGCAAATTATGAATTCCGTAAAAACTTTGCTCAATCACAAAGATTTTAGATAATATCCGAAGGAGAATATCCTTAAATGCGAGGGGGCTGTCCCTGTCGGGATTATCAAGTCGAAGGTCAACTGCGCGCCGCTTGAATGACGGTCTTGCCTGGGTGACGCCAGGCGGATCACTTCTTCCAGGAAAGAGTTCCGTCGGGCGTGATGGTCAGCTCGCGGCGGAAGTCGATGATGGACGTGTTGGCGATATGGCCGTAGGGGAAGCCCGCATACACAGGGCACGGAATACGTTCGGCGAACTTTTTAAGTATAGCGTCCGTTTTGTTTTTCGGCGCTTTCGTGTTGAAGTCGCAAATGACGACGGCGGCGGCTTTTTCAAATATGCCCTTGGCGATCATCGCATCAAGAAACTCTTCTGTTCGAGGCGTATATTTTTTAGTGTTTTCGATAAATACGACGCGCCCGGTGAGGTCGGTAAGCGTGCCGTTCATCGTTAAACGATGGAGGCGTTCAAGAAGACCTCCCATAGGCAGGCCCGTGACGGGCGCTTCGGCCGCTTTTACGGCCTTAAGCTTAATGTCGGCGGGGCATCCCGACATCATATCGCGCATGCGCTTTACGGCGGCCTCGCTGGAATTGCCGAGAGTCGTCAGTACGGGGCCGCTGTGAGGGTGGCCGACGCCTTTGACCATCATCGTGTTCACCAGCATCGTCAGATCGCTGAATCCGATGACGCGCATATCGCGTTGCTTCAACTTTTCCCAGTCAAGAATCTTGACCACGTCGCCCGCTCCCTGTCCGCCGTACGCGAAGACGATGAGGTCGACCTCCGGGTCCATCCAAAGCTCTTCCAGAAGGCGCGCGCGGCGTTCGGCGGGAGCTACCGAGTTTTCGGCGACGTTCGCGGCGACTTTCATGCGGTAGCCCGCTTTCGCGAGGCGGTTCGTGACGGCGATGAACCGCGCCTTGGGGACCTTGCTTGAAATCGCGGGGATGCCGATAGTCTTGACATCGGGGCCGTAGATGCCCGTAAGATCCGGCAGAGTCTTGTTCGCCCAAAGTGTGCTCATGGCGAAAGCGGTTCCAAAAAGAGCTATTGTCTTTTTCATTTTTACGTCCTTTGATTTTCGGTTTAAGATTGGGTTTGATTTAAAATCGATCAGGCTGCCGGTGTCCTAGGGTCGCAGTATGATATGTATGATAGTATAGCACATTTTACATCGATTTGTTTTTATCAACATTGCGACGGGAAAAATTGGTATAATCATAAATATGAAAAAGACTATATTAACTGCATTGGTGATCGGCTGCGGCTTAATCGGCACCGCTGCCCAGGACGGCATCGTCAACGGTGTTCACGGCTATACGCCCAAGAGCTATGTTCATCCTACAGATCCCTTAATTAAAGAGCGTCTCGAATGGTTTATGGATCAGAAGCTCGCGCTTATGATGCACTTCGGTCTTTATTCTGTCGGGGGTATCCGCGAGTCGTGGCCGCTCAGCGACGAGGACGGGCATAAGTGGAGCCGATCGGACGTCGATTGGACAAAGGATGACGAAGCGTTTAAAAAGTGGTATATCGATCTGATCGGGAAGTTTGATCCCGTTCGCCTCAATCCCGACGTATGGGCCAAAGAGGCCGCAGACTGCGGGTTCAGATATTTTATTTTCACGACTAAGCATCATGACGGATTCTGTCTTTTCGATTCGAAGTATTCCGATTACAAGTCGACTTCGCCCAGATGCCCGTTTTCGGACGATCCGCGAGCCGATATTGTAAGGACCGTCTTCGACGCTTTCCGCGCAAAGGACATTCCCGTCGTCGCGTATTTCTCAAAGCCTGACTGGCATCACGACGACTACTGGGAGGATTGCGGTCTCGGTTACAAGACTACCCGTATGCCGTCGTACAGTGTCGAAAAAAATCCCGAACGCTGGAATCGATTCCGGGAGTATACGCGCAATCAGATTATGGAAATTGTCAAAAACTACGGCCGTATCGAGGCGCTGTGGCTCGACGGCGGTCAGGTTCAGCGCAGATACGGGCTTGATATCAAGATCGAGGAGATTATCGCCGAGGCCCGTAAGGTTCAGCCTTGGCTTATATCCGTCGACCGCACAGCCCGCGGGCAGTGTGAGAATATAATCACGCCGGAGCAGACGGTTCCCAAGACCCCGATCGCGGTTCCGTGGGAAAGCTGCGTGACGATGGGAAAGTTCTGGGGTTTTCATTATGACGAAATGTATAAATCCTCCGACGAACTTATAAGGCTTTTAGTGGATGTTGTCGCCAAGGGAGGGAACCTTGCGCTTAACGTTACGCCACAGCCTGACGGCAGATTGCCGCGCGAGGCGGTGGCGCGGATGCGCAAACTCGGCGAGTGGTTGAAGGTAAACGGCGAGGCTATATATTCGACGCGTCCTTTGCCCCCCTATCGTAAAGGAGATTGGGCGTTCACCCGCAACAGATTTACCGGCGAGATGTATGCCGTTCGCCTGGTAAAAGACGGCGAAGTTCTCGAAGGCAAGCAGATTATTCCTGATGTTAAGCCTTCAAAGCTGATTCACGTCGCTACAGGCAAAGAGTTTTCTGCGGCTGTGACAGATGAGGGCGTATCTGTTGAACTTCCTGCCGGATTTGCGTCGGAATCGGCAGCGGAAGTGTTTAAATTGAAATAAAAGACAAAATGGCGTAAGTTTGATATAATATTCAATACAATCGTAAAAATCGCAATGTCATAAATCGAATCGGTGGAAAATTTAGTTAAATGAGTCTTCTTGGCGAAATTCTTGTGGTTGATGATGAGCGGACCGTCCGCTCGGCCTTCAAGTCTCTTTTTGAGGCTGAGGGTTACTCCGTTACGCTCGCCAAGGACGGAGAAGAGGCCGTTAAGATCTTTTCGGAGCGCAGGCCGTCTCTCGTTCTTATGGATATTATGATGCCTAAGAAGAACGGTGTCGCCGCCGCATCCGAAATAAGGGCGATCGATCCTCTTGTGCCGATTCTTGCGTTTACGGCGATGCCGAGCGACGTAGGCATGGTGCGTTCCCTCGGTTTCGGAGCTGACGACTATATCGCCAAGGATCGTCCGCCTGAAGAGTTTATCGCCCGTGTAAACGCGGCGATAAGAAAGGCGGAGGTCGTCAAATCGCTTGTTGCGAATAATACGGACGTATGGAAGTCCGGTTCGACGGTCGTCGATTTCAGTACGATGAAAGTCTCGACCGAGAGCGGGCTGTTCGTGCTTACGAAATCCGAAAGGATGCTCTTTAAACTTCTGCTTTCCGCTCCCGGCAGATGTTTCTCTCATGACGAGATATTCGCCGCATTGAGAGGCGAGGGGTATGTCGGCGACGCCGGTGCGCTTCGTATCCTCGTGAATAGACTTAAGAACAAGTTGGGCCGCGAAGGCTCCAGGCTTGTCAACGTGCGCTCGTACGGTTATAAATTTACAGAATGAAAGGGGAAAAATATGACTACTTCATTGATGCTTGCGGCGCTTCTGCCTGTGATTCCGCAACCTACCGAATGGAAGCCGGCCGAGGGGACGTGTGATCTTGCCGGGGCTAAAGTCGTTGAAAAGATCGTCACCGACGCTTCTTTGGGCGACGAGGGTTACAGAATGTACATCCGTCCCGGTACAATCGAAATCGTGGCCGACGCGAAAACAGGACTTCTCTGGGGCCGGCAGACTTTAGAGCAGCTTAAGAACGCCGGAGCCAAGGCCGAATGCGGCGAAATCTTCGATAAGCCCAAATACAGGGTTCGCGGCTTTATGATGGATGTCGGACGCATGTATCATTCGATGGACTTCCTTCGCGATCTCGCCAGGACGATGGCGTATTACAAGATGAATACGCTTCATATCCATCTAAATGACTGTGAGATTGAGAAGAACCCCAACGCCGACTGGTCTAAAAAGCAGGCGGCGTTCCGTCTTGAGTCCGAGGTTTATCCCGGGCTTACGGCGAAGGACGGTCATTACACGAAGAAGGAATTCCGCGAATTTATGCTTTATTGCAAGTCGCTCGGCATCACGGTTATTCCGGAAATCGACGTTCCAGCCCATTCGCTCGCTTTTACCCGCTTTAAGCCCGAGTTCGCTTCTAAAAAATACGGCGCAGACCACTTCGATCTCGATAAAACCGATGAGATCATCGCTTGGCTTAAGCCTCTTTTCGCGGAATACATGACGGGTGCGGAGCCCACGTTCATAGGTCCTTATATGCACGTCGGAACCGACGAATACAACAGGGCCGAGGCGGAAAAGTTCCGCAAATTCACCGACGAGATGTTCAAAATGGTCGAGGGCTTCGGCTATAAGGTCTGCGCATGGGGCGCTCTTACGCACGCCTCCGGAAAGACTCCCGTTCGTGCGCACCGCGATATAACGATCGATATCTGGCACAATCCCTATTATCAGCCTAAAGATGCGATCGACGCGGGCTACACCGTCGTTTCGATTCCCGACGGACTCGTTTACCTCGTGCCGTTCGCGGGCTACTATTACGACTATCTGAACTGCCGCTATCTTTATGAGCATTGGGAGCCGCGCAATATCGGCAACTATACCGTTCCGGACGATAAGCTCGATCAGCTTGCGGGCGGAAAGTTCGCGCTCTGGAACGACGCCCTCGGACGCAAGGTCAAGGTCGCGGGAAAACCGCCCTATACCGAGGCCGACAACTGGGACCGCATCTATCCCGCGCTGCAGACGCTCGGACAGAAGTTCTGGTCCGGCGCCCGCGCCGATCAGCCGTGGGACAAGTTTGCGCCTCTTGCGAATTCCAAGCCCGAGCCTAAAGGCGTTAAGTTTTCGCGTACCTTCAGATTGCGCAAATAAAAAATTAAAAGAGAGTTTTAAAGATACAGAAACAGGTTTGACAGAATGACAGCAGTTGTGATTTTTGCGGCATTGTCCGTTCTTTTGGTAGCAGGTAAGATTCTCAGAGTCCAGATTCCGCTTTTGCAGAGGCTCTATCTGCCCAGCTCTATTGTCGGCGGTATTTTAGGTTTGATTATCATATCCTCGTACCGCAGTCATATTCCGGAGCAGGTTGTTTCCGAGATGAGGAGCATGCCGGGATTTCTTATTAATATAATCTTCGCCACGCTGTTTCTGGGCGGGGGTGTTCCTAAAGTAAAGAATCTCGCCTCGTCCGTCCTTCCTCAGCTCACTCTGGCCCAGATCGTCGTGTGGGGACAGTTCGTCGTAGGCATCGGCCTTGCGGGCTTTCTGCTTGCGCCGACGTTCGGCGTTTCAAAAGCGTTCGGCAATCTTCTCGAGATGGGCTTCGAGGGCGGTCACGGCACAGTCGGGGGGATGAGAGATAATTTTGTCATGCACGGCTGGGAGGACGGCGTCGCGCTCGGCATTACGGTCGCGACCATCGGCATGATTTCCGGTATCGTCATCGGAATGGTCCTGGTAAATTGGGCTTATTCGCGCGGCTATATCAAAACCGTCCGTCCGTTCCATAAACGCACGCTTCACGAGCGCCGCGGCATCCACGCTCAGACGGAGAGGCCCTCCGCCGGAAAGCAGACGGTATTGGCCGACTCTGTAGATTCCCTCGCCTGGCATATCGCGATCATCGGTATCGCCGTTCTGATAGGCTACGGCATTCTCGAAGGGCTGCAGAAACTTGAAATCGCATGTTTCCCGAATTATAAAACGCGTCTTTTCGCAGGCTTCCCGCTCTTTCCTCTCTGCATGCTCGGCGGCGTTATTCTTCAGGTCGTGACTAAATTCATCAAGGTCGACCTTCTTGTCGACCGCGCTCAGATGGACCGTATTTCCGGAGCGGCGCTCGACTATCTCGCTCTCGCCGCCGTCGCGACGATAAACGTTTCGGTCGTCGCGCAGAACTGGCTTCCGCTTCTTATCATGTGCGTGGCCGGTTTGGCATGGACGATATTCTCGGTGTTGTTCTTCTCGCCGCGTCTCTTTAAGGAGGCGTGGTTTGAGCGCGGCATCGCCGAATTCGGTCAGGCTACGGGCGTTACGGCGACGGGACTTCTTCTTTTGCGCACGGTCGATCCCCACAACAAGACGATCGCCGCCGCATCCTTCGCGGGTAAACAGCTCATTCACGAGCCGGCCACGAACATGTGGGTCGCGCTCGCCTTTGCGCTTGTCTTTACCGTCAATTGGCTGCCTGTGTTTCTGGTGTCGCTGACCGTTTTGACGATTTGGATTATAGTTAGCGTCGTCCTGATGCGCCGCAACAAAGCGGTTAAATAACAAGTCCGGCTCTTTATGGGTTTCCTTCCCGTTACTAAAGAAGAAATGTCGGCCCTCGGATGGAGCGGGGCCGACATTATTCTAGTCAGCGGCGACGCGTACGTCGACTCTCCCTACAGCGGAGTCGCGGTAATCGGACAGACTCTCGCCAAGGCCGGATACCGCGTTGCGGTTTTAAGCCAGCCGGACGTCGGCGATCCCGATGCGTTTCGTGAACTCGGCGAGCCTCAACTTTTCTGGGGTGTGAGTCCCGGGTGCGTCGATTCGATGGTGGCGAATTACACGGCTTCCGGCAAGCGCCGACGCCAGGATGATTTTACTCCGGGAGGGGAGAACAACCGCCGTCCCGACCGGGCCGCCATAATTTATTCGAACGCGATCCGCGCCGCTTTCAAACCCGCTAAGCCGATTCTTCTCGGCGGCGTCGAAGCGAGCCTGAGGCGGATAAGCCACTACGATTTCTGGAGCGACAAGGTGCGCCGTCCGATCGTCTGCGACGCTAAGGCTGACGCGCTTTCGTACGGCATGGGCGAGAGGGCTGTTCTCGCGTTCGCGGAGGCGATCAAGGCCGGGCGCGACTGGAAGACGATCCCCGGAATATGCTATATGGCGGGAGAGAAGAATTTTGTTCCGCCCGATGGAGCGCTCGAGCTTCCGTCATACGCCGAGGTCAGCGCTCCGACGAGCGATGGCAAAAAGGCGTTCACGAAGGCGTTTCAGATTTTTTCCGCCAATCAGGATCCCGTTACGGCGAAGTGTCTTTTTCAGAAGGTCGATAACCGCTATCTGGTCCATAATCCGCCGTCGCCGCCGCTCGAAAGCGACGAACTGGACGCCGTACACGATATAAAATGGATGCTCGACGCTCCTCCGTCGATCCTCCGCCTGGGCGCGATAAGGACGCTTGATACCATCCGCTTCGGAGTGACCACTCACCGCGGATGTTACGGAGAATGCCGTTTCTGCGCGATCGCGGTCCATCAGGGCCGACGAATCGTAAGCCGCTCGCCTGAGAGTATCATCGGCGAGGTCAGAGGCTTTCTCAAGCATTCGCGTTTCAAAGGGACGGTCTGCGACGTCGGCGGGCCGACGGCGAACATGTACGGATTCGACTGCTCCAAAAAGGCCGAGAAAGGCGCGTGCGGAAATAAAGCGTGCCTTTTCCCGTCAGTATGTCCCTCGCTTAAGGTCGATCACCTTCCTCAGATAAAGCTTCTCGGATCATTGCGGTCGATACCCGGGGTAAAACACGTCTTCGTCGCAAGCGGCATCCGTCCCGACCTGGTCGCCGCAGACAGAGCGTGCGGCGACAGGTATATCGACGAGATCGCGAAGCATCATGTCTCTGGCCAGCTCAAGCTCGCTCCGGAACACGTCGTCACGCGCGTTTTGGAGTTTATGGGCAAGCCCGGCGTCGAGAGTCTTTTAAAGTTCAAGCGGAAGTTCGAAGCGGCAAACAGGCGTTTCGGAAAGAAGCAGTTTTTAACATATTATTTCATCGCCGCGCATCCCGGCTGCACGGAGGCGGATATGCGCGAGCTTAAGCGTTTTGCGACAAGGGAGTTGAAACTGAATCCGGAGCAGGTTCAGATATTCACTCCGACGCCTCTTACCGCCGCGACGTGCATGTATTACACGGGGGTCGATCCCGTAAGCGGCCAAAGCGCGTACGTGGCGCGAGGTCTCGGCGAAAAAACGCGGCAGAAGAATATGCTTGTCTCTTCGTTCTCCAGATAAAAAAGGATCAGGAAAAATGAAAGCGTGGATACAGCGGGTGACCGAGGCTTCGGTCGAGATAGACGGTGAGCGTGTCGCCGAAATCGGAGAAGGGTATCTCGTCCTTTTGGGCGTTACTCATGACGATGACGAGGCGAAGGCGGACCTTATAGCTTCGCGCATCGTATCGCTCAGGATTTTCGAGGATGAAAACGGAAAAATCAACCGGTCGATCGAAGATGTCGGAGGCTCGGTTATCGTCGTTTCACAGTTTACCCTTTACGCGGATACCGCGCATGGCCGCCGGCCTGGGTTCTCCGCCGCCGCGCGTCCCGAAAAGGCGGAGCCGATTTATGAAAAAGTCGTCGCGGCGCTACGCTCCAAGCTCGGCGACGACCGGGTCGGGACGGGGCGCTTCGGTGCTGAGATGAAGGTTCGCCTTTTGAACAACGGACCTTTTTCCGTTGAACTGCTCGCTTAACGGGGTTATTGTATTAAAATAAAATAGTGGCCTAAAGAATGTAGGAATTTGGTATAATTTTCTTATGAATAAAAATTTTTTAAAAATATCGGCAGCTTTTTTGGTCGGTTTTATATGCGCGTCGGGATTTGCCGATGCGCTGGACGAGTTGATGCCGCGTCCGCGGGCTATTGCGCGAGATGCAGATACCAAGTTTAAGCTTCATAAAAAAGCTACAGAACCGGGCGCGTACTTCATTCGCATCAAGAACGGAAAGGTTATGATACGGGGCGACGAGGAAGGCAAGCGCTACGCCCGCGTAACCTTAGGGCAGCTTAAGAAGCTCCTGCAGGGCGCACCGTTGCCGGATTGTGCTATTGCGGACTGGCCGGAGTTCAAGTATCGCGGTCTTCTTTTGGACTGTGGGCGCAACTACCAGAGCGTCGAATCGATTCTCGACATTATCGATCATCTTGCGAAATACAAGATGAACGTGTTTCATTGGCATATTACCGACAATTACGGTTGGCGGCTTGAATCGAAAAAATATCCGCAGCTTCAGAAGCGCGAGGCCTTTACGCGGCAGGTCGGCAAATACTACACCCAGGAGGAATTCAAGCGCGTTCTCGCGCATGCGAAAAAGCGCGGCGTTACGGTAATTCCGGAGCTCGATATGCCGGGTCATACGCTCGCGTTCAGAAAGGCTACGGGGATATCGGATCTTGCCGTCGAGGAGGCTAAGGTTATGCTCGGCGAACTGATCGATGAGCTTTGCTCTCTCGCTTCCAAGGAGGATATGCCCATTATTCATCTCGGCACCGACGAAGCGCGCGAGCGCGGCGAAAGAGTTCCTCAGAGCCACCTCGATTACTGGGCGAAGAAGGTTCAGGACAACGGCCGCATTTTGATGGGATGGTCTCCCGGCCTGAGACTTCCCGGGCAGGGTATAAAGCAGCTCTGGATGGGAGCGCGTGATCCGCGCGGAGACAAGTGCCCCTATATCGATTCTCAGAACAGCTTCTATATAAACCATGTCGATCCCGAGGAGCTTCTCTCGGTCGCGGCGTATCAGCAGCCGTGTCGTTGGGGTTCAGAGGAAGAGCATCTCGGCGCAATAATAGGCGTCTGGCACGACGATTGCATCGCAGACACGGAGGATGTCGTCAGGATGAACGCCGTTTATCCTGCGGTCGTTCTTTTGTCCGACAGCTTCTGGCGCGGACGCAAAGAGGACGAGCCTAAACTGTATGCGCGGCTTCCTTCTCCCGATGATTATCGGTTTGCTCTTGCTGCCGACCTTGAGCGGAGGCTGCTCGCGCAGCGCGACAAGGTTCTTAATAATCTAAAGCATCCGTTTCCCTATGTCGCTCAGACGCAGATGCGCTGGAAGATGACCGACGCTGAGACAGGGAAAATAATCGCAAAAGATATTCCGCAAGCTACAATTTATCCGCGTCACTTCTGGTTCCCTGCCTCAGCGTATCATCCGAACAATAACGGAGTTGTTGTTCTTGAAACGTGGATCCGCTCCAATCGTGATATCGAGTGCGGAGCGTGGATTGATATGACAGGCTTTTCGCGCAGCGACGGTCGCTCGCGCGATGCTCCGACTCCCGCTCTCGGCGCGTGGAACAAGCACGGCGCGACGATCGAAATCAACGGCGAAAAGATTGCTCCGCCTAAATGGAATCGCCCGTCAACTCGCGGTAATCCGAAGGAGATACCGCTTTCCGATGAGGGCTACTGGTATCGCGAGCCGACTAAAATCAAGCTTAAAAAAGGCGTAAATCACGTTAAGATGACGCTTCCCAAAAAGGGCGGCTGGAAGTGGATCGGCTCATTTGTCCCGATCGAAGGCTCGAGCGATCATCCTCGCGAGATCGCCGACCTTGAATATTTCAGCGAGAAGCCCGAATGACGGGGCGCTTGTGCGAGCTTTGTCCACATCGCTGCGGCGCCGACCGTTTCGGCGGCTCCGGCGCGGGTTTCTGCGGTGCGCTCGATAAGCCGCGCGTTTTCCGTTGGGGGCCTCATTTCGGTGAGGAGCCGCCGATAACCGGCGAGCGGGGATCGGGTTGCGTGTTTTTCTCGCGTTGCACGATGAAGTGTCTTTATTGCCAGAATTCTCCATGGAGCTGGAAAGGCGCCGGCGAAGATAAGTCAGTTGAAGAGCTCGCCGGAATATTCCGCTCGCTCGTTCTCGACGACAAAGTCGAGAATATAAATCTCGTCTCCCCGACTCCGTATCTGCCGTTTATCCGGGAAGCTGCGGACATCATCAGAAAAGAGGGGATAAAAATCCCTTATGTCTGGAACTCGTCGGGTTATGAGCGCGTCGAAGTTTTAGAGGAATACCGCGAGCTCTGCGACTGGGCGCTTTTTGATTTGCGCTATTCGCGCGATGAGACCGCGAGGCGTTTGTCTTCCGCTCCCGGATATGTCGACGCGGCTCGTGCCGCGGTGAAGTGGGCGTATGAGAAGCCTGGAGTTGATTTAATAGTGCGGATTTTAGTTCTTCCGGGGCATCACGAGGAGGCGATAGAGAATCTCGCCTTTCTCGCGACTGAACTTTCCAATGAAATTCCCGTTTCGGTGATGAGTCAGTTTACGCCCGCCTACAAGGCGCTTGAGACGCCGCCATTGAACAGGAGCGTAACCGAAGAAGAGTACGAAGAAGTCGTCGAGGCGGCGGCGGATTTCGGTTTTGAGAACGGTTGGATTCAAGGCTACGAGGCGAGCGACCCGAAGCTCGCGCTTCTCGGAGAGAATATGACTGAAAATCACGGAGTCGTAAAATGATAGACGCCCACACTCACATTGTCCGCGGAGAGACGCGGAATTTCATCTGCGAGCCGTTCAGTTCCGAAAAGGGCGCGAACGATGTCGCGTTTTACGGCGTCCATCCGTGGGATTATGCTGAATGGGACGGCGGAGAGCGCTTGCGCGCGGTTCTCGCGGCGGATCCATCGGCGGGCGTAGGAGAAATAGGCCTCGACAGGATGAAGGATCGCAATATCCCTCAGGCGATGCGCGATGTGTTTGCTTCTCAGCTTGAAATCGCGGCAGACTTCACTCGCAACGTCGTTTTGCACGGCGCGAAATGTTGGGGCGAGGTCGTAAAGGCGTGTAAGCCCTACAAGGATCGGATACCCGCGTTTCTTTTTCACGGCTTTTCGCGCTCGGGTGGTCTTCTTCCCGATATCGAAGCTCTCAACGGCTTTGTATCGGTAGGCCCTGCGGTTCTCAACGATCATGCCGTCAATTACCGCGAACTCGTAAAGTCGATTCCCGATAAAATGATTCTCGTCGAAAGCGACGCTACGGCTGAGAACGCGCATGAACAGCCTTCGGTCGCGGATATCGCCCGCAAGACGGCGGAACTTCGTGGAATGGATTTCGAACCGTTCGCCGCGCTTGTCGAAAACAACGCCGCGCGGTATGTGTCGTATCGATCTTTAATCTAAAAAAGGAGGCAGTGAATGATCAGTAAAAGAATGGTATTGGTGGCAGCCGGGATTCTCGCCGGTGCGGCGAACTGCGCCGTTAGAGTAGACTTCTCCAAGGAGATCGGCAAAATGCGCCCGGAACTGCATTCATCGGGATTCGGGCCTCAGATATGCTCCTGTTCGAAAAGGACGATCGACGAGTTGAAGTCGATGGGATTTAAAGCGTCGCGCACTCATGACTGGTCGCTCTTAAATCCCAATCAGCGCGTTTGCGATTACTTTCAGATGTTTCCATTGATGCATCTTGATGCGACGAAGCCGGAGAATTATTACTTCGGCCCTACGGATCATCTTCTTAAGCGTACCCGCGAGGAGTTGGGGCACGACGTGTTCTTCCGTCTTGGAACTTCAATCGAACATTCCGGACCGGATATCCATTTCAACACGCAGATTCCCGACGATTTCGACAAGGTGGCCGAAATTTTCGCGGGAACGATCCGTCATTACAACAAGGGTTGGGCGAACGGACATAATTGGAATATTAAATATTGGGAGATATGGAACGAGCCCGACAACATGAACTGCATGTGGTGCCTCCCGGACGGTGACGGCGGCAAGGGCGCGACGCCCGAGGAGCGCATGGCCGATCTTCAGCGCCGCGAGAATTTGAGGAGAGAACTTTTCGTCAAGTTCTTCGTAACCTGTCTTAAGCGCATTAAGAGCGAGTTCCCAGACGTCAAGGTAGGCGGCCCGGCTCTCTGCACATGGCGCGACGACAAGGAGCCTGTAATGGTCGACGGAGCCCCGAGCGCCTGGACGCGTAAATACCGCAACACGAGCGCGTATTTCAGGGCGATTCTCTCGGCATGCAAAGAGGCCGAAGTCGCGCCGGACTTCATTTCGTGGCATTATTACGGCAAGAATCCCGACGACGTAATGGCCGCGATCGCCAAGGCGCGCCGTCTTTGCGACGAGATGGGCTTTCCGAACTGCGAGCTGATTCTCAACGAGTGGCATTACCGCGGCCGCTCGTGGGGCGAGATCGGCTCCCCCGATCCGAAGGTTCGCCGCTCTGTCTGGACGGGACCTGCGTCACACAACGGTATCGATTCGTCCTGTTTTAACCTGACGCTTTTGTCGCGCTTTCAGACTTCCGCGCTTGATCAGTCGTATTATTACGGATGCAAGAATATCGGAAACTGGGGGTATAAAGATACTTTCGGCGAGAAGTATAAGGTATATTACGGCTTGAAGATGTTCGGCGATTTTCTGCGGGATTATCCCGTAATCTGCTCTTCCTCGAGCGATAAGAAGGGCGTTACTGTAATCGCGGCCAAGTCGGCTGATTCTAAGCGCAAGGCCGCGCTCGTGACGGACTACTGCTCCAAGAGCGCTTCGCTGACCGTCAAGTTCGACGATGTCGCGCCTGACGCTAAGTGCAAGATTCTTGTCCACGACTATGAGCGCGACTTGGAAACTCTCGACGCGAAACTCGTCAACGGTAGCCTTACGCTTCCTAAGAAGGACACCAACAGCGCGGCGTTTGTCGTGATGTTCTAAGTTCGTTTTGTCATGCCGAAGAGACAGGCGGGCGGATTTTATGTTATAATGTCGGAAAGAGAAAACCAAGGAGAACAAAGATTATGGCGGCTATTTACGAGTATACGGGAGTTGTCGAGAAGATTCTTCCCGTACAGACTTTCGCGAGCGGATTTACAAAGCGTGATATCGTTCTTACGGATGACGTCGGTCAGGCGGGAAACTGGCCCAATCACATAGCTTTCACATTCAAAAAGGACAATACGAGCGTTCTTGATTCCGTCAAGGAAGGCCAGCGCGCGAAGATCCGTTTTGCGATCGACGGGCGCGAGTGGACCAATCCTCAGGGACAGGTAAAGTATTTCACCGATCTGACGGGGCTTAAGCTTGAAGTGCTCAACAACGACGGATCTTCGACAGAGCCCGTTCCCGCTCCCGCCGAGCCCGAGGATTTCGGCGACGCCGGCGATATCGACGACATGCCGTTCTGATGAACTGGCGCGAAGCGATCGCTAAAACGGACGCGTATCTGGAATCGAAGAACGTTCCAGATGCGCGCGTCGCTTCCGAGCTTATGGCCGCGCGGCTTTTAAGGTCGTCGCGCGGTTTTTTGAATTCGTTTTACGAAAAGGAAGTCCCCGAGAAGTTTCTGGAGGCGATGCGCCGCGCCATGCGCAGACTTGTGGCGGGAGAGCCGCTTCAGTACGTGCTCGGCGAATGGGATTTCAGGACTCTGACCTTGAAGTGCGATCCGCGTGCGCTCATTCCGCGTCCCGAGACAGAAGAGCTGGTGACGCGCGTTCTTAAATGGCTTAAGGAAAATCCCTCCGACGAGCCGCGCTTTATCGTAGATGTCGGAACCGGGACAGGGGCGATAATACTTTCGCTTGCGGCGGAATTTAAGGGCCCCGCCGTTTTTCTCGGCACCGACGTAAGCGAAGCTGCCGTTTCGCTCGCGAAGGAGAACGCCGCGAAATGCGCGTTGGACGGCCGCGTAAAATTCACCGTCATGGACGGTCTTGACGATTTCGATGAGCCGGAAGTTGTCGACGTTCTCGTTTCAAATCCGCCGTACATAGAAAGCGCGGTCTGCGAAACGCTGGATCCGAGGGTCAAGGATTTCGAGCCGCGACTCGCGCTCGACGGCGGTGCGGGCGGACTTGATTTCTACGACCGTTATCTGGCCGATGCGCTGAATATTCTCAAGCCGGGCGGCGCGGTCTTTTTCGAGATAGGCGAGAATCAGGGCGACGCCGTCGCGAAGCTGATGGAAGGGTACGGCTTTTCCGATATCCGTATCGAGAAGGACTATTCCGGGCACGACAGATACGCGTCCGCCGTTCTTTCCTGAACGATTTTCATTCTTTAGTCAATTTTTGCTAGCGCGGCCTAATTTTTGGTATAATATATACTATGAAATTAGACCCTACAAAAATGAAGGATTGGCAGATCGCCGAAGCAGCCGAGGCTAATCTCCGCAAGGCTTCCGATTTGGCCAAGGAACTCGATTTAAGAGACGACGAATGGACGCCGTACGGCGACGTTCTTGCGAAAATCGATGTTACGAAAGTCCTTAAGCGCGTCGGAGAAGGACGCAAGGGCAAGTACATCGACGTCACCGCGATCACTCCGACCGCTCTCGGCGAGGGTAAAACGACGACGACTCTCGGTCTTGTTCAGGGTCTCGGCAGGCTGGGTAAAAAGGTTATAGGCTGCGTACGTCAGCCTTCGGGAGGTCCGACTTTCAACATCAAGGGTTCCGCGGCGGGCGGAGGTCTCGCTCAGGTGGTGCCGTTAACTTCGCTTTCGCTCGGTCTTACGGGCGATATCGACGCCATCACAAACGCCAACAATCTCGCCATGGTGGCGCTCAACTCGCGCATGCAGCATGAGCGCAACCACGACGACGAATGGCTCGCCGAACGGGGGCTTAAGCGTCTTGATATCGATCCTGAGCGTGTTCAGTTCCGCTGGGCGATGGATTTCTGTGCACAGGGTCTTAGAAACATCGAAATCGGCCGCGGCGGGAAGCTCGACGGCTTTACGTGCGAAAGCGGCTTTTACATCACCGTAGCCTCCGAGGTTATGGCGATTCTCGCGATGAGCGCCGATCTCGCCGATTTGAGAAAGCGCCTTTCCAAGATTGTCGTCGCCTATTCTAAGTCGGGCGCTCCCGTTACGACCGCAGATCTCGAGGTCGACGGCGCGATGTGCGCGCTTTTAGTGAACGCGATAAAGCCCACGATGATGCAGTCGATCGAAGGCCAGCCGATGTTTGTTCATGCCGGTCCCTTCGCAAACATCGCAATCGGTCAGAATTCGGTCGTCGCAGACCGTCTCGCGTGTGCGCTCGGCGATTACGTCGTGACCGAATCCGGCTTCGCGAGCGACATGGGTTTCGAGAAGTTCTGGAACATCAAGTGCCGCTGCTCGGGTCTTAAGCCCGATGCGGTCGTACTCGTCGCGACGGTCCGCGCCCTCAAGGCCCACGGCGGCGCTCCGGCGGTAAAGGCGGGTCTCCCGCTCGATCCCGTCTATACGAGCGAGAATCTCGAGCTTCTCGAGAAGGGCTGCGACAATCTTCTCGCCCACATCGACATCATCCGCCGCTCGGGCGTTCAGCCCGTCGTCTGTCTGAACGCGTTTTATACCGACACGGAAGCCGAGCGCGCTCTCGTCAAGAAGGTCGCCGAATCCGCGGGCGCCAGATTCGCGGTTTCCGACCACTGGCTCAAGGGCGGCGAAGGCGCGCTCGAACTCGCCGAGGCCGTCATCGCCGCGTGCGACGAGCCTAATAATTTTGAATTCCTCTGCGACCTTAACGAACCGCTCAAAGACCGTATCGAAAAGCAGGTTAAAGAGGTTTACGGCGGCGACGGGGTCGATTTCGAGCCTCTCGCTCTCGAAAAGCTCGAGGCGTACCAGGCGAATCCCGAGACCGCGCATCTTCCCGTCTGCATCGCGAAGACACAGTATTCGCTTTCTCACGACCCGAAACTTCTCGGTCGTCCGAAGGGGTGGCGTCTGCCGGTAAAGGACATTCTCGTCTATGCCGGCGCCGGGCTTCTCGTGCCCGTCGCGGGCGAGATAAAGCTTATGCCCGGAACGAGCGCTTCTCCCGCGTACCGCAGGATTGACGTTGACGTTGAAACCGGCAAGGTGAAGGGATTGTTCTAAGATGAAGCGTCAGATTGTTCTTATCGCTAGCCTCGTCGCGGGGCTTATCGCCGCTCTTTTGACCAGCGCCTACATCAGCGGGAAAAACGACGAGCTTAAGAGGAAAGAGGCTGAAATGCGGCGCAAGTACGGCGAAATGAACGCCGTGTGCTTTGTACAGCGCAAGACGAAAGGAAGCGTTATCACTGCAGAAGACTTAAAGTCGTGCAAGACGATCCGCGTAGGCAACGAGGGGCTTGTCTATACGCCCGACGATAAGAATACGCTCGTCGGACGTACGCTTCTTACAACGGTCGAAGCTAATATTCCCGTCAGAAAGACGGATATCGAGGGGTATTCCCGCGATGTCGGTCTTTCCGATCAGATCGCAAAGAAGTTCCGCGCGTTTTCAATCAGCGTCAGCGGTTCGGCGTCCGTATCCGGGATGGTCCGCGCGGGTGACGAGGTCGATGTGATCGGCACGTTTACATTCCCCAGCGACGAGGGTAAGAATAAGCGCGGCGACCTCGCGACGGTTACGCTTCTTCAGAAGATTCGCGTTCTTGCCGTCGGTGATGAAACGGCGAAGACCAGGGTCAGAAGCCTCGGGGCGTCTTCTTCGTCGCCGTCCGGTTATACGACCGTTACGCTTCTCGTCACTCCCCGCGAAGCCGAAATGCTCGCATCCGCCGAACAGAAAAAGGGAAGCCTTGCGCTTTCTTTGCGCAACAGAAACGACATTGTCACCGAGGATGAGCTGCCGGTGATCGAGTTCGAGAAGATCCGCGAGCAGATCGTCGAGCTGAACAAAGAGCGCAATCCGACCGGAAGAAAAACTCACTAACATCAAGGGTCCTCTCTCCATGCTTTATTTGACCACTCTAGTAGACGGTGTCCGCGAAAAGCGCGAGCTATCAGACGGAACGTGGATAATCGGGCGCGGAGAAGGCTGCCGCATACGTTTCGCCAGTATCGCGGTCAGCGAACGGCATGCCATATTGACGGTTCGCGGACAGCAGGCCGTCATCGAGGATCTCCACAGCGCGAACGGCACTTACGTCAACGGAGAGCCGATCGACGCCGCCGTCGCGCTTAACGGTGATATGGTAGTTCAGATCGGAGACGCGATTTTCCGCGTCTCCGGGGAAGACGAGTCGCCGGAAAGCGAAGATGCCGTCGTCGACGCCGACGGAACGGGGGAAACGGCGGAAACGGCCGCGGAGGAAGAGGCTGAAGCAGATCCGATGCGCGAACTGAGGCGCAACGTCCAGGAGCAGATTCAGAACGAGCTTCTCAAACGCATGGACATGAAGCGCCTCACGCTTGACGGCGTAGACCGGGAAGGGCTTGAGGATACCGCGCGTGTAAAAATCCGTCAGATTATCGATGAGGTCGTCGCGAAAGGGCGGTTGCCCGAAGGTATCGATACCGTTCGTCTCGAGGACGACGTCTTCAACGAGGCGATGCGCCTAGGTCCCCTGGAAGAACTTCTTGCCGACGATTCCGTCAGCGAAATTATGGTTAACGGCCCCCGTAAGGTTTACGTCGAGCGCAAGGGTAAACTCGTGCTTTCCGATTGCCAGTTTACCGACGACGCGAGCGTTCTCGCGGTAATCGAGCGCATCGTATCTCCTCTCGGCCGCCGTATCGACGAATCGCAGCCGTACGTCGACGCGCGCCTTGCCGACGGTAGCCGCGTCAACGCGATTATCGCGCCTCTGGCGCTTTCGGGGCCGACCATCACGATCCGAAAATTCTCCAAGAACGCTCTTACGCCTGAAGATTTCATCAGGTTCGGAACCTGGACCCACAACGCGGCCGAGTTTATGAAGCTTTGCGTGACGCTCAGAAAAAACATCATCGTCGCAGGCGGTACGGGCTCGGGTAAAACGACTCTTTTGAATCTTCTTTCCGGATATATTCCGCGGACGGAACGTATCGTAACTGTTGAGGACGCGGCCGAACTGAGGCTTCAGCAGCCGCATGTCGTTCGTCTCGAGGCGAGGCCGCCGAACATCGAGGGCAAGGGCGCGGTGACGATCCGCGATCTCGTGAAGAACTGTCTGAGAATGCGCCCCGACCGCATTATCGTGGGCGAATGCCGTTCCGGCGAAGCTCTTGACATGCTTCAGGCGATGAACACCGGTCACGACGGCTCTCTCACGACCGTCCACGCCAACTCGCCGCGGGACGTCATTTCACGTCTTGAGACGATGGTTATGATGAGCGGCATGGAACTCCCTTCGAAGGCTATCCGCGAGCAGATCGCGAGCGCGGTCGACATCATCATCCACGAGTCGCGTCTCTCCGACGGATCCCGCAAGGTCGTCGCCATCACGGAGGTTACCGGACTTGAAGGCAATCAGATCGTGATGCAGGACATTTTCGCCTTCAATCAGACCGGCGTCGGCGAGAACGGCAAGGTGCTCGGTGAATTTAAGCCTACCGGGGCTATCCCGACCTGGCTCGATCAGCTCGCCGGACGGGGCATTAAGGTCGATACGCGTATGTTTGATCCCTCGGCCGATCAGGACGTGACAATATCATATAAGAGTTAAGGAAGGATCGAATATATGTTGGTTTGGCTTATAGCGCCGCTTTTCGCTTTTTCCTTCGCGGGTCTTGTATGGTATTATCTTTCCGGAATAAAGATCAAGGAAGGATGGCAGAACGGTCAGGGTCCGCTGGCGAGATGGCTCGATGATCGGCGGCGGCGCAAGTTCAACGAGCAGCTTCCCGAGGCTTTGGCTACGATGTCGAATGCGCTCAGAGCGGGATTTTCGATTTCCCAGGCGTTCGATTCCGTCGTAAACCACGGCGAGAAACCGATGTGCGAGGAGTTTGCGATTCTTCAGCAGCAGCTCCGGATCGGCATGACGTTCGAGGCGGCGCTCCAGTCGATGTCCGACCGCGTCGGTTCGGATGATTTGACGCTCGTTACGACGGCGATTCTCATTAGCCGTAAAACGGGCGGAAACGTTACCGAAATTTTCGATAAGATTTCAGAAACCATCCGCGGAAGAATGAAAATAGAGCGCAAGGTGAAAACTCTGACCGCCCAGGGCCGTATGCAGGGTATTCTCGTTTCCGCCATGCCGTTTCTCCTCGGTATCGCGATGGTGATAATGAAGCCGGGGATGATGATCCCGTTTCTTTGCAGTTTTACAGGCGTGGTGTCCTGTTTTGTCGTGCTGCTGCTGATTACGACAGGGTGGCTGATCATAAGAAAAATTACGAAAATCGATGTTTGACAAAATCATGAAAAAGAGCTTTTTTTCCAGGTTCGACTGGGCGGCGTTCTGGGTTGCGACACTCGTTACGTTCGGCGTTTATTTTTATACTCTCGGTCCTTCCGTAGGTCTTGAGGATTCCGGCGAACTCGCAACCGCCAGCGCCCATCTCGGCGTGCCGCATCCTCCGGGGTATCCGTTCTGGACCTTCTGCACATGGATTTTCTGCAAGATATTTTCTTTTGTCACATACATGGGGCATCCTAACCCCGCATGGGCGGTCAGTTGCTGCTCGGCGGTGTTCGGCGCTTTGGCCGCGGGTTGCACGGCCATGCTCATAAGCCGCAGTTCCTCCGATTTTATCTTCAACGGGAAACGCGATTCCCTGTTCCCGGAGAAGGAGTCGAAAGCCGCCGACTGGCTTTCCTTCGCGGGCGGCGTGGGCGGTGCGCTCGCGTTCGCTTTTTCGCCGGTTGAATGGTCTCAGTCGACGATCGTTGAGATATATTCGCTCAACTCTCTTTTTCTGATGCTCGTTTTTCTTCTGTCGTACCGGTGGATGCGCTCTCCTTCCAATAAAATACTATGGTTTGTCGCGTTCGTTTTCGGTCTCGGGCTCACCAACTATCAGGTTCTCCTTTTTGCCGCCGTTCCGCTCGGCATAATCATCGCGCTTAAAAATTTCAAACTGTTCCGCGATTTCGCGCTTTTTCTTATACCGGTTCTGTTGACGTTCCAGGTGCTGAAAACAGGAGACTATCAGCGCGCGAGATCCGGAATGTCCAGCGAGGTTACCGTCAAACGCGCCCCGGTCGGCGTTTCCAACGAGGAGTATGCCGCCGTCTGCACCGAGATAGGCCAATATTACGGCTTATACGCCGCCGGAGAGAAAGAGTTCTCCGCGCAGAGAAAATTCCTCGAGTCGGAGCTCTCTAACCGCAAGAAGGTCATTGCGGAACTTAAAAGTGAAGGCGTTAAAATACCGTCCTCCGTATATAAGGATTGTTTGGCGCTCGAATCGGAATTGAAGAAGATGGACAGCGGCGAGCGCCTGGCCAGAACGATCAACGACGAAGCGAGGGCGAAACTGGTTAATATTTCCAAGGCCAGAAAGTTTTATCAGCGTCAGCTTGAAGGTATAGATTTTAAATCCGTCAACGGCGTGGCCAAGGAATATCTCGAGCCGCTGGGATTCGGCATACAGGATCTTGAACTTAAAAAAGACGGTAAATACCGTCTGAAAGACGCTAAACTTAAAGATCTCGAGCGGATTGTCGGCGGTACGATAGAATCGAGGACGGACTCGCTGCCTTCATTGTCCGTTGTAATTCTGTCGTTCATTCTCTTTTTCGCATCCTTGATTGCGGCGGTTTTCGTGAAAAAGCGCGTTAACGCCGGCGCTGCGGTACAAACCGTCATCGGCGGATCCGTCACGGGCGCGATTCTCCTTGTTCTTGCGGGAACGCTTTTTTCAAGCGAAGTCACCTGGACGGGGACCGACGCCGAATTGTACGCGCCGTTGGCGAATCCGATCGTTTATGTTCTCGTCGGCGCCTTTACGATGATTTCCGTCGCGTTAGCCATTGCCGCTGCGATGCGCGAGGATGAAACGCTTTTCTGCGGACTTTCAAAGCGTTTTATCATAGCATCCGCCGTCTTCGCGGTTATGGCGATAGCTGTCGTTTTCGTTAAGGTCCCGTCCTCCGAAGGGCTGGCCGAGTCTTTCGGATATGCGAACGTCGAGGATC
The DNA here is from genome assembly GCA_017520845.1 of Kiritimatiellia bacterium. Taxonomy (GTDB): domain Bacteria; phylum Verrucomicrobiota; class Kiritimatiellia; order RFP12; family UBA1067; genus UBA1067. Next base: position 28,838 of record JAFXEU010000023.1, on the reverse strand, counting down.
TTCCGTCCTATGAAAGCTGGCGCAGCGCCGTGACGGAAGAGATGGACGCCTGTACGGATAAGGCCGTAAAAGCCGAAATGGCCAAGGAGCTTGATCTGCCGACGGATGCCTATCCCTCCTCAGCGACAATGCTCTTTCTGATCGTCACTTTAGTCGCCCTGTCCGTTTTCGTAAAGAAGGGGCTTTGTTTCGCCATTCCTGTCGCCGGATTCCAGCTTGCGCTTCATCTGCTTCTTTCCCGCGGCGCGATGCATGGTCTTGCGCATCCTTCGACGTGGTGGTTCTGGTGGCCGCTCGTATGGAATTTCACCGTTCTCGCGCTGGTTTGGTTCGTTCTTCCTCACGGCAGATCCGTGGCGGGCGCGGCGTTTTTCGCGCAGCTCGGTCTTTCGTTTTACGCTTATATGCCGATCGTTTCCGAATTTCGCAATCCTCCGATGAATTGGGGATATCCGAGAACATGGGACGGTTTTAAGCACGCCATTACGCGCGGTCAGTACGAAGAGATTAAAATGCCGTCATTTGGCGGATTTTCCGAATTTTTCGCGTTGATTAAAGCTCAGACGATACATTATTTCACCGAGCTGAAAGTGCAGTTCTCTGATTATCTGATCGTATTGTCCCTGCTGCCTCTGGCATGCTGGCGCTTTACGGTCCGCGTTGCCGGAAAGAAGATTTCGTACAGCGCTCTCTGGTTCTCCTGTTTCTTTGCGATTCTTCTTGGTGTTCGCGCGATTTCGATCGCTTGCGGAGCTAAAGAAACCGGAGCTTTGCTCGCATTCGACAGGTTGCTGCTTCTGCTTATGGCGGTTCCCGCCGTCTTCGGCGTTCTTTACATCGCTTTTAAACAGTTGCTGGTCCGTCCCGCGATGGCGTTGCGCAGATTTGTCGATGTTGCTCTGCGCGAAGGCCGTACGGGGTCGTTGGCGGTATGCGCGGCAGTCGTTGCAGGTGCGCTTTTCCTGAGTATTTACAAATGGACGCTTCCTAACGGCTCGCCGTTGGCTTTTGCTCTCTGCCTGAGCGTTTTGTCGGTTTTTGGTGTTGCATATTTCTCGGTTCCGGCCATCGTCAGATTCAGGCTTCGCGAAAGTTCCGTTCCGACCGTCTCGTTCGACGCGGGCAACCTCACTCAGCAGTGGATTATCGCGTCCGGAGCGTGCTTTTTCGTGATGACCTTGCCGCTTATTCTTTTGGCCGACGTCAAGGGAGACATCCAGGACGGTTTCATCCAGAAAGTGAAATTCATCTCGTCTCATGCCATGATCGCCATGTGGATCGGTTACGGCCTCGTTATTTTTGCCGCTTTCGCCTATCTGAGGCTGGCCTCCGGAGTTAAGCGCCGTCCGGCACCGCGCGTTTTAGGCTTTATCCTTTGCGCCGCGATTCTGCTCGGAGCGGGTGTGACCCCCGTGGTTAAAAACTACACTGACGATGAAATCGTATTCAGATTCGGCGGATCGGAACAGAACGGCCATACTTTCGGATGGCAGTTCGGAGCGTATCAGCTTGACGGAGCCAAGGCGATCAGAGCGCAGATAACCGAGGATGAGGAGCCTTTGCCCGATCCCGATTATCCGCCGCCGATGGATCCGTATTCCGTTTTCTTCGGCGGTACCGATCCGGGGCGCTTTGTTCCCACATATATGATTTACGGCGCGAACTTCAGACCCGACATCTATCTCATCACCCAAAACGCTCTCGCGGACGGAACGTACATGGCCGTCGAGCGAGATCTCTACGGCGATGAAATCTGGATACCTTCCGAGGAGGACAGCGCCGTCGCGTTTCAGCGCTATGCCGACCGTAAAGGCGTGAGCGCCAGAAACGGCAGGCTTCAGGTTACGGGAGCGCTGGAAGTTATGGAGATCAACGCCGAGCTCGCCAAGATGATGCACGAGCATGACAGAAGCCGCCATTCATTCTACATCGAAGAGAGTTACGCGATGGAGTGGATGTATCCGTATCTGTCGCCTCACGGCCTGATAATGAAGATCAACGCCGATACGACGGCGTATAATCCCGCTCTTGCCCGCAAGGATCGTGATTTCTGGGACTGGTATACGAGAAGGCTCATTAGCGATCCGATGTACCGCCGCGATTTTGCGGCCCAGAAGAGTTTCTCGAAATTAAGGGCGTCGATCGCGGGGCTTTACGTCAAGCAGGGTCGCTACGCCGATGCGGCAACCGCGTTCCGTGAAGCCCATCTTCTTTATCCCGCGTCGCCCGAGGCCACCTTCAGATACATAGGATCCTACCTCCTGCCGAAGGGCCGGTTTGAGACGGCAAGAGATTTGGTCGAATATACCGACAAGATCGATCCCAACAACAAACGTACGGGCAACATAAAGAAATATCTCGCAAATCTCTCCATGCTGAGCCGGTTCGGACAGGAAGGGATGAACACGAAAAACGATGAAGAGTGGTTTGCGGAAGTCAAAAAGGCGGGTCTTACGCTTGAGGACTCCTGCGCCCTTGCGGACGCATATATTGAATTCGGCTTCAAGGAAAAGGCTCAGATGATAATGTCTCTCGTCGCGGAAGACGTTTTGAAGTCGAAGAACCGGAATTATCTTCATAAGGCCGCAAAGATATTCCTTTCGACGGGTCGCCTCGACGCGGCGTATCATGCGTTGATCGAATATAAGGCCGTTGCCGACAAACCCGACGTGAATCTCTTTGTCGAATGGGCGATTCTTGCTCATTATTATTCTCTGGACGGTAATTCCCCTCTGAAAAACTATCGGGCGGAGACTTACAGATTTTTCGACTTCGCGGCAAAGCATAATTTCTCTTTGATGTTGAGCCGTCTCGAGGAGTACATGAAGAGCATTCGCGACAAGGCTCAGGACGCCAATCTGCTGGCCCTGTACGCCAGATACAAGGCCGCGCAGGGATATTACGAGTCCAGAAAGATCGTTGAGCTTTTATATCCGCGATTCGGTTTTGTGCAGCGCGATAAGGTCCTCGGGATAATCGTCGACGACATAAACGCTCAGAAGAGGGCTCCCCGCGGGATGCCCGGAACGTATGCGCCTGAAAACGGTTTAATCAAGTAATATAATAAAGGAGAAAACAAAATGCCAAGAACAGATATCGACTGGGCCAGTTTGGGCTTCGGTTTTTCGGAGGTGAACTGCCACATCCGCTACACGTGGAAAGACGGAGCGTGGTCTGAAGGCGAATTCGTCAAGAAGCCCGAAATCACGATGCATATCGGCGCGAGCTGCCTGCATTACGGCCAGGAGTGCTTCGAGGGAATGAAGGCCTTCCGTCAGAAGGACGGAAAGATCGTGATTTTCCGCCCCGAGGAGAACGCCAAGCGCATGTATAAGACGGCGGAGCGCTGCGTGATGCCGCCCGTTCCGGTGGACATGTTCATCGACGCGGTCGACAAGGTCGTACGCGCCAACGAGGAGTACGTTCCTCCGTACGGTACGGGAGGCTCTCTCTATCTGAGGCCTTTGCTTATCGGCACCGGCCCCCAGATCGGCGTCGCTCCCGCCAAGGAATATACCTTTATGGTAATGGTTATGCCCGTAGGCGCCTACTACAAGGGCGGACTTAAGCCCGTCAGAGCCGTCATTCTCGACGATTGGGACCGCGCCGCCCCCAACGGTATGGGCGACGTGAAGGTCGGCGGAAACTACGCCGCGTCACTTTACGCCCACGAGAAGGCGAAGCACGACGGCTGGCCCGTCGAGCTTTATCTCGACGCGAAGACCCACAAGTACGTCGAGGAGTTTTCAACGTCTAACTTCATCGGCATCACAAAGGACGGAACGTACGTTACTCCCGACAGCAACTCGATTCTCCCGTCCATCACGAACATGTCGCTCAAGGAGTGCGCCGCCGATCTCGGCTGGAAAGTCGAGTGTCGTCCCGTTCCGTACGATGAGATCCGCGAATTCGCCGAAGTCGCCGCATGCGGAACAGCCGTCGTGATAACGCCCGTCTGGGAGATCACACGCGGCGAGGATGTTATTAAGATTTCCGACAAGGATACCGTCGGCGAACATCTCCAGAAGCTTTACGATACCGTTCAGGGTATTCAGTACGGTCTTCTGGAAGACGTCCACGGCTGGTGTCACGAGGTTAAAATCGACGCGTAAGAGATCGGTCGAACGGGATGATCTGGAAAGAGAGAGAAGTCTCCGAGGCCGAAGCGGCCTTGCTGGTCAGAGCGGGCGAAAGCCCGCTTATGGCCAGGCTTCTCGCTTTAAGAGGCGTTACGGCCGACACTCTCGAAGACTTCTTCAATCCGTCCCATAAAAATCTTCTCCCTCCGGGACGCCTGCCCGGAATCGACGAAGCCGTCCTGGCCGTCATGGCGGCGAAACGCGAAAACAGGAAAACGGTAATTCTCGGCGATTACGACTGCGACGGAATCTGCGCCACGGCGATACTGGTAAAGACTCTTGAGATTTTGGAGTTTGACGTTCATCCGTTTCTTCCTAAACGTATGGAAGAAGGTTACGGACTTAACGCAAAAACGGTCGAGAGGCTTTTGAAGGAACATCCCGACGTGAAGTTCGTCGTCACTGTCGATAACGGCATAAACTCGGTCGACGAGACGGCGTTTTTAAAATCGAAGGGTATTGACGTCGTTGTCACCGATCATCATCTGCCGGGCGAAGAACTGCCGGACTGTCCGATAGTAAATCCGAAAGTCCGCTCTCCGGAGGAGCTTTCGGGGCTCTGCGGCGCAGGTGTCGCTTTTATGCTCGCGAATGCGCTTATCGTCAGGTTCCGCGAGGCGGGGCTTTACGACGGCGGCTCCGTCGCGGGTCCGCTGATAGTTCTTGCGGGACTGGCGACGATAACGGACATAATGCCTTTGAAGGATCAGAACAGGATTCTCGTTTCCGAGGCGTTGAAACTTTTCCGGAAATACGCTCCTATGGGGCTCAAGGAACTTTTTCAGCGCGTCTGCCGTCCGGGTGTCGTCGCCATGACATCGAGGGATTTCGGATATGCGATCGGCCCCAGGATAAACGCGTCGGGGCGTATGTCCGACGGTTCCGAGGCGTTGCGCCTCGTGCTGTCGAAAGACCGCGAAGAGGCGCGTGAACTCGCGCGCCAGGTTGATCTGCGCAATATGGAGCGTAAGAGCGTCGAACAGGATATGGTCGATTCGGCGCTTGTTCAGATACAGAAGGGCGCATTCGCCCAGGTTGTCGTTCTTCCGGACGGACATCAGGGCGTCGCCGGCGTTGTCGCGGCGCGCGTTCTTGAAAAGATCTCCGACGAATCGCCTTCGTGCGCGGTTCCCGTCGCCGTTCTCGTCGGGGATCACGGTTCTGCGCGCGCGCCGGAAGGGTATAACGTGCGAGATGCTCTTACGGCGTCTTCTGACGCGCTTTCGCGCTTCGGCGGTCATGCCGCCGCCGCCGGTTTTTCGGTTAAGGCGGGTTGCATTGAATATTTCAGGTCGCTTTTCACGGACGCCTGCCGTTCACAGGCTGAAGCGTCGGCGAAGGGCGAAGACGGTGAAATTTTGATTGACGCGTGGGTGACCCCGGGCGATATGACGGTTGAGTTCGTCGATTCCATTACGCGGATGGAGCCTTTCGGGGAAGAAAATCCCGAGCCTGTATTCGCCTTTAAAAACGTATATTTCTCGGACGTGCGCGTAATGGGAGGCGAAGGCCGTCATCTTCAGCTTGCGTTTCCGGGTGGCCTGCGCGCGGTCTGGTGGAACAAGGGCTCTAAAATCGAAAGCCTCAGATCGAGAGCCCATCTTCCCTGCGACGTTATGTTTAAAGCCGCGATTTCGACATACGGCGAGAAGCATGTCGAACTTAAAATCCTGTCCGTAAACCGCTGATTCACCGCATCATGAAAGAGCGTCTCCCTTTTAAGATTCTTCATGAGGACAAGGATGTTATCGTAATCGATAAGCCGGCGGGACTCTTGACCGTTCACACGAAACTTTACGGGCGTTCGGCGCGGGAAGCCCAGGCGACGGCCGAGAATTATCTGAACGCTTATGTTCGCAAGGGTCAGGCGAAAAGCCGTAAACGGGTTTGGCTCGTTCATCGCCTTGACAGGGAGACGAGCGGCGTTATGATATTCGCAAAATCTGAAGAGGTTGCCGAATATTTCAGAGCCGATTGGAATAATCTAACCGAAAAGACATATCTTGCCCGCGTGGAAGGGCGTCTTGATTCCGGAGAGGGCGTTTTTGATTCATACCTGAAGGAAGACGCCGACGGGTACAGGGTGCGGTCCGTCCCCGAGGGAACGAAGGGCGCTAAAAGGGCTGTGACCGGGTGGCGGGTTCTTTCGTTTTCCAAAGGCGTCTCGCTTGTCGAGGTGAAACTGAAAAGCGGACGAAAAAACCAGATCCGCGTACATTTTTCGGAGGCGGGACATCCTGTCGTCGGCGACGTTAAATACGGCGGCAAAAAGGCTTCGAGGCTCTTTCTGCATTCGCTTTCGATAGCTTTTAAGCATCCGTTCACGTCAAAGCGTCTGGAGTTCACTTCTGCCGGGGATTTCGGTTAACCCGACAGACCCTTTTTATGGTATAATATCAACCGATATGTGGAACTATTCTGACAAGATGATGGATCACTTCCGGAACCCCCGGAATGTTGGTACGATTGAAAATCCCGACGGTAGCGCGACGGTCGGCTCTCTTGCCTGCGGAGACGCGCTTAAATTTCAGTTTAAGCTCGGAGAAGACGGTAAAATCGTCGAAGCCAAATTTCAGACTTTCGGTTGCGCGAGCGCTATCGCTTCGAGCTCGGCGCTTACCGAGATGGTTCTCGGGAAGACTCTTGAAGAGGCAAAAAAGATTACGAATCAGGAGATCGCCGACTATCTCGGCGGGCTTCCGCCTCAGAAGATGCATTGCTCTGTAATGGGTCGAGAAGCGATGGAAGCTGCTATAAAAAATTACGAAACGGGCGAGAATTCCGATAAGAACCTGGAAGAAAGCGTTCTTTGCTCTTGCTACAACGTTTCCGAGAACGAGATCCGCCGCGTCGTGACGGAGAACCAGCTTACGTCGGTCGAGGAGGTAATGAACTTCACCAAGGCGGGCGGCGGCTGCGGGCGCTGCAAAGAAAACATCCAGAAAATCATCGACGAAATCATAAAGCGTTGACGCGGATCGGCGGGGTAAATGAGATTAGGATTTGACAACGATAAGTATGTTCGCGAGCAGTCGAAGGAAATTCGCCGCCGCGCTGAGAAATACGGCAAGCTCTATCTTGAATTCGGCGGCAAACTGATGAACGACAATCACGCCGCGCGTTGCCTGCCCGGGTACGATCCTAACGTAAAGCTCCGTCTTCTGCAGAGTTTAGGCGATCAGGCCGAACTTGTGCTTTGTATCTACGCCGGCGATATCGAGCAGAAGAAGCGCCGCGCCGACTACGGTACGACGTACGAGGAAGAGACCCTTAAGCTCATAAACGCGATGCGCGAATTCGGCATCTCCGTGCGCGGAGTCGCGATAACGCGCTTCGACGGCCACCCCTCGACGCGCGCTTTCGCGAAGACTCTCGAGGACGCGGGCGTGGCGGTATTTTATCATTATCCGATTCAGGGTTATCCCAACGACCTTGATACCATCGTGAGCGATTCCGGTTACGGACGCAACGATTACATCCCGACCGAGAAGCCGATCGTCGTCGTTACGGGGCCGGGTCCCGGCTCGGGGAAGTTCGCCACGTGTCTTACGATGCTTTATCACGAGGTGAAGCGCGGCAATAGGGCGGGTTATGCGAAATTCGAGACGTTCCCGGTATGGAATCTCCCTCTGATGCATCCGCTGAACGTCGCGTATGAAGCGGCGACGCTGGAGCTTAAGGACGAGAATCAGATCGATCCGCATCACTTTTTGGCTTACGGCGAAATCCGCGTAAATTACAACCGCGACGTCGAGGGTTATCCTATTCTGCGCGAAATCTGGGAGCGGATGATGGGCGAGTCGTGCCCGTACAAGTCGCCGACCGACATGGGCGTAAACAGAATCGCGAGCGGCATCGTCAACGACGTCGTCGTGCGCGCGGCGTGCCGCGAGGAGTGCGTCCGGAGATACGGCAGGATAAAAGCCGATTTCGATGCCGGTAAAGTAGGTACGGAAATGCTGGCCCGCGCGTTGACCGTCATGGCCCGCGCCGATTGATCCGAAATAGTATTCTCTCCCTTCTTCTTGAGGGGCTCGTTTCCGTTATAAGAATGTAAATTTTACATTATAAAATAAGGAATAATATTATGCGCAGTATGGTTCGAGGTGTTATCGCGGCAGCGGCGGTATTGTGTATGTTCGGATCGGCGAATGCCGCGCCGACGATCGTAAGTCCGGCTGATTATTCGACCGTTTCGACGATGAGCGAAAACCTGAAGTCGATTATTCAGAGCGCGAATATGCTCAAGACTTCTACATTTGCGACTGCTGGTACAGCTGCTCGTAAGATGTACAGTAATGAGTATTGCACTAACTCCTTGCCGGTTAAGTTAGAGTGGACCGGTAATGCCGCGTCTTACACGGTTAGCGTTTATCGTACGCGCGACATTGAATCGGGCGATGCTAAGGCATTATATAGCGTAACTACGAGTGAAAACTCCATTCTTTATTGGGATCCTGAAGTCGGCCGTAATTATACCTGGACCGTTGACGACGGCTCGTCTGTAGCCGTCGGCCACTTCTATACTTCAGGCGGTGTGCCGCGTATCATCTACGCCGACAAAAACGGGCCTGAAGGTTCGGGCATGGACTGCTTGAACGGTCGCGATATTGGCGGTTGGACTACGACCGACGGTAAGGTCGTTAAGCAGAGTATGATTTACCGCTCCGCAGAGCTCGAAACCTGCTCGCCTACCAACTCGATCGGCATGCGCGTTGAAATGCCGTATCTCGCCGATGTGCTCGGTATAAAGCTCGATATCGATCTTCGCGAGACGAATGAGGTTAAGCGTACCTATTTGGATTATTCCCTTTATTACAGCGCGTGGAAGGATCTTGAAATTTCCAATATAAGCCCCGATATTCCGCGTTACAGCGCTCACTTGAACGCTCAATCCTCGTTCCCGTCGTATACGACTGCCATTATTCCAAATTCAACGACAACTGAAAAGAAGCGTGCGAATATCTGGAAAGTTTTCGATCAGTTTACGATGGAGGAGCATTATCCGATTATTTTCCACTGTGCTCACGGTAAGGATCGTGCGGGTACTGTAGGTTATATTCTTCTTAGCGTTTTAGGCGTTCCTGCCGATAATGCCAAGCGTGACTTCGGTCTTTCTTGGCTTTATTACGTTAATGAGCCGATGATCGATGGTTACGGTTATACTCCAATTGATAAGGCAGTATTGAATTTCCCGTCATACGGTGGAGCTACCTTAAAGGAGCAGTGCGAGAATTATCTCGTTGTCTGCGCGCGTGATGCGGGCGTTTCGGAAACGGTTGCACGCGAAAAAATCGCTAAGTTCAGATCGTTGATGCTTGAAGAGCCCGAAACTCAAATCGCATCTTCAGATAGCGAAACTGTTACTTATACATGGACCGGCAACGGCGGCGACAATAATTGGACTAATCCCGCTAACTGGACTTCGCCCGAAGATTCTTACGGCTATCCTGACGCTGAGAATGCGACAGTTTATATTAATGCTGAAAGCTCCTATATCAATCTCGAAGGCGCGACCTACAAGGCTAAGCCTGTTTTCGGCGAAGAAGTTAAGAGCGTTATCTTCGCTAACGGTACGCTCGAAGTAACGGCTGACGCGTTTACTCTCGGCGCGGCAGATATGGACGTAACTTTAAATACCGACGCTAAGATCGTCGCCTCTGGCGCGTTGAAGATTCTCGGAACATTGAATGTCGTTATTCCTGAAGGCGGGCGCGATTTGCCCATCAGCGCGGCGTCGCTCGCCGCCGATTCGGCCGGTAAGATCAATCTCGATCTGACTGATTTCTCCGCCGTGGGCGAGGTAACGATCGCGCGCTTTGGCGAGGCTTTTGAGAATGCCGCGGCTTTAGAATATACCTTTACGGTAGCCGGTAATACGGTAGTTGATCGCGGCACAATCGCTACGCCTGAATCTAAGGCGATAGTTTATTCTCAGGATAAGAAGACAGGCGTAATTGCGCTCCCCGATGCTGTCACAGGCCTTGTTTATACCGGCTCCGAGCTCGTCGGCGTTCCTGCCGGCGAAGGGTATACGCTTTCAGGTGACTACAAGGCTACCGATGCCGGAACTTATACGGCTCAGGTCGTCTTGAAGGATGGTTACAGTTTTAAGGATAGCTCTGACGGTACGGTTACCTGGACAATCGCTAAGGCGAATAATGAGTGGATTCAGAATCCTGAAATTTCGATTAATAAGTGGAATATCGGTGATGAATGTGGCGTAGTTACTCCGGGCGCGACTAAGTTCGGCGCGGTAACGGCGACAATTTCCAAGGACGGCGGAGAGGCTCAAATTTTTGACGGTCAGCTCCCGACGACGAAGGGTAATTATGTAATTACTTACGCGGCTTCCGGTGAGGGAACCGATAATTATAATCCGATTCCCGCCGCTGATCTTACTAAGAGCGTTTCGTTTACGATAACCGCCAATCCGTCTGATTTAACGGCTTATGCGGGTTACGTTACCTACCCTGAGCCGATCTTCTTTGTGAACGGCATTATGAAGCTTGGTGAGGGAACTACGACCGCTAAGATTAAGTACTCTGTTAACTCTACAGCGTGTAATAATGTTAAGGAAGTTACCGTTGATAAAGACGGATACTTTAGAGTTAATATTCCTTATGAGAATGCAGCTGATACCTTAACTTGGGAAGTCGAAGTTGTAAATTCGGTATCGTCGGATGTACTTACTGTCGCAAAGTCGACCATTAAGCGCGCTCACGATCCGTCACGTGTTACATACAAGTGGAGAGGTAAGGGCGCTGATAATAAATGGCGCAGCCTCGCTAACTGGGAGGGCTTCTCGGGAACGGTAGGTAATAATAATCCGTGCTGCTGGGGTTTTCCCGGGTTTTATAATGCGGCATGGGTCTCTCACGTCCACTTCGATCAGTCGACCGGTCCCGAAGGTATTGATCTTGAGGGCCAAACATACGCTTCTATCGATAACGGATTCTTCGTTTTCGAGGAGAACGTATTCGTTAAGATGAAAAACGGTAAACTTTATATTCCCGGCGGATATACGACTTTCGAGAATGAAACAGTAGGTTTAATCGGTGCTAAAGGTTCAACTCTCGTCATAAATAATGTTACGCTCGATAATATGTCGGGTAAGAATCTTATTCCCGCATCCGGCTTTACGCTTGTATTGGAGGGTAATAATACGGTTAATTGGAACTACAATCCTACAAAGAGTAATTCCAAGTTTATTGTTCGCGATGGAACGCTCTCGGGCAATGGCTTCGGTTCGGGAACAATAGCCGGCACTCATGTTGTTGAAATTTCTAACGGCGTTTGGAGTGTGTCGCAAAATGTAACTAACGATAAGGGCATCGGCGCTAAGGTAATTTTCCGCGATGGTCCTGATCGTGAGGCTCAATTTAATACGACGGGTTCACTTAAGATGTACGGAACGTACGATATTAAGATTCCTGCAACCGGTAAGACTAAGCCTGCGGTTGAGGCTGCAACGTTAGCGAGTTGCAGCAGTTCGAAGATTGTTCTCGATGTAACCGACTATAAGGGCGCGACTAAGGTTCCTCTCGTTAAGTTTACGAGTAAAGCTGTTCAAACAGCTCCGACATCGACTCTCGAGGCTTATGCTGATGGCGTAGATGTAACTTCGGAACGCGGGGCTAAATTAACCTTTGAGGATAATATTCTTTATTACTCTCAGAATGAAGTTAAAGATCCTGTAGTTCTTGAGAAAATCGAAAAGCCTGAATACGCTACAACATCATTTACTTATGACGGCGCTGAGAAGGTAGTTGTAGTAGAAGGTGAGAATTACACGGTAACCGGTACAGCTAAGGCGACTAATGCGGGCTCCTATGCTGCTGTTGTTACACCTAACGAAGGTTTTGCTTGGGCGGATGAGACGACCGACGCGATTACGATTAATTGGTCTATCGCTAAGGCGACGAACGAGTGGACGACCGAGCCTTCGATTTCCTTGACGGAGTGGACTCAGGGCGAAACAGCGGGCGTTTTAACTGCGGGAGTCGCTAAGTTCGGCGATGTTGCAGTTACGATTAACGGTGATGCGTTTACTCAAATGCCTACAGCCGTAGGTACCTATGCAATTACGTACTCTGTAGCTGATTCTGCGAATTACAGCGCTCTTACCAAGATTGTATCTTTTACGATTAAAGCAGCTCCTGTTGAACCCGATCCTGAAGAGCCGGGCACAGGCGGAGACGAAGGCGAAGGTGAAGAGCCTAAGCTTGAGATCGATTCTGCCGTCGGCTATATCGTAAGAGACCTCGGCGAACTTAAAGATCAGGTAGCGGTAGTCTTTACGAATGCTAACAATTACGCGTGGACAATGCCCAAGAGCGCGAAGAACGTTGAATTTCTCGTTGTCGGTGGTGGCGGCGGCGGTGGCGGCCACTATACGGGAACTGAAACCAAGCTTAACCAAGGTGGCTCCGGCGGCGGTGGCGGCGCGGTAGTTAAGGGTTTTGTTAACAATATTGCCTCTGGCGCTAAAATGACGATAAATGTCGGCGAAGGCGGCGAAGGCGGCATTGCTACCAGCGGTACTACTACAGACGGTTTAGCCGGTGCAAACGGCGGTAACAGTTATTTTAAGGTTGGTGATGTTACTTACATTACCGCTTACGGCGGTGGCGGTGACGGCGGTAAGAGTTCTACCGGCGTTGCTATCGGCGGATCTAACTCCGGTTCAAGAGGTAGATACGAGGGGTCTGCCGCTTCTATAACGGCAACAGCGTTGGCGGACGTTGAATATATCGGTGCTGGCGCTGATGTATCTAATGTTGTCTGTATGAGGAATAAGGGTACTCAAGGTTATCAAACTAATTCGGGTGCGCCTGGCGGCGGCGGCGGCGGTGCCGTATCTGAAGGTATTAAAACCGGTAGCTCTAGTTCTGGCAGTACTGGCGGCGCCGGTTATAAATCCGATATCACCGGCGAAAGCAAAGTTTACGGTTCCGGCGGCGGCAGCGGATTAGGTAAGTCTGTTGACGGTGGTGCTGAAATCGGCAAGGGCGGTGTCGGCGCCGGTTCAGGCTATGCTAATGAGAATGGCGGCGATGCTCTCGCTAACCAAGGCGGTGGCGGTGGCGGCGGCAGCTATCTAAAAGCCGGCGGCGCAGGTGGTTCAGGTATCATCGTATTACGCTTCGCATATTTTGAAGGCGAGATTGCAGTTGATGCTGAAGCTGATGTTAAGCCCAAGATTTCTTCTAAGGCGTATACAGGCTCTACATTGACTTCCGGCATCGTTAATACTTATGCTTATAGTGTAGAAGAGCTAACCGACGATTTAATTAACGTTGGTAAGAAGACAGTTCGCGTAACGCTTAACGAAGGTTATGTCTGGAGCGATGGAGATGCCAATAAGTCCAAAGATTTCGATTGGTACATCGCTACTGTAGAGGCGATGGATAATGGATATAAGGTAATTGGCCTTGGCGAAAAGGGTGACGAAATTGCTTTAGTATTTACGAACCATACGGCAACTATTAACTGGACTGTACCTCAGAACCTTAAGAATGCTCAATTCCTCGTTGTCGGTGGCGGCGGAGGCGGCGGCGCTGATTGCACCCCTGATGACGAAAATTATCAGGCAGGCGGCGGTGGTGGCGGCGGAGGCGTCGTTACGGGGTTCATAAATCTTGATAAAAACGAGTTAGTTTCAATTAAGATTGGTGTAGGCGGTAAGGGCGGCGTGCGTGCTGATAAAATATCCCCATATGGTGCTGTTAAGTCTCAAGCAGAGAACTCCTTCATTAAGGTTGGAACTACTACCGTTACAGCTAATGGCGGTGGTGGTGATCCTGGTTCAACTCAGTCTCACTCTTCCTCTAGCGGAGCGAAAACAGGCGGCGTAGGAGGTTCGAGCTCGGGTTCTCGTTCCGGCGCTACAGGTCGAGGCGAGGCGACACGCGGTAAGGTAGAGGATTCTGCCGGCAAGATCGTTTCTTATATCGCGTTCGGCAATAAGGGCGGTGCTGGCTATACGAGTTATCAGGCTGGCGGCGGCGGCGGTGCTGCTACCGAAGGTGAAGACGGTACTGGAAATGTCGGTGGTAACGGCGGCGAAGGTATCGCGCTTGATATTACGGGTACGATGTCTGTTTACGGTTCTGGCGGCGGCGGCGGCGCTGTTAACAGTGCCGCTACAGGCGCTGGTGTCGGCGGCACGGGCGCCGGTAATGGCGGTTTTACGACTGTCGCGACTTCTGCCCTCGCTAATCAGGGCGGCGGCGGCGGCGGCGGCCGCACCGGCAACGGCGGTAACGGCGGCTCGGGTATCGTGGTCATTCGCTATACCATCGAACCTGAATGGACGCCTCCTATGCCTGAAAAGGATGGCGAGGCCGACTTTAAGGTTGAGTACAATCCTGAGGTGCTCGCAGCGCTTGAAGCTAAGGCTGCTACGAGCGTTGATGTTAAGGTTAATGGCGTAAAATTGAAGGGCGATGAAGCTGTCAAGGCTCTTAACACTGTTGTCAAGAACTTCGACGATGCGCTCACCTTCAATGGTACTGACGCTAGCTTGGACATTGTAATTGAAGTTACCGAGGTCAATGTCGAGAACCCAGCAGCCTCGAAATATGTCGTTAAGCGCGGAGACACCGTCCTTAACCTCAAAGAGGACGCTACTATCAAAACTTCAATTAACAAGATTGATCTTAACTCTGATGCTGTAATCTTTAAGCTCGTCATCGAGTAATCAGTAAAAGCTCAAATGCAAAACTAAAAGGCTCGGGGATAACCCGAGCCTTTCGTCATTACAGAATTGCAGGTTAAGTTTTCTACTTGCAAGATGACTGCCAAACGGGTATACTATTCATATCATGACTTTTAAAACTAAAAAAATGTACACGCGCTTAGCGCTTGTTCTTTCACTTTCAGCCGTTTTCCCTGCGGTTGCTCAGGACGCTCAGAGCGGCGAAAAATCCGACGAGCTCGATCCGAGGATTAAAGAAGAGATCGCATACGTCGAAGCATTGGTGTATGCCGGATTTCCGAGGTTCGCCGAAACGGTGATCGCTGAAACGAAAAAGAAGTGGCCCGAGTCTGAGGCTCTCTTTTTCGCGATTGAAATACGAAATCTCCTGTTGCTCGGCAAGGATGAAGAAGTCAACAAGATGATCGCGGCTCTGCCGGACAGAAAAGGGTCTAAATATTGGGCTGCCCGACTTGAGGTGGCTTTGGACCATAACAACCGCAGTAGAAAAGAACAGTCTCTCAAGGAGTTTGACGATTTCTTCAAGAACAACGCCAATCCTCCCAAGGAGCTTCGTGAACTCGTCCGCACCGCCCATTGGGCCCGAGCCCAGATTTATACGTCGATGAAGCGTTATCACGACGCGGCCAAAGATTGCGAGGCGATCATGGCCGATCTCGCCAAGCTTAAAGATAAAGACGAAGATCTTGCGAACAACTGGTGCTCGTGCGCATGCGAGGCGGCGGATCTTTACCTTCGCGTGGCGTCAGAAATCCCTAACGTTAAAGACCGCAAAAAGGATCTTGATTCCGCAAAGAAGATTATTTCCCAGCTTCTCTGGATGCGCGACAGGTATGTTTATTTCGGACGCGCGATCGCGATGAAGGCCCATCTTGAGTTCTTGAGCGGAAGGCTCGACAGATCCCAGGGCGTAATCGACGATTATATGACGGACCTGGCGGATATCCACGATCAGCTCGAGAAATCCGATCCCGACGGCAGATACGGCCTCCTTAAACTCTCTCCGATGCCTCAGTGCCGTTATCTTCTCGCCGATATGCTTTGGAAGGAGGCCCAGAAGAAGTCTAAAGGTCTTACGGATCTTTCGAAGGTAAAAGGCGAGCTGGGCGATCTACTCTTCGGCGCGAGGGGTAAGAACGGAAAAAGAAACAACGCAGGCGCCTATAACCATGCGATCAACGTCTATATCCGTTATCCTTACTCTCCCTGGGCGTCCGCCGCCGAGAAGACCGTCGGCGAGATCGAAAAGTTCATGGAAGAGAAGTTTGAGAAGAAAATCGCGACTAAAATCACCCCCGCCCAGCGCGCCAAAGTGCGTGAAATGCGCTTTAAGAACGCCGCGGAGAAGTTCGGCGCCGGAGAATTCGAGCCTGCTATCGCCGATTATTTCGACGCGTTGGCCGCATACCCCGAGGAGAAGGAGTCTGTCGCGGCTCTATCGAAGATCGTCGACGGTTACTATGAGCTTATGAAGCGTACGACCGATCGCGAAAAGTTGAATTCCTACCGTATGAGGGTCGACGTCGTTTCGGGTTATCTCGCCGAGCGCTTCGCGGATGCCGAGAATATGGCTATAATGAACGAGGCCGGCAATGCAGTCCTCTCTATTGCGGCGAAAGAGAAGCGTTTGAACGAGCTCGCCCGCGCCGACGCGCTTTATATGGCGTTCATCTGCAATTACACTCGCCATGCCCTGGCGCCGACGTACGCGGCTCAGCTCGGCGGCGTGGCGCTTCAGGATGCCATGAAACTCGAGGGTGATCTCGCCGCCGCGAAATACCGCGAGGCTATAAAGTATTTCAAGGTGATGGAAGAGAATTATACGGCTTCGCCTTTCTACGCGTCGGCACTCTCGTCTCTCAGCACGTGTTACGATAAGCTCGGCGATAAGGTTCAGGCCATTGCATATTTGAAAAAGTATATCGAAGTCGAGAAGAAGCCCATTTTGAGAATGCAGGCGCAGATGCGCTTGGCTTCAATCTACCAGAACGAGGGTCTTGCGCTTTTGAAGGAAGTTTCAACGGAGGCGAAGAGTCTTGCCGTTTCGACCAATGCAGTCGCCGAGGAGGTTGCCAAGGCTAAGGAAGAGCTCGCGAAAAAAGAAAACGTCGCCGTCGTTAAAATCTTGAGCGGAATTAAAACGTTCGAGAATTTCGCCAAGGAAGTGGAACCCAAGTTCAACGATCCTACCCTATCCCAGGAGGAAAAGGAAAAATTCCAGGACCTTCATAAAAAGGCTCTCTTCTTCATGGGGTATTGCTGGAGCCGACTTATCGAGCCGTCTAAGCGTATGCCCGTGTTCGCGAAGAAGGGTATTGTTCCCCAGGCTAACGCGATTAAATGTCTCGAGGAGTTCGTAGCCAAATATCCGAAGAGCGGAGATCTCGCGAAGAGCGCGTATCGCCAGCTTGCGACGATACATACCGCCAACGACGACATCGAAAAGACTAAAGACGCGCTTGATCGTCTGTGCAAATATTTCCCCGAATCCGACGAGGCGAGAATGGCGTGGCCTATGCTCGCGAAGAGTCTTGTCGAGTTCGCCCAGACCGTTCCCGACGAGAAGCGCAAAACTCAGATATTGGACGAGAGTTCGCGCATCTACGCCGATATGATCCGCGCCACGAAGTCGAACTACAAGGCTCACGACTATTTGTTGGCGGGAGAGTCGCTTATCGAGGCTAAAAACTGGACGTTGGCCGAAGAGGCGTTCGACAGGGTCGTCGATATCGCTTCTAAAACCAACAACCTCACGACTCTCATCGCCCGCGGAACGATCGGCAAGATTGAGGTAAAGAACGCAAAGGGCGATTACGCCGGCGCGTTGGTCGAAATCGACAGCTTCCTTGAGAATAAGCGCTTTGCCTCGATGCAGATCGGCACCAACGTATGCATTATGGCCTCACAGATAGCGAAAAAATACGGTGATCCCGAAGGTTACAAGACGGCCAACAAGGCTCTCGAACAGCTGGCGAGATATTGGAGGTCCGCACCCGTGTGGCAGAACGACTACGTTAAACTTATGTCTGCCGACATGAATCTCGCGCAGGCCGACGAGAATGAGAGAAAGGGAGACAAGAAGTCCGCCTATTCGATGCGCGGAAAAGTCGCCTCGTCTCTGTATGGTCTAATTGACGCGAGAAAGCCCCGTGAGAATCGCGACGCGAACGCCGAAAGCGCGACTCCAGCCAAGCCCGCGGCCACGAGCGGCGAGAAAACGCTTGAAGAGTTTCTTCCCAAGGAGCTCGAGGTTCTCGAAAAGGCGTACGGAATTCTCATTCCTGCGCTGATGAAGCTGGAGAATAAGCAGCTTGAAGATGTAAAGACTTACGGCGAACAGTATTTGAAGTACTTCCCCGAAGGTCCGAATGCCGTCAACATCCGTCGAATCATGGATGACGCCGCTAAAGAATCCGCTTTGAAAAAATAAAATTTAAGGAGAAATAAAATGAAAAAACTCTTGTTGTCCGTTGCGACCGTAATAGCTGTTTCATCGGCGTGGGCCGTACCCGGAATAATCAGATCCAAAAACGGTGACGTTAAAAAAGGTGACATCAAATGGCTTAACAGTTCGCAATCGTACGAATTGAAAAGCGGTAATATAACCGTAACGTTGAAAAAGAGCGACGTTGAAAGCCTTGAAATCGCGAAACCGAAGAATTTCGATAATCTCGTCAAGTCGGTTCAGGGCGGAGCCCCCGGTTCCGCTATCGACGGTTTGACTAAAATCGTCAAGGAATATACGATGCTTCAGTGGGACAATGTCGCGTCGCGCTACCTCGTTGAAGCGTATCTTCAGATGAATAATCCACAGAAGGCGTATTCGGCGGCGCGCGTCGTCATTGAAGCCGACAAGGACAGTACCCCCGCCTACAGCGGCGAGCTCGCGCCGGCTTATTGGCAGACTCTTCTCGCGCTCGGCAAAAAGCGGGATCTTGAAAACTGCCTGCGCATGGCCGTCAAGCAAGGGTCAAGGCCGTTGAGCGCCGAGGCTCTTCTGATGCGCGGCGATATTATTTTGAAGGAAGGCGGCGAATCTCCCGAGGCTCACAAGAAGGCTCTCGTCGAGGCGTATTTGAAGGTCGCTTTGATGTATAACGACGTCGATTGCGTCGCGCAGCGCGTCAAGGCCTGCGAGAAGAGCGCCGTTTCTCTCAACGCTATCGGAATGTCCTCTGAAGCTCAACGTATGAAGGACGATGCTGCTGCGCTTTCAAAATAAAACCATCCGTTAAATCCAAAACAAAATTAATTTAATCCAACACAAAAGGAAATCAAAGATGAAGCTCAAGAAAATAATGATCGTATCTGCCGTTGTTGCGGGATTGTGCGCGATTCCCCTCGCCTCTGCCTACGCTGCCGATGATGCGGCTCCCGCGTCTTCCGCATTGACCGACGCAAGCGGAAATGCGGTCGACGGCAACGCCGCTAACGAGAAAGCTGAAAAGGGCGGTGGCTTCATGGAGGTTGTCTTTGGTAAGCCCGGCCAGCGCTCGATTGTCGGTATGCTTCTTTGGTTTGCCCTTTTCGGCGACGGTATTCTCGCGATTTACTTCTGTATCGACTGCAATATTCTCATTAAGCCCGAGAAGCTTATGCCTCAGCGCCTTATCGATCAGGTTCAGGCCGCGATGGCTGAAGGCGATATCGTTGCCGCGATCGAGGCCTGCAAGAATACTCCTTCGGCGATGTCGAATATTCTTCTCGCCGCTTTCACGCATATCGAAGACGGTTATGAGACTATTCAGGAGGCCGTCAACGCGGCTTCCGATCTCGAGCAGGAAAAGCTTATGCAGCGCCTTACCTGGATTTCGGTATGTTCCAACCTCGGCCCGTCTCTCGGTCTGTTGGGTACGGTTCAGGGTATGATTTTGACGTTCGACCAGCTCGCCAGCGGTCCCGCGCCCCAGCCGTCCGACCTCGCCGGTTCCATCGGTATGGCTCTTTGGACGACGGCCGCCGGTCTTATCGTTTCGATCCCCTCGATCACGATGTTCTACGCTCTCAGAAACAACGCCAACCGCCGCATTCTGAGAATGACCGCGGTAACGATGGAGTTCCTCAACAGCCTCAGGAACGTTGAAGTCGCCTCTGACGAAATGGAACAGGTCTGATTTGGATCCATCAGAAAATCTGAAGGTTAAAAATGGCTAGAAAAGCTCAAACGAATCCGCAGCTCGACATGACGCCGATGATCGACGTCGTGTTCGAGCTCATCATCTTTTTCGTGGTTACGCTTACCGAATCCGCGAGAAAGGATGAGTCGATTACGCTGGCGGACGGTAAGCACGGCATGGTTATAACGGCCGAGACGCTGCCGATGGAGCATCTCCAGATCGATGTGGCGGCATTCGATAAGAAAGGACCAGGTCGTCAGCGTCTTAAAACGCCGCGAATCTCGATCAGTGACCGCGAAATTTCACTTCAGGACGTTAAAAATATCGTTCTGGAGCGTAAAAAAAGATACGGTCATGAATTCCCCGTGCTGATCCGCGCCGATGAAAGAACGCCCCATGAAATGATTCGTCACGTTATGGATCAGTGCACGGCGGCGGGAATCTGGAAGATTTCCTTCACGGCCGTCGCTGAAGACAATACGAGCGACACCAAAAAGAAAAAGAAATAAGTTCTGAACCGTTGACTTAAAAGTAGTTTGGGAGATTATTATGGCGAGAAAACCGCAAGAAGATCCGCAGCTTGATATGACGCCGATGATCGACGTCGTGTTCGAGCTCATTATTTTCTTCGTCGTTACAATCAAGCCGCAGGATGTCTTTTCCAGATTGAACGTAAATAGACCTGCTCCGGCGCAATCCAGCGCCGAGCAGACTAACGATCCTATCGAAGAGATTCAGGTAGGCGAGCATTCCCGTAGCGATCGCAAGGGCGTTTACGTTTATAACGGTAAGCCTTATGATATTAAGACTATTGATCCTATCCTTAAAAAGATATCCAGCGTTTCCAGCGATGCGACGATTGTTGTCAGGTGCAACGGAAAAAGTCCCCACGGCGCGCTTGTCGATCTTCTTGATATCTGTTACAAATATAAACTGATGAATGTTAGCGTCTTCTCAATGTAAGGAGTGTAAAGCGATGGCTGAGCTTAATGAGAACGATCCTATAATCGACGTCGAATCCCTTAACGAACGTTTTGAGGAAAAGGGGTATTTCCGCCGCTTGATTGATATGTTCAAGGGCTTGGGAATGCCGAAAAACACGCCAGAATATAAATTGGCGCGTCTTGAGCTTCAGCGCCAGCAGGCTCCGCTTATCGCTATTGTATCTGTAGTTCTGCTCGTGGTGGTGCTTATCGTCGTCACTCAGATGACTAAGCCTCCGGCTCAGCAGATATTCGTAACTCAGGTCGAGGAGGAAAAGCCAGAAGAGCCAGACGAGGTTAAGGAAGAGCCTCCGCCGCCCGATCCTCCGGATATCACCCCTCCCGATATTACGGTGGACGTACCGAATCCCGGTCCGCCTTCCGAAATGGCTCCTACTCCTTCGCCGCCTTCACCTCAGGTATCGGTAAGCCCCGCGCCTGTCGATTCGGTTCATAATGTAGTATCTCCCGTTAAGCTGCGCGCTATGGTGACGTCTCGTACCCCTGGAGCGAGAGGTGAAAAAACCAACGGTGGTGCTGGTTACGGCGATCCTACGACCGAGGCGTGCGTCATGAAGGTTCTCTGGTGGCTTAAGGCGACACAAAGTCCGAACGGTTCTTGGACGAACCGGCGAGACGGCGGAACGCTCGCGAATACGGCTCTTGCCGTTCTTACCTATCTTGCCCATGGCGAATATCCAGGGGCTGAGTCGCCTTATCAGAAGGATTTCGGTCCTGTTGTTAAGAAAGCCGTAGATTTCCTTATCAGCAGCATTCAGGAGAATTCCGGCGGTGTCAGAATGAAGGGCTCCGACGGTAACGAGTACGCGTTTCTTATTTCAACTTACGCCCTCTGCGAAGCGTACGGTATGACTAAAAATCCAGACGTCAAGGATGCGGCTCTTCTCTGTCTCGAGCGTATTGTAAAGAGCCAGTCGTCTACGGGAGGCTGGGATTACAAGATGAACAAGGCGTCAACGAGAGACGACGTTTCTTACGCGGGTTGGGCGATTCAGGCGCTTAAGGCAGGCAAGATGGCTGGGCTTCATCCCGACGGTCTAGACGAATGCATCAAGAAGGCGATCCGCTGTCTCCAGTCGCGCAACTTCGATAAGGGTACTTTTAAGTATACTGCGATGCAGCACAACGTGAACCATCCCGGCTTGGCCGGCGTAGGGTGCCTAGCCATGCAGCTTCTCGGGTACGGCTCCAAGAGCGAAGTTGCAAGATCTCTTGATTATATGCGCAGCTGGAAGCCTTCCTTCGACGGCAGCGATCTTCCTCATAACGGCAGCGCCCACGCGAGCAACGTGTCGCCTCAGTATTACTGCTACTATGCCACACAGTGCAAATACCAGGCTGGCATGAAGGAAGGTGCCACCAAGACAGATCAGCAGACATGGTATGACTGGAACAAGGAGATGAAGGTTCTTTTCAAGTCGAAGATCATCGATCTCGACGCGAAGGTCAAGGACTGGTCCGGTCAGGAGCACAAGCAGGGGTATTACAAAAATGAAGACAAGTATACCTCACGTCCTTATATGGACTCCTGTCTCGCCGCTCTTCAGCTGATGGTTTATTACCGTTATCTTCCCACGACCCAGACCGCGGCCGCCAAGGAAGATACCGGTGAAGAGGATACTTCGGCTCAGGCCGTAAATTCCGGCGATGTCGGGGTTGATGTCGGCGACTTCTAATCGAATCGGGCGCGCAGTTTGAATTTTCCCTTATTTCTCGCGCTGAAATATCTTAAGCCGAAGCGTTCGGTAGCGTCGGTCATTACATGCGTTTCGATTATCGGTGTAATGCTCGGCGTTGCCGTTGTGATTATCGTTCGCAGCGTGATGACCGGCTTCGGCGATCAGTGGCGCGAGAAAATTCTTGAGTTTAAGCCTCACGTTTCGATAGTTTCCCAAGGTGGAACGCTGATTACCGGCGAGGAAGAACTGGCCGCGAAACTCAGATCCGTGGATAATGTCGTCTGCGTGACTCCGGAGGTTGATTCGCGCATACTTTTTTCCTATGGGAACCGTGTTCAGGCTCCTGTCGTTATCGGCATCGCCGGCAACGAGTTCAGAAACGCCTATAACGTTGGCGATCCCGTGGCGGGGTCGTTCGACCTGGAGCCCGACACTCTCATTATCGGAGAAGAGTTGGCGAAATCGATGGGAGTGTGGGTCGGAAGTTCCGTTACCGTCTGCGCCCCGCCGCTGCCGAACGAAGTCTATCTGCCGCGAAAGTGGAGGGTCGGCGGAATCTTTTCGAGCGGCCATTACGAATATGATACAGGCTACGTTATCGCCGATATCGATTCGGTGCGTGATCTTATGGGAATCGAGGAGGGCGTCTTCGCCGTTCACGTGAAGACGAAAAACGAGTTCGCCGTCGACGAGAAGATTTTTTCAAAGCTTTGCAGCGATGTCTCTTCAGTGATCGGGAACTCCGGATCTCAGGATTATTCCCATGCGATAAGAGGTCAGATGTACCGTATGATCACGTGGCGCGAGGCCGACAAGCAGCTTTTCGACGCGCTCGCGGTTGAAACGAACATGACGGCTGTTCTTCTTCTTTTAATCTCCATTGTCGCTCTTTTCTGCGTGATGAATACGCTTCTTGTCCTGACTGTCCAGAAGACACCTGAAATAGGTCTTCTGAAGGCTCTCGGCTTCGGTAAAATAAAAATCATGGCCGTCTTTCTGACTCATGGACTTATACAGTGCACTATCGGCATATTGCTTGGCCTCGGCGTCAGCTGGGCGATACTTGAAAATCTCCAGAACATTGTCGAATGGTTAGGGACGATGGGGATGGAGGTTTTCCCCGCCGAGATTTATCAGTTGAGCGAAATTCCCCACCGGATCGTTTATTCGGATGTTGTTTACGTCGTCGTGATAATTTACATATTCGGACTTTTGGCCTCTTTGGTCCCCGCGATGCTCGCGGCCGCTAAAGATCCCGTCAAGGCTTTGAACGAATAGGGGGCTTGATATGTCCGTACTGGAAGTTAAAAATCTTCAGAAGTTTTTCAAAATCCCCGGTTGCAAACCGGTGCATGTCCTGAAAGGCGTCGATTTTTCCGTCAAGAGCGGAGAGCGCGTCGCGATTCTAGGTCGTTCAGGATCCGGGAAGTCAACATTGCTTCACATTCTCGGCGGGTTGCTGAAACCTTCATCCGGCACGGTCAGACGCTGCGCCAATATAGGATTCGTTTTCCAGGCGTATCATCTGATGCCCGAGCTGACGGTTCTTGAGAACGTCGTACTTCCCACGATGGCCCGCGGAATGAAAAAAGCGAAGGCTTATGAAAACGCGTCCCGACTGCTGAATGAAGTCGGACTTACGGACCGAATAGAGCATCTTCCCGGCGAGCTGTCAGGCGGCGAGCGCCAGCGTGTCGCGCTTGCCCGCGCGCTCGTAACCGAGCCGGAACTCGTTCTCGCCGATGAGCCGACGGGGAATCTCGACGCGATGACGGGCGCGGGGATCCTCGAAATGCTTACGCGGCTTTCAAATCGCAAGACCGCCCTCGTCATGGTCACCCATTCTCTCGAGGCGGCCGAAATCTGCGACAGGACGCTGAAACTCGAGAACGGAATTCTCGTGTGAATTTTCAGTTCTTTTTTGATATAATATCCTCATAAAACAAGGAGAGTAAAATGAGTATTTTTAAAGCCTACGACATCCGCGGTATCTACGGCACGGAACTGACTGACGACGATTTTTATAAAATCGCCCGTGCGTATGTCCAGTTTACGGGAGTAAAGGGAGGTCGCGTAGTTGTCGCCAGAGACTGCCGCAAGTCGTCCGATGCGCTTTTTGCCGCGTTTTCGCAGGGTCTTGTCGACGAGGGCGTCGAAGTGCTAGATATTGGGCTCGCCTCGACCCCGATGAGTTATTTCGCCAACGGCTCTCTCAAGGCCGACGGCTCCGTCATGATTACCGCTTCGCACAATACGAAGGAATGGAACGGTTGCAAACTCTGCAAAGCGGGGGCGGTTCCGATTTCCGGCGCGACCGGCATCAAGGATATCGAAAAGCTCGTCGAGGGCATGACGGGCCATGAGCCTCCCACGGGCGTCGGCTCGATAACCAAGGTTGATGTCAAGGCCCAATACGCCGAGCATGTGAGAAAGTTCGCTCATCTCGCGCGTCCCGTCCATGTCGCGATGGACTTTGCGAACGGAATGGGTATCGCGGAATCGTGCGCGTTCGAGGGTCAGAGCGAACTTACCCATGACGATCTCTACGGCGAGTACGACGGCGATTTCCCGAATCATGACGCGAACCCTCTGCACGTCGAGACGCTGAAGGATCTACAGGCGCTCGTAAGGGCGAATCCCGGCAAGTACGCGTTCGGAGTCGCTTACGACGGCGACGCCGACCGCGCGGGATTTATCGACGAGAAGGGTGACGTCATACCGATGGATTTCGTGACTTCTCTCATTTCGAAGGATCTTCTCAAGTCGAATCCCGGCGCCGCGTGCTTCTACGACTTAAGATCCACGAAGATGGCCGAGGAGACGATCGCCGAAGCGGGCGGAAAGCCGATGATGTCGCGCGTCGGACACTCCTTCATCAAGGAGCAGATGCGCCAGAACGACGCGATTTTCGCGGGCGAACTTTCCGGCCACTATTATTTTAAAGCCAATTTCACCGCCGAGTCCTCGGCGATGGCGACGTACGCGCTCGCCAATATCGTTTCCGCGAGCGACAAGCCTCTTTCCGAGCTTATCGCGCCCTTGAAAAAGTATTTCCAGTCCGGCGAAATCAACACGAAGACGGTAACGCCTCCCGCTGAGATTTTGGCGAAGATTAAAGTCGGATACGCCTCGAAGGCGAAGGTGTTTGAACTTGACGGAGTTTCCGTCGACGCGTGGGATGCTGAAGGCTGGTGGGCTAACGTCAGAATGTCCAACACCGAGCCCCTCGTCCGTCTCAATCTTGAAGGAAAAACGAAAGAAATCATGGAGGCCAAGCGTGACGAATTCCTCGCGACAATTCGCGCTTAAAAGCTTTGCTGCGTCTCTTCTTCTGGTGATTCTCTGCGGCTGCGGTTCCGATCCCGCCAAGGATTACGCGAAGGGCAAGGAAGCGTTCGATAACGCCGATTACAAAACGGCGGTCGAATGTTTCACGGATGTCGTGGAGAATTCTCCCGACAACGTCGACGCGCTCGTGATGCTTGCGAGAAGCGAGTTCGCGCTCGGCAATCTCGACGCGGCGGACGCGGCGGTTAAAAAGGTTCCTTCTTCAAGCGCTGACGACGTCGACGTCGTCGAGTTGACGGCCCAGATAGCGTTTTACCGCAAGGATTACAAAGCGTCGGCCGATGCATACAAGAAGCTTGTCTTAAATCACGATTTAGATCCTTCGATCCGCTCAATCGGATGGGCTGGGCTCGGGATTATCGATTTCGTCAAGATCGACATCGAGCCTCAATCTTCGAGGCTTCCACACGAAGCGCGGGTGAAGTTCCTTCAGGCCATTATGCTCGACAGGCGCAACTCTTCCGCTCATTTCCATCTCGGCTACCTTTATCGCGACGCGTTTCACTGTTACGATGCCGCCAAGGAGGAGTTTTCGCTTTTCCTTCATCTCGAGAAAGTTGCGAACGACAGGGTTAAGCGCGTTAAAAACGAGGTCTTGCCCTCCTTGGAGGAAGAAATTAAAAAACGCGCCCAAGCCAACGTTTCCCGCATCGACACGGTCGGCTGCGCTTCGATGTTGAGAAAGGGCGACGATTTCTTCAGACGCAGGAAATTCAAAGACGCTGCCGACGCATATGCGAAGGCTCTCAAGGCCAATCCGGCGAGCTATCAGGCGGCGATAGGGCAGGCGCGTTCCTACGTGAGGCTCAACAGAAACCGTTCCGACAGAGAGCAGGCTCTTACAGCTTATTTGGCGGCGTGCAAAATCCGCTCGTACGCTATCGCTACCCACATCGAGGCGGCGGATTTTGCTCTGCGTATCGGCAATACGGCGACGGCCGTGAGGCTGTATTCACAGGCGCTCGCTGCGAGCCCGACGTCCGTTCGGGCCGTTCAGGGGCTTATTGATTCGTTGACCAAATCGGGCGATATCCAGGCCGCGTCGGTTTACAGAGGTTATTTGAGAACACTTTCCAGAACGAAATGAGGTTTTCTTGCTGGGTGTACTAGATTATATTCTTTTGACGGTATCCTGCCTCCTGGTGATCTTAGGATTGTTCAGGGGGGCGTCAGGGCTTTTTTCGTTCGTTTCAGCGACTATCATTTCTATCGCGGCCGGTATAATTGTCTGGCCATACGCCGTGTCGCTGAGCGATCAGACGTCGGTCAGGTATCTTATCGTGATTGTCGGCTCGCTTCTTGCTTTCGGTTTTGTCCGCGTTGCGGTAAAAAAGGTCGTGAACGGACTTTTATCTCAACCGGCCGATTCGATTTTCGGCTTTTTAATCGGCGCCGCGGCCTCCTTGATGCTTCTTTACATAGCCGCGAACATTCCTAAGGCCCGTGATGTGTCTATTATAGCCCGCGAATCTTATGAGCTCATCAAGGCAGGTGGGTATGACAGGTAAAGAGCTTTTGGCCGAAGCTAAAACTCTTGAAAAAAATCTTTTGAACTTTTTCTGGCGCCAGGGCGTTTCATTAGATGACGGAGAAGACCTCGTCCAGGAGACTTATCTGAGACTTTGGAAATACCGCGACCGTTACGAGAAGACCGCGAAGCTGTCGACATTTCTCTTTATTCTGGCACGTCAGGTGATGATAGACGATTATCGGCGTAAAATGCGCAGAACAAAGCGTGATGAAGAGTATGCCGATCAGTGCGAACTGATTCAGCAGCCTCAGGATCCTGCGTCAACAGATGATGTCCGTTGGGCCGTATCGCAGCTTTCCCGGCCGTTGCGCGAGGTTGTGGAACTCGGCGTCTTTCAGGATTTGCCTTATCGTGAAGTGTCTCAAATCCTTGAGATTCCGGAGGGAACGGTCAAATCGAGAATGTCGAACGCGTTAAAGAAATTAAAGGAGATTTTTGATGAGCGAGGATCTTGACAGAACTCTGAACGAGCTTGGTGCCGAATACGTCTCCGTCGTCGCCAGACTGAAAACGCTTCGTGAAGTGGTGCCGGCAGGAAGAGCTCATGCGCGAAAACGGAAATGGCTTTTCCGGATCGGTTCCGCAATTGCGGCCTCGTTGATCATTGCCGCCGCGTTGGCCGTCTTCTTCAACGGCCCGGAGGCCTCGTGCAATCACGCGTCGCAGTCTTCCGCGAACTCTCGGATGCCGTATATGTTGGCGTTCAGCGCTTCCGACAAAGACGTCCTGGAGGAGATAAAGCGGACTCAAAACCCCGACGGCAGCTGGATGAACGATTCTCTGACGCGCCAAAACGCGGCAGTCCTGAAGAAATTCGACGGTAAGTCTCTAGCCTACCGAAAGGCGGCCCGTTACCTCCGTTTCAAGGGTATCCCTCCTCTCAGCGACAGCGAGTTCCGTCATCTTGAAGAGTCGAGCGTGCGATTTTCGTCCGCGCGTCTTGTGGTTTATAGGTGTAGTTTGTAGGCGCAAGTCCCCATCCTTTGCCATTTATTTTTATTCATTCTGTACAACAGTAATTCTTAGTTAATGGCTTCGCGCTTTTCTTTTGCTTGCATGTTGCTATGCTATGTATAAATGCGGCCACGGATTTGGGCAACCGTGCTCCACTTTTGATATGGCCGATTTCTGCGTCCTCTAGACCCACTCGCCAATCTTGAGATTTGGCTCGGGGTCGAGTCCTGCATAAATCGGCTCATCTAAAAAGTATGCGCCCGGCTACGGCCCAAACCGAGGCCGCGTTTAGCATTTTCGACAACGTTCGCCATTTCGTAAAGCCGCTCTTCACTCGCTCCCGCGT
>JAFXEU010000022.1 GCA_017520845.1 Kiritimatiellia bacterium | reverse complement strand
GTCGCCTCGCCGCTCCTTTGGAATGTGACAGCGATGTGGTAATCCGTTCCAAGCTCGTATGGAGCCATCGTATTCGCAACGCTTGTCCCGGCGCCGCCGTTCTTCGCGCCGACGCTGTCGCTACCGAGAGTCGTGCCGTATGTCCATGGCATCTGGAAGTAGTGCGCGTCGTCCGCACCGTAGTCAAAAATGCGTGACCAGCTCTTGACGCCATCGTGCCGCGCCCATATCTCAATAGTCGCGGCTGTCGTGTCGAGCATGTTCGTTCCGAGATCGACATAGCCCGTGCCATGCGAACACGCTCCATAACCCATGTGAACCCTGCCGCCGTAAAGCGACACGTATGTGCCGCACTTCACCGCATCCGCCCCGCCCACGGAGTCGGAGCAGTCGCCGTTGAAGCTCCACCGATGCGCCAGCTCCGCCGCGCAGAGCGGCAGGGACGCAGCCATAATCGCCGCACATGCGGCAAACCCAGACATTCTGCTCGTCATTTGCAATCCTCCATACTGTAAATCTCAAAAACCGCCGAATCGTAGTCGCCGCAAAGTGTGACGTCGATTCCCTTTTCCATCAATTCACGACCGGTCACGGCATCGGCGGGGATGGCCGCATGGCGTCGCGCGCCACGGTTGATTTCGCGGACGGAATAAATCGCATCGGGGTCGAGTCCGCGCAGTTTGAGCGTTTCCGTGCGCTCGCCGTCTATCATGAGTCCCAGCGCGAACAAGGCGGCTGCGTCTTTCGTCTCGCTCGCGTACATGAGCGCGGCGAGCGGTTTTTCATAGGGCGAGGCCAGGCGGTATAGATCGCCTCGCTGGACGACGGGGCGGATGTGCTTGTAGTCCGCGACGGCGGTCTTGGCGAACGAGACCTCATCCGGCGTCAAGTCCTTCGGATGGAGCTCGAAGCCGAGCCGCCCCGTCAGCGCCACGTCGAAGCGGTACTTGAGCGGCGTTTTGCGCTTTGTCTGGTGGTTCGGCGAGGCCGTGACGTGGCAGGCCATCGCCGAAGCGGGATAGAACTGCGAGCATCCCCACTGGATGAAGATGCGCCGGTATGGATCGGTGCAGTCGCTCGGCCAGAATTCGTCGGCGTAGCGCAGCGAGCCGAAATCCATCCGTCCACCGCCCGAGGCGCAGGCCTGCGTCATGATGTGCGGACGCTTCGCCTGGAAACGCGCCATCAGATCCAGATAGCCTTTTGCGTAGTCATACCACAGATTCGGCTGGCGGTCGGCGGTAAGGTACGGCGAGCCGGAATTCCAGATGTTCGCGTTACAATCCCACTTGACGTAGGCGAGCGACGATATGGAGGAATATACGGCGTCAAGCTGCTCGAAAAGGTTGTCGCGGACGACGGGATTGCAGAAGTCGAGCGTCACCTGCGTCCTGCCACGCCCGCAGACGAGCGGACGCCCCGCCTCCTGAAGCACCCAGTCGGGATGCTCCCGATAAAGCCAGCTGTTCGTGCTCGCCATCTCCGGCTCCACCCACAGGCCGAACTTGAGTCCGCGCCGCGCCGCTTCGTCCGCGAGCCAGCCAAGTCCGTGCGGAAGCTTGTTGGTGTTGACACACCAGTCGCCAAGTCCTGCCGTCGCCTTGTTCACCTCGTCGCGGGCAAACTTGCCGCGCCCGAACCAGCCGTCGTCGAGGACGAACATTTCCCCGCCCATCTCCTTCACGCCGTCCATCATATCCGTAAGCGTCTTTTCAGTGAATGAGAAGTAAGACCCTTCCCAGCTGTTAAGAAGAACGGGATGCAGGTCGTAGCCGTGCGGCATCAGGTGGCGGTGCGCCCAGCGGTGGTACTGCCGCGAAACCTCGCCGCGTCCCCTCTCGGACCAGACAAGCACCGCTTTTGGCGTCGTGAACGTCACGTTCGGATCGAGCGTGTAGGGGCCGGTAGTCATGTCTACGCCCGAAAAGACCTCGGTGCGCGATCCGTTCCAGTTGCGGCGGACGCGGCAACAGGAGTTGCCGGGCCATTCAAGGGCGACGCCAAGGACCTTTCCTCGCTCTTCGTCCACGCCGTCCCCGAGCTCCACCATTATTGCGGCGTTCGACTCCCATGCGTTGCGCGTCCCCGCGCTTGAGACCAGTTCCACGCTCTGCCCGTTGCCGACAGACGACCAGCTGACATTCGCCTCATTCTTGGCGATGCCAGTCAACGACATGACGCGGACGACGTCGGATGCCACGTCCACGGGCGCGGCGAAGCTGTCGGCGCGCACGAGCCGCACCGGACCAGCCTCTGAATGCCGTATTTCCGCCCACGTCTCGACCGCAGCGCAGTCGTTCCAGCGCTTTATGTACCGCGTCACTTCGAAGGGATAGCGCTCGTCCTTGAGGCGGATGGTTTCGATCGTCGCCCCGTCCTCTTCCTTCTTCTCCTTCCCCGCTTCCCTCAGCCTCAGAGTCACCGCGCCGTCGGCGTGGATCACCTGAAGCCCCGCGTGCTTTGTTATCGCCTCGTAGTAGTTGCCTGTAAGCTGGCCGAACGCCAGATATCCCGCCATCGCCAGTTCAAAAGCAGTCATAGACCCTCCCTCGCGCGCCGCTCAAATTCAAACTCCACAACAACCGGCGAGTGGTCGGAAACGTCAAGCGCAACCTGGTCTGTGACAATTTCGTGCCGCATTGCGTGTATTCCCCTTGTATAGTAAACATGGTCGATGGAGTTCTCCGGGACGTCTTCATTCGCTGTGCGCAGTGCGCCATGATACCTGCCGTCCGCACCGCGTGTCGGGTTCCCGTGGTGCGAGTTGTGCGGCGAACGGACGTCGACCGTCGAGGCGGCGTTCATGAATCCGCCGCTCCGCAGCATCTCATGCGCCGGAGACTGAACGACGGAGTTGAGGTCTCCGCCGAGAATGGCCGGGAGGTCCGCACCCCACTTGCGCCGTATGTCCGCAAGCAGCGACAGGACATACCGCGCGTTCAGCTCGCGAATCGCGTCGCTTTCCGGCCCGTTCGCCTGCCACCAGAAATGGGTGGCGAACGCGGCAAAACGGCGTCCGCACTTCTTGTCCTCCAGCACAGCCCACGTCACGCTCTTCGACTTCGACAGCGAGAGATGGAAGAAATCCGTCCCGCAGTCAAGCATCTTAAGCCTGTCGGCGCGGTATAGAAGCGGCTCGTGGTTGATGTGCCGGTCCGTCCTCTCGCCCGAAAACGCCGCGCGTCTGAGCGCGGCGTCCTCGTCGCCGCGCACGATCACATAGCTGGCATTCTCTAAGTTGGCGAACATGGGGCTTTTGTACCAGTTCGGCGTCACCTCCTGAAGCGACACTACATCCGGCCTCGCCTTGCGTATCGCCGCCTCGACTCCCGCCTCGCGCTCCGAGACTGGATTGTCGAAGTAGTCGCCCCAGATGTTGAACGACATGAACTTGAGCGGCTCTGAACGCAAAGCGGAGAATGCCGCGCCGCACCAAGCTGCGGCAATCGTCGCTGCCGCCGCGATTATCAACTTTCTGTTCACCGTCTTTGTCTTCCTTGTCGATCCTTGTTTGCGTCACTGCGCCAGACGAGACTTGAAGTCGTAGGCGCCCGTCACGCGCATTGATTCGTCGTCCGCCGTTACATACGCGACCGTGTAGTCCGCGCCGCCCGGCGCGACATTCAGGACGACGCGCCCTGCGTCGAACGCCTCCGGCGCGATGTCGCTCACGGATAGCGTCTGGCCGTTCCAGTCGCCGCAATCGACATTGCCAGCGCAATCCTCAGAATTTCCCGACTCTGCGCCCGCAGCCCCATGTCCCAATCCAGCGGCAGACGCCACAGTCAGGCCCCCAATAAATTCTCTTCTGTTCATGTTGCCTATAATATCATTTTACCTTCGGCTCTATAACCCCAGAATGCCGCGCACGGCCTTGGCGGCATGTTCATTCAGTTGCTGTCGGATAGTTGGTTCCAGTGGATTGCGCGGTGCGCAGCTTTGCATATTCGGTGACTGGCACGAGCGGGATGCGGCTCGCCCGGCGTCAATCCGTTGAGAAGAATGTTCGCGTCGATTACGCCGTTGGCAGGAACGTCGATTTCGTCCATCCCCTCTACGGCGTCCACCCTTGAGTCGGCATACAGCCACGCAAGAGGATCGGCAAGCGCGGCCCTGAATTCCGCATCCTCTCGCCGACGCCCGCCTTCGCGAGCGCCTTGAAGTCGCGTGTGATGCCCTCCTTCGCGATGTTGCCGTTCGTCATGCGATACCACGTGTGCGGCTTCGCCGCGTTCGGCGGACGGACAAAACCCCTCCTCCAGCGTCGGCGCGGCAACATCCGATAGCGCGCACAGTGCAACAACAACCCCAACACTTATGTCCTTCATTTTTCCTCCCGATTCGCAGGGCCATCCGTCCATCGATTCCCCGCCGATTTGTTATTTGAAAGAACCCTCAAGCCCCCGGCGAATGACCTCGGCGTGGGCCTTGCGCAGCACTTCCGGATTGAACTTTAAAACCTTGCGGTCGTAGGTGAGAAGCCCGTTGATCTCGATCTCCACGTCGGTTGTCTGGGTGTAGACGCTGCCGCCGAGCCCGCATTCGGCGAGCCGGCCGAGCTTGTCCATAAGGCCGAGGTACGTCTTCTCCAACCCCTCGCGCGTCTTCGTGTCCTTTATGCCGCCGTAGCCCCAGTTGCCCTTGCCGTCCTTCGGCTCCTTCCAGAGATGGCCGGGGACGGGATGGCCGAGTCCGCCAAACTCGCCGAGGAAGGAGATGCGCCTGTCGCCCACGGCAAACATCGTCGGGCCGCGGTAGAGGTGCATGTCGACGGTGTCGGCCGCCTCGCAGACTCCGTCGGGCTTGTGCTGGGTAAGCACGCGCTTCTCCCATTTCCACCCTTCTGGTAGGAGGTGCCCGCCTTCCCAGTCCCAGCATCCGCTCGGGCCGTTCACGAGGCGAGTCGGGTCGTGGCGCTTCGTGAAGTCGAGCATGGAGTGCGTGAGAAATTCACCGGGCTGGCTCCAGCCCTCGTTGTAGGGGTCCCACATCACGATTGACGTGAACGGCTGGAGGTCGTCCATCATCTCCTTCATCTCCTGCCGCTGAAGCCAGTATCGCTTGACAGTCTCGGACTTCATCGGATCGCCAGAGCTTCCGGTTCCGCTCGGCAGATCCTGTATGACAAGAATGCCGAGCCTGTCGCACATCGCGTAGTACTGCTGCGGCTCGACCTTGATGTGCTTGCGGAGCATGTTGAAGCCGCAGTCCTTGAGCACCTTGACGTCGTACTCCATCGCCTCCTCGCTCGGCGGCGTGAGGAGTCCGTCGGGCCACCATCCCTGGTCGAGCGTGCCGATCATGAAGTACGGCTTGTTGTTGAGGAAGAAGCGGAGATACCCGTGTTCGTCCTTGCGCTTCTCGATCTTGCGCATTCCGAAATAGCCCTTCACGACGTCCCTGCCGTACTTCGCCGTGAAGTTGTAGAGCTTTGGATTTTCCGGCGACCAGCACTCGAAATCCTTCGGCATGTCTGTCGAAACCTCGACCTCGCCCGCTCCTTCGACTTTGTCGAATTCAAAGCGCACCGTTCCATTGTCGATGTCGGTGAAGACCTTGTACGACTTGATGTGCTTTTCCGGAACCGTCTCCATCCATACCGTCTGCCAGATACCCGAGACGCGCGTGTAGAAGCAGCCCGACGGATTGAAGCTCTGCTTGCCGCGCGAGTTGACGAAGTCCTCGGTCGGGTCCCACACGCATACCGTGAGCTGGTTCTCGCCCTTCTTCACGTAGTCCGTGATGTCCAAGGTGAATGGATTCTGCCCGCCCTCGTGCGGAACGTCCGTCACCTCGTTGTGCCCGATGAAGACCATAGTGCGGAAGTCGACGCCGCCGAAGTGGAGGAGAATTCTCTCTCCCGGCTTCGGGTCGTACTCTATCGTGCGGGTATACCAGAGAAACTCGTCGGGTCTGAGAAGCCGCCCGACGCCCGAGAGAGCGCTTTCTATCGGAAACGGAACGAGTATCTTTCCGTCCCACTTCTCCGGGCGTCCGGGCGTATTCGTCACGCTCGTGACGGCGTAGTCCCATTCGCCGTTCAGGTTAGTCCAATTCGCGCGCACCATCTGCGGACGCGGATAGCCGCGCCATGCGTTCCCGGGCGTGACCTTTTCGCCCCACGACGTGAGCATAGGCTCCGCTTTCGCAGTCTCCACCGCAAAGACCAGCAGCGCAGCGGCCAGCAAGTGACACAAGTTCTTCATGATGTACCCTTTGTATCCTTCCTTCTTTATGGTATATGTTTATGGTATATGTGGAGCCAACAGGGTCAGACCTGATTGCCACAGTAAATTGCCACAGTAGGTTTTCCTTGTCATAGCGGCGCGACCCTTTCGATTCGCCGCCTGCCATCCTTCGTCAAGGCGTATTTCTGCTGCGGCGAGTTTGGCGACGCACCTCACAAAGTCGACAAGCCGCGTGCGCTCGTCCCCGTCAAGGAAGTACGCGCGGTGGGCGACGCGACTGATCAGGTGATAGCACCGATTTGGAAGATTTATCCTGCAATGTCTCATACCGAACAGTATATTATAAACTCCCGCTACTGTGGTAATTTACTGTGGCAATCAGGTCTTGTCTAATCTGAATTTGATAAACTGTTCACCGTTCCTCGGACAAGTGTCCGAATAGAACGACCCGCTCAAGGAAGGCCTCCAAGAGCGGGTCTGCGACGGTGAGGTTCACTTGAGGGTCCAGGAGAAAATCCTCC
>JAFXEU010000021.1 GCA_017520845.1 Kiritimatiellia bacterium | reverse complement strand
TTTATCCGCTTTACAGCATTTGTTGCATGTTGTCGATGAAAATCATGAGGATTCGTCTCTGCAATTTCTTCAAGAATCTTCATTCTTTCATCGCTATTTTCATACTGAGGATCAAGCGATACAACAAATTCATCGGCCCAGGCAGCTAATGATGGAATTTCTTTAGCATACCGTTTAAGATTTTCTATCGCAAGATTCCTTCCAACAGAATTCCTTGGGCTTAACAGAGCCTTCTTTCGTATCGATGCACAAATAGCATATTTTTTATTGCTGTTACTTGGAGGATGCTTAAACGCCTTATTTATTATAGCGATTGAATTAGAAGTGACACCTTCAATGTTAACAACCGCGTACGCCACAGATTCACAAACGCGAATGTCATTTGTTTGAGAATATAAAAAAGGCAATGCGGATTCCGTTCCATATTTAGACAAACGCGTTATCGCCCATTTCTTACACCGTGCCTTTTCTACTGCCAGTCTAACAAAAAGACGAGAAAGTCGTTCCTTGTCACCATTACACGCCGCAATTGCTTTTTTATACATACTTGAAAACAAATCTAGATCGCACCCTCCTCTTTGCACTGTGGCAAGGGTCGATAGTATTTCTTCATCTGATAGCGGCTCAGATAATGCATTAGAGACGGCACAGAAAAATATCGCCACCATCATTAATATTCTTTTCATATTTCTCCTTTCATTCGTGTTTAGGATGCTGCTTACGATTCTCATTGTAAAAAAATCCAATTGGAGCTACATCCAAATTCCAATTTTCATTTACTTTAGAATCCCCGCTATACCAAACTCCATATACGTTACCAGCTGTCATATCTTTCATCTCACTTGATCCATCAACCAACCCGTTCATCAATAACCGATCAATTACCACCGTCATTTTTAAACCTTTTTTATAAAACCCACACCCACCTTCTCCTCGCCCAATACATCCATAACTCCAGTCTCCCGATAAGAATTCCGCGCGAACCATCTCGTTCTCGTCTATTTTAAGAGGATTCAACATTTCGTTAATATATGCCGTATTATCTTTATAAATATCTGACAATCCAAACGCATGACCAATTTCATGAGCTAACGCAGTTCCATTGGCGTGTTTCGTCAAAACCATTCCATAACTACCGTTAACACCCATAGTCCATATATTAGTAGATTCTTCCATATCATCCTTAATAATCTCATTTACAAAATAACATTCCAACCCATCTGTATTAATTGCAAGATTACAAAGTCGCTCACAACTCCAATATTCAGCTAAATCATCCCCTAAATCAACATTATATGCTGCTGGTATATTTGTCATTACTATTGGCTCCACAAGATCAATTGTGACTCCAACTTGAGCATATATGTCATTTGCCTGAGAAACCATCGACCTGATTTGACTTTCTGTTTTAGGCCAGGAATTTCCATTTCCAATAACCCATGCTCGGAGTTTTACGGTAATAGGATCTACGACATTAATCTCAAACTGAGGAGGCTCTGATTTAGAATCACCAAAGTGCACAGCAAGATAAACTTTCCCTGTCGTAACGCCTGTCACCCGTACCGTTCTTCCCGTAGGACTACTTGCGAAACTAACTGTACCGTCCCCATGAAAACTCCATGTAATCAACTCATTGGGATAATCCTCGGGCAAAACATCAACAGAAAAAACCGCCGTTGACCCTCTCGCGATGCCGCAAGGATTTTTTATTTCTCTATTATAGGAATTCTCTCCTATAACCGTTTCATACTCGTCGCACACCGGCTCAACGATTGGTTCTATAACGGTAAATCTCTTCCCGATTGAAGTAACTTTTCCATCCACCCCCTCAAAAGAAGCTTTAAAAACACCATCATGATAAGAAGAGCTGGTAACTGCCGGACTGACAAAAAACTCAACATCCTTCTGGGCTGTATTAATAAGTTGCTCGCTATAACCTTCTACAAATGGAAGAAAACCTATATTGTCAGCAAATACTTTTAGCGTAGCATTATTACCCTGTTCCAAGCCTGCTAGCTTAGTAAAAACTAAATTACCATTGGTCAATGATGTTGATGCGAAAGATATCTTTCCTTTGATCACATCATCTTCATATCCCCCGAAAGGAGGCGTAAAATCAAGCTCACCGTCATTGTTATCGTCATCATCATTAACAAAAAACGTCGACGGAATATCTACACTCATCAACATTCCATTCTCATCAACCTCATCCGAAAGAAATTCGTCACAAATACATCCGCAATAAGTCCAACTATAGAACCATGTCGTATACCCCTCCCACGACACTACTGAAAAAAGCTCATGCTCATTTCCGCTACAATTGCAGTTCGCGTTGCAGCACCACCTGAAGCCGAGCGAAGTAATATCCGCCATGCAGCAAGCGCCGGTCACATCAGAAACTGCCGCGCCGATATTTTCAGAACTTTTAAGTTCACAACGATTACCGTTATTCTCAAGCCAAAAATCTACATAATAACTGACACTCAAATAACGATGACTTACTGAAGGATGATGATACTCCCAGCAATCATTGCATGAAACCTCGATATTATCACTGGATTGATCAACAACGCAGATCGGAAGCGCACTTTCAATATCGTAATACGCACCTTTTAAAAGCGGAACTTTAAATACTTCATTCGTTCGTGCGATAATAACATGGTCGCCTAAATCGCTCGGCCCATCGCAGGTAACGCGTACTGTCGCTATATCTGTAACTCCCGTCACACAAAGATCAACCCAGCAATACGCCGACTCAAGAGCTCCTTCAGGCAAAGACGATGCAACACCAAAGAAATCTCCGTCATGATGCTTCGGCGCATTATCGACCTCGTTAGCCAACCCATCATTATCCCAATCATCGGGGTTAATCCGCCGATAAACATTCTCAAGTTCATTCGAGCGAATCGTAAAATCTCCGTTCTTAATAATCTCAAGCTGAACCGAAACAACTTCATTCGTCTTATCGTACGGCACGACTTTGTGCCACGTAAAAACGCCACGCTTATCGTCGATAAGACTCCAGAAGTCTGAATATCCCGGGACAAACGAAAGAACCCCGTCGTAAAGCCTAAAAAGCGGATATTCATCTCGCGGATTATGAAATACGCACCCCTCCTGAAACGCTATGATATGGTCGTAAACATTCTCTCCCAGCGGAAACGACCATCCGAGATTATACCGATTAAAGGCGCTATGCCCGCCCGCCAAATGCCAAGCCGCATCGCGCACTCCATTACTCGCAAGTCCATACGAATACGCCGCGTTAGTTACAACGCTTTCCAACTTAAAGCCTCGTTCAATATCAATATCGCTAACTGTTGCAGCATTGGGCGATCTAACCGAGAACGCCCCTCTATTTTTCATACTACCGTGAAGACAAAACACAATCAGAACAGCTGGAAGAATTACTTTGGCTAATACTGGCAACTTTAGCCAAAACCTGAAAAACCTCCCCACCATCGAAAGCAAAATTTTCCCGAATGCGATTGCCACCAGCGCAGCAACCAACGCCGCGCCAATCTTGACCATCACAGCCTCGCTAAATAGAAAATCTAACATACATATATTTTACCATAAATAGCATTCCCTTCGTTCGCTTTGCTCACGAAGGAATGAAAATTCAGCGCCGCTGTCATCACCCCAACCAACCACCGCATTTATATAAATGCGGTGGTAACCTCGCCCTCTAATCCGAACTTTACGAGCAATGCCAAAAAATCAAACTTCCCCTCGTTTTCCTTCACTTTTCACCCCAGGGGGACAGTCCCCCTTACCCTCCCTCGCGATTACAAGGCGTCGGGTTCATCGCAGAAGTCGGCGAGCCTGAGCAGTGTGCGCGCCGTGAAAGCCATGCAGTTGAGCCAGTTCCTGCCGGCGCGCCCGGGATCGTAGGGGAACACCGTGGGGATCAGTCCGTCTGGCATCTGGTTGCGCGTAATCGCGTCTCCAAGCGCGCGCGCCTTGGCCAGGTCGAGCGGGTTGCGCTCGAGTTCGTACATCCTGAGGTAGAACTCGATCATCTGCGAATACGACGCGTCGATCGTAACGAGACAGTCGTACTGCTCCACCGCGCCAGGGGCATACCACGACTTGCGCAGCGGCGTTCCCCATGCAACGAACTGGTCCTCGCAAAACCGCAGCGTCTCGCGCGCCGCCGCCAGATAGCGTCCGTCCGGGAAGGCCTCGAGCAGATGCATAATGGTTGACGAGGCCGTGAACTGCGTCAAGTTCGCGTAGGGCTTCTTCTGCACATCGCCGTCCTCGAACTGCCCCTCCCAGTCAAAAGTCCGCAGCCGCTCGCAGAACGAAGGCAATGCACGCCGCGCCGCCTCCGCGTACCTCCCGTCGCCGGTCTCTTTCGACATCTGCCCGAGAAAGTCGCACACGCCCTGTGCGCCGATCGCGTTTGACGCCAGCTCCCTGCCCGTTCCGATTTCAAGCACCAGCGCCCACGAACCGTCAGGCCGCTGAAGGCCGAGATAGCGGTCAGCTATCGTACGCGCATAGTCCATGTACACCTTCTTCCCCGTCGCCTTCCAGAGCGCGACCATGGAAGCCGCGACCTCGGCCGGGTATATCATCATCACCTGGTTTCGCTTCCTGTGCGCGATCTGCTTCGACTTGTAGACATCCCCCAGCGCCCTGGTCTCCTTCCAGTAGTCGGCGTATGTAAGGGGCAGACCGCGCATCGACTGCGGCTCGCGGACCGAAGTCGCCATCAGCCATCCGGCGGCGTTTTCAGCGTACGCAACAAGCTCCTGACGACGCGAAGGGTCGAGAGTCGACAGCAGCAGCGCCGCATCCACCACCGCACGCACGTTCTTCGAGGGGAAGCAGTTCAGCTGATAGGTCTTGTCGAACACGTTCGTCCTCCACGAGACGACTGGATGGTAGCGAAACATCCACTCGAGGCCCCTCCTGGCGCATTCCCTGTAGGAACGGGCCGCGGGCGGATACGAACCTGGGGCGAACGGCTCCGCCCTGTGGAACTCCCGCCTCCACGCGCGCCCGACCGCGTTCCCCTCCGCGTCGAGGCCCACGACCTCGAGAACCGCACTACCAGGCGCGACATCCCTCCAGACCGGCGTCAACGGCGACTGCGCCGCCTCCGACCGGAAGACATGCCTCTTGCCTTTCGCGTCTACCACGCAGTAGCGGTAGCTGCAGGCGTTCTCGACCGGACGCACGTCGAAACGCGGCGCATAGAGGAACTGCCGGGAATTGACATTCCAGAACGGAGATCCGTCAACGCCGCCAGGACGGACCTCGGCGGCGAGATCACGGGCATTCAGATCATCGATCTCCTGCGGGACGTTCGACGCCGCAAGCATTGCAATTGCAAGTACTGAAACCATGGAAGCAACTCCTTTCACTGCTTTTTCGCGTATTTGTCAAACAAGACGGCGACGGGGCCGATCAAACCGCTCTCGTGGTACTCGGCGTCCGGCCCCGGCCCCTTTTTCGTCCAGGTGGTCCGCTCGCCCTCCGGCAGCTTTGCATCGCGCACAAGGGCGTTGTACCAGGTGGACACGACCTCGACCCGCACCCTTGCGCGAGCCCCGGGAACCGCAGACGACGGCATCTCGCAGACGTATGGCGAGCACCAGAGGTCGGCGACTTTCCTTCCGTCAACGTACACCGTCGCCCAGTCGCGGACCGACCCAAGGTCAAGCCTGCACCCCGCGGCGTCCGACGGGATGTCGACCACACCTTCGTACACGCGCCGAGTCGCCCAGACAGGATAGTCCTCGGCTGGCTTCAGCGCCACCGGCAGCGCGGTGGATGCGCTGCGCCCGGACGCCGCGGACCACGAGTCGGCGTCACACTCCCTTCCCGTAACCGGGTCGAACACGGTGCAGCTCCCCCCCTCCACATGGTAGAAGGCCGAGCGTCCGTCATTCTCCGCGACAAAGAAGATGTCCGCGTCCCCGTCACGCCGCTGATACCACCCGAGAACGTCAGACGCGTCCCTTCCCAGTCGGTCCTTGAGCGGAGACTCCCAGTCGGGCACGAAGTCTCCGCGCACGATGCGAGCGCCCATCGCCTCCAGTTCTGAAAACCTCTTTTCGGTAGCGGGGAGAAGATACGTTCCTTCGGGAATCCACAACACTCGATAGCTCATACCGTCCGGGAAAACCAGTTTCCCGTCCTTAACTTCAAGACGTGTCGCAAGAGCATCGAAATTAAGATAATCGTACTTGTAGCGGTTTCCAAAAAGAAGTTCTCTCTCGGAAGGTTTATGATTGACGTCATCACCGAGATACATGAGAATATCAACCGCAGGCCTCCCGCGTTCCAGCTCCTCGCCGCAGCGTTCAATGTATTTCGAAAAGTGCTTCAAGTACGGCCACCAGGTCTGCCCGCGAAGAAACGGCGAGCCGATCTTTTTACCGAAACTGGACGAGGGCGGCTTACCTCCCACGATAGGATTATGCGTATAGGTATGAAAGACGATATGCGTCACTCCGCGCGCGAAATGCTTATCGATGATTTTCTTCCAGTCGTTGAAATTCTCATCGAACGTCAGCTCAAAACTCGTAAGAGCCTCTGCGCTCACGCGCCTCTTTCCGTAGATGTGCGCCGCTGAAACGCACGGAAGAACGGGTTTGAAGTTGAAGCTTCCGACGAACTCCCTGTTCTCGTGCGGGCTCCAGAATTCGCACATCGGCTCATCCGCGTATTTCCAGTAGCGCAGAATATCGCCGGCGAGAACATCGCCAAAAGATGTTTCGTACTGAACGCTCATCGAATGTTCTTTGGCCGTAGCCGCTATCACGGCATAATAGTTTTCTTCAATGAGGCGCGAGCAGACATTGCGCCAGTCGAGAAGAAACTTCTCGGTTTTGGCTTCGCTTTCAAGAACGCGCCCGAAAAGCGCGGGCAGATACGGCCTAAGCTCATAGCCGACACGCTTTTTAAATTCCTCTTCCATCTTCCATGTCCAGTTCTGTATTCCGCACTCCCAACTGTCGACGAGAATCCCGTCGACCTTAACGCCCGATTTTAAAAGCCGCCCGATATAACCGTCAAAATTGGCCTTGAATCCGCGCGAATCCATCTTGTCGCATTCCCACCCGGTCGCCTCGGACGGAGCCGGATGGTTTTTGCGCTTCATATTCACATGACCGAAAACAAGTTTGCGCTTCACGGGATTTTTGATGGGCTCATCATCATCCGACATCGCGAAACCGCGAAGAGTCGCGCCCGACTTGGCCTGCCAGTTATCAAGTCGACGCTCAGGCGACCAGAGAGGAGAAAACTTTTCTACCTTGTGTGGCGAGCGAACGCGAAGCTCAAGCCCCTCTCGCGGCAGCGAGCCGATATCGAACGTCATTTCTTTGGCACCCCGGAATTTATCCGAATACGTTCCTTGGGGACAAACGCGCTCTAAAACCTTCTGCCCTTTAGACCAGATTTCAAAAACGATATCTATATCATAGCAAAGACCGTAATTAAGAAGACACGGAGCCGGAACGGTCACGGATCTTACGATTGACTCGTCGGAGGCCTCCTCAAAAAATTCAACCTCGCCAATTTCGCGATAATCGTCATCTTCGCCGAACGCGGGCTTATTGCCGGGCTCAAAGGCGACAAGTTTACGCATCGCCCGATCCTTGGTTATCCAAGGGCCTCCCGACATCGACCATCCCGGGCAGTTCTGCATTTTAAAGGAAAGTCCCCGGCGATGACATTCCTCCTGGGCGAACTTTACGAGATCAGCCCACTTTTCGCTTAAGCAAGGTATCTGGTTCGTAACACCGGGCCACGGCTCGTCGCCGCTCCATCCTCCGTGAAAAAACTGAATACCGGAAATCCCTGCCTCGGAGATAGCCTTAATATCGGCTGAAAGCCCTTCTTTCGAAGCATTCCCGCCTATGATGTGAAACCACGTTTCAGGCGCACATGAAGAAGCCGCAAAGAGTGATATCCGCGCCGCCAGAAGAGCGCCTAAAAACAAAGATACTTTTACTTTTTTCATCTTCAATTATAAATCCTTATCG
Organism: Kiritimatiellia bacterium; assembly: GCA_017520845.1. GTDB lineage: Bacteria > Verrucomicrobiota > Kiritimatiellia > RFP12 > UBA1067 > UBA1067. Next base: position 6,997 of record JAFXEU010000021.1, on the reverse strand, counting down.
AGCACGACCCAGGCCTTGCGCGAAGAGGCGAAAAGAACTCCTGCGCAGGAAGGCGGGGCATAATCACGCTCGCACAACTCAAACGGAGAGATAAGCCCTTGCCACTCCTCATCATCGGCAGGCACCCGGATAATACACTTTTTACCTTCCTTGGCGGAATTGAGCACACACGGTACTCCGTTGAAGATGCGCTTTAATACGGAAAACGGCGGCGGCTTCGCCCTCCAAACAACTTCCTTAAGGCTCCTTGCGTCATGAAACGGCGGCCAGCCGGTTCCGACATTACTTAGCATGGGCGTTTTCAAATCCAAAACCTCAAGCGCCGTAAGGCCGCGACAACTGCCGCGCGATTCGCCGAGTGAGCGAAGATTAGGCGCGTCGATTACGATGCGTTTAAGTTTAGGGGAGTGCCCGAGATTGCTCGCGCCTATCGTACGCAAAGACGATGCGCGGATTTCAAGATTCGTAAGAGAGGGCATAGGCGAAAAAACACCTTCGCCGCTCTTGCCTGAAGTTTCATCGCCCGCAAATTTCACGAGAGTCGGGGCGCAACTAAGCCTTATATCCTCAATGCCGGAATTCTCAAAGGCGCACATTCCGACGAACTTTACGGCGCTTGCCGCGAAAGTTCCCCTCAGGTTGGGGCACCCGGAAAACGCCGCCGCGCCTACATTCTTGACATCGCGGGAGAAAAGCGCGCCGACATCTGCCGAAAGATTCGTGCACCCGACAAACGCCGCGGAGCCGATATGATCAATGGGCAGCGAAAGCGTCAAGTCCGAAAGTTTAACGCAATCGGAAAATACTCCGCGCCGCAACGATGAATGAAGCGCCCATCGTCCGTCCGGAAGAACCCTGGCAGAACCTGAAAGATCGACTTTCCGCAACTCTTTCGCGCGACAAAACGCCATCGCGCCGATTTCATCGACATTATCTGCTTTGAATGAAACGATTGTATCATTCTCCTGAAGAAAGCCGCTTCCGATATGAAGTGACCTGACAGGAAAAACGCTCTCCCCCGACTTGATATTAAGGGAGGTTAAATCCACGCTCCCGCTGCCGGAAACTAAAGATTTTTTATCGCCTTTCAGTCTAACGATACCCTTTGGCAAATCAGATTTAACATCGCCCTCAAGTCTAAGCGTCACTTTACCGTCGCCGCTTATAAGCGCCCACCCAAGACGCTTATCATACTCGCCGAGCGTCCATACGTTCTCAGCCGCAAGCGAAAAAGACGTCGCGGCAAAAAGCGCGAAAAAAAGCGCTCTCACAGTCCGCCCCCTCTCATCTTCTCGACAAGCGAGGCGAAATTGCGCGGGGATGGCCCTTCTCTGAAGCACCAGACGGAAAAATCTTCGCCAAGTTTCGCGAACCGCTCGACAAGCTCAAGCCTTGACGGAAACTTATGCCCCTTCATCTTTGGCGAGACTTCGTCATACCGCTCTATCACAAGTTCAAGAAGCCCGGCTCCGATACGGCGCACCATATCATTAGAGGCTTTATCACCTTCTGTCGCTTTCTCCGCCTTTTCAAGAAGAACATACGCCTCGGCGAGATCCCGTGCGCTCAGCCACGTGCGGGAAGGATTATAGCCGTGAAGTTTACAGCGGGTCTCGCGCTTTTCAGGGTTCTTGCCCCAAACCGCTCTTTCGACGAGCTTGTAATACTGCCACACCTGAGAAGCGCCGTCTCCGCAGCAGTAGTCTATCCACTCCTTAGCCATCGCCTCGCCGTCAAGATCGGGATTCCACGCAAGTTTCGCGTAAAGGTATGTACGCATTTCCACGAAATCGGCGAAGATCGCGCCGTGAGGAAGCTGCGAAAGAATATGCTTTACGCCAAGCTTACGGTAAACGCGAAAATCCTCGCCGTAAAGATGATATGTCGGATATGGCGTAAGATAATTTCTGAAGCACGCGTCCCAATCCCAGATCATAAGTCGCCCCGGAACGATTTTGTTCCAGCCGTTAAGCCGCGCCATGATGTCCTTCTGACTTTTAAGCGGAAGAGCCTTATTCCCGTTCTGGCAGAGGCGAACATAGACGTTATCGTTCATAGGCTCTGGAATTTTTGTCGGCATCTCACGCCAGTCCCAATACGCGAGCGTCACCACCCTGACATCGGGATAATCCTTCTCGATCGCCTTGCCGATAAAATTGGCTATATCGAGGGCAGGTCCGATTTTTGCGCCGCCATAACGCTCTTTAAGCCGCTTGCAGCCTTTGCAGGAGCAGAATCTCGTATTGTCGAGATATGAAAGATTCAGGATTTTTATTCCGCCGGATTTTTTACGCACTTCAAGTTTAGCGCGCACTTCACTTAAAAGCTGCTGACGCATCTCTTCGTTCGAGTGACAAAGCTGACCGTTGCGGGCGCGCTTGCCGTTTATAAGCGCGTACCATTCAGGGTGCGCGGCGAAATGCTTTTCGCTGTCGACGAACGATTTGTTGCCGAGAGAGTGGCCGCTGCCGATGACTGAGTCCCACTTTCCGCCGAGTTTCCTGTTCTGGTAGTTGCGTGAAACGCGAAGCTTGACGGCCCACGCCGGGCCCGCGTTCACATCAAGCGCGACGGAACTCGGTTGACGCATTTCAAACGGCGGCGCGTAGGAGTAAGAAAACTTTTCCTCCAGCTTAAGCGACTTCACCTTCGGAATCTTCTCTGTCTTAACGCCGAAGAATCTCACTCCCCAGATTTCGAGAAGTTCATACGTCGCGTAAAGGCATCCGCGCGGCCAATCGCCCTTAACTATAAGTTCACGGCCCGACTTGTCGACCTTGATTGAAATCTCATCGCGTTTCATCCCTTTGGCGGCGGAAATTCTGATTACATTTGAAGATCCGATTTTCTCAGGCTTGACGATTTTAAGTTCCGCTCCGGTCATAGCCTTTACGTATTTCTGAAGTTCGCTCGCCGCATGTTTTGCAGCTTCAAGTTCGGGGCTCTCGACGCATATCTGAGCGCGGGCTACGCCGTTTTCAACTACCGTAAAATCCTTCGCGTCGGCGGATATGGCGAATACGGCGAGAAGAGCGGATAATATTGTAAGTCTCATGATTTTTCCTTTATATCATATTATGACTCTACGAATCATGGGCAATCGGCACACCCTGCCGATTGCTGCTGACCACGAATCTTCTCAGCGCGTCTGAGCCATGAATTTTCGCGGATATCGCCGAGCCTGTCGGAAAGTCCTGCACCCTCGCGCGGCGAAAGCCTGATTAAATGAGTCGCGTGACCTGGCACTTTTGCGCGGTAGCCTCTGACGACTTCGCCCTCGTCGCGCTGACGCCACAAATCACGGACGGCCCACCTGCCTTCAAGTCCCGCCTTCTCAAGACAGAAAAGAATCTCGCGCTCAAGCTGACTTTCATTTACGAGCGCAACCGCGAAATCTCCGCCCTCAAGCGGCCTTGCCCAACAAGACCAGCCCTCGCCGCACTGCACTTTCGCCGCAGCCGCGCCGAGAGAATCCTGATTGATGTCGATGACTTCGCCGTTCGTGATAAGCGAAAGAGTAAACTCATCAATCTTATCTAAATCACACCCGAGAATCATCGGCACCGCGCCCATCGCCCACATCGAAACGTGGGTATACTGCTCGTTCGGCGTAAGACGCGTTTTTCCGCCGCTCCAGTGAAGGTCTCCTATAACCATCATATCCATATCGTTCCAGCCGCCGGGCGAAGCGAAGCGCCAAAGCGCGTCCATCTGATCCATCGCCGTTAAAATCCCGCCCCAGAAATCGAACAGATCGCGCGTCGTGCGCCAGCATTGCGCGTTGACCGACGCTCCCCATGTCGCTACATCGCCGAAACCGTACGCGCAGGCGTAATGAACGATATCGCGCTTTGCGGCTCTTAAATTGCGCCCCATGATCAGATACGGATAAAGGTATTTAAGCTGCACCGTCTCGCCCTTGGCGATATTGCCGTAGCTGCACCAGTCGTATTTAAGAAAATCATACCCCCAGTCGGCGTAGGTAAGAGCGTCCGTCTTTTCATGAAGAAAACTCCCTTCGTAACCTGTACACGTAACAGGCCCGGGGCTTGAATAAAGGCCGATTTTAAGACCCTTCGAATGAACGTAATCGGCCAACGCTTTCATATCGGGAAAGCGCTCGTTCGTAAGCTGAACGCCGTTCTTATCGCGACGCGGCTCTTTAGCATCGGCCTTTATCTGCCAGCCGTCATCGACGAGAATATAACTCCAGCCGTAATCCGAGAGATTCAGGCGCTCGAACGCGTCGGCCATTTTGCGGATTTTCTCAGCCGAAACGTCGTGCGCGAAAGCGTTCCAGCTGTTCCAGCCCATCGGAGGCGTGAGAGAAAGTTTTTCGCCGATATGAAGTTTTATCTCGCGCCGGGCTTCTCCCGCCTCATTTTTTGCAACGACCTTAAGTGAATAAACGCCCGGCTTTTCAACGCGCCCTTCAATGAGATTAAGATCCGAATTAAATTTTAGTCCTGGAACTTCTGAGAGGTTTTCGACGTTGACTTTAACAGGTTTCGCGCCTGAAACAGGAATACGGAAAAAGACGGGGTTACCGGGGCGCGCGCCGAAAACCTTAGGTCCGTTAAAGCGCGGCGCATCGCCCGCCTTCGGAGTCAGAACGCCCAACTGCCGCGAAAGACAAGTAATATCACGCGGTCTAAAGCCCTCTTCCATTTCAATGAAAGCGTCTCCTATAACTGATTTTCCCGCCCAGGGATTTCCGACGGCGTGAACATCGATCTCAACCCACCTTGCGCCTCTCAAATCGGCGGTGACGCGATGAGGTCCCGACGTGGAATTCAACTCCGGCGATGTCGCGATCAATTTTCCGTCGCACCAGACGCGAAGATGAAGCATCGAGCGGTTGGGCTTTTCGAGTTGACCGAATGTTGCGCTGAACGATTTTGCCTTGCCGCCCGTCACGAGACAGAGCCTCGCGGGCGACGGAACGGCAACGCCGCGCTTGAATTCGCCGCAGACCATCGTCTCACCGTTTGTGCAAGCCCGAACAATGCCGTTGCCCGCAAAGCGTGAGCGTATATCATCCTCATCAAGATAAACTCTCTCTGCGGCCAAAGCCTGAGCCGCACTTAGAATCAAAATCGCAACGAGAAACAAAAAGCTTTTCACAGCATAATCCCATCATTGGTAGGGCGCTCTGGGACAGAGCGCCCTACCATTATTTGAAACAACTTGGACAACTTGAAAAAACAACCTTATTGGTTTTTACAAACTGTTTCTTTTTTCTCAAATAAAACATATTGGCGCGAAACTATCCTTAGCGGACAATTATCTTAAGCCCATAACCATTCTTAACCGCCTCTGACGCGACAACAAACTGCTTGTTATTAATCGAGTCATATTCGGCCTTAACCCACTCATCTGTAATATCACCATTTCGATAACGCATTTCATCAAGAAATCCCGTTTCACCTCCTGTATACCATTCTGAAGTTGTCGAAAGCGTTGCAACTTCCGTATCGCTTTTTGTTATAGTATTTACATCGTACAATACACCATTGATAAAATATTCATATGTCTTTTTATTTGTTACTCGAATTGCCCAATGAACCCACCCCGACGCTGGATTAGTTCCTGAACCAATTTTCGTTGAAGTGGCGGTACCGAATTTTGTTTGTATAACCTTAGATTTGGTAACCAAGCCCCAATATTTAGAACCGCTACTTGAAGTGTTAACCCAGAAAAAAGTATGTTGATTGTTTGCGCCCCAAGTTTTGTAATAAGCCCACCCTGATAAATAACATGAATTCCAATCCATTTTCATTACACTACTCAGTTTTGGCGTTGTAACACAGTGAGCATCTGTGGTACTATTAAACTTTCTGTAAAACGCTGCACCAATCTTGCCGGAAGCTGAAATTCCTGTTGTCTTTGATGATGATACATATGTTGCATTAAAACCATGTCCCGTAGAATCATACTGCGTCAACTTCTCAGGATCATACTCATTCATGTGCCAAACACCAACATAATTCGCACCAGTCCAAACCTCCGTCGCTTTTGTATCGGCAAGTTTCGTCTCATGACCCCAATGCATCTTGAAGGTCGTATACGTTGTCTTATCCTCGGCTACGACCGTTGAGAGTTTCGGTATCGAAACCCACGCGACCGACTCGCCCTCGGTATTCCAAACTTCGATTTCATGAGGAAGAATATTGCCGTCATTATCGGTGAACGTAACATCGCCCTCGCCGTCGCACTTCGCATAATCGAAGCCCGGAATATTCGCGGTCGAGATTCTCACCGCCACGGGAAAGTTCTCAAGCTCGCTCTCGCCCGTATAACCGCTGACCGTCATAACTGAAGTATACTTCGGCTTCTGGTGTTTTACTTTCGTAACCGCGGGAGTTTCATCGACTGCCGGAGTATCTTCAACCGCGGCATCTTCAGCCTGTGCGTAACCGCCGGCAAGTACCGTCACGAGCGCGGCGAGGGCGGCGCGAAACATTTTTATATGTTTCATAAATGTACCCCCCCCCCCCCCCTGCTAAAACCTTCAAATAAGCGCGTTTAACAGCGATTGACATGATTATCTCCTTTAGTGTTGTAACTGTCTAATTTCCATTGATGATGAGATAATGATAACAAAAAAAGCAAAACCTGTCAAAAAATTAACATGTTATTTTGCGCAAAATCCCCATGTCAAATTTCTCATTTATGCCGCTGCACCCAAAAATCCGCACCTTTCCAAAGCATCTTCCCGCATCCAAAAACGCAAAATCAAACTGCAATCATCTCGCAAATTGTGTTTCGTTATGCCACCTTATTTTTGCAACTCGCGGGGACACTCCCCTCGGCTATTCAATCAACCTCGTCGCGGCGCTTTGGCATGATGTTTATTTGGGTAAATTGCAAGTCAAGTGAGTCAATTTTCTGAAGATGGCTCCGAGTGGTCTTGGCAATAGTTCAAACATTCTCATTGTAAGGATCTTTCTTTATGCGGCTTTGTTGTAGGCTGTGTCATATTCATAGGCGGTTTTTC
>JAFXEU010000020.1 GCA_017520845.1 Kiritimatiellia bacterium | reverse complement strand
GTCGTCGCGGGCGGCGGCGGCGGCGGCGCGGCCGCTCCCAATTACGGCGCGGGCGGCGGCGGCGCGGGCGGTATGGAATATCGCCGTGCGCGCGTGAAGGGCGGCGAAGTCTTTACCGGCAGCGTCGGTCGCGGCGGAAAGGGCGGCGTTCAGGGTAAGAGCAAGTCCAAGCCCGGCGAAGACTCCGTTCTTCTCTGCAACGGCCGTGAGGTTTCCCGCATGATCGGCGGCGGCTGCGAAGGCGGGCTCGGCGGCTCCGGCGGCGGGCTTTTCGCCAACAAGCATTCTCCCGCGCTCGGCGGCGTGATACCCGACATCGCCTGGGAGTACGGCGGCGTCGAATTCAGGAAATCCGTTCCTTTCATAACCTATAAGCCCAATACCAGGATTGCGGTTAGACTTTACGGCAATTCATCTTTCTCGAAACTTTCGATCACTTTCGAAGACGAGAAAGGCAAGGTGTATGCGAGCTCGTTCGACACCTATCGCGGCTACCAGTGTTTCCACGGCTGGCATACGCTTGAAGCGTACATTCCGAAGGCTCTGTGCAAAGAAGGCGCGAAGTTCAGGGTAAAGGCCGTCTGGTTCGGGGCCGCCCGCAAGCAGATCAACCCGAAGGAAATGACGGAGATCAACGACAATTTCAAGATCAAGGATGTTTACGTGGTCACCGTCCCAGAGGACGAAGCGCCCGCGTCCGACGAGGCCAAACACGCCGCGGCCGTCATGAAAACTGTCGACGAGAAGGATCTGTAATACGTACAACTTTTTGCTGAACGCCGGCAATTGGCCGCTATTTGAAATATTTGGTATAATATCGGCTTGAAAGCACTAAAATGGAATCGTATAAAAAATATTGGCTTTTAAGCCTTCCAGCCTCGATTTTTCTTGCCGTTGCCGCTGTTTGGCTCGGCGGGTTGAATCAGGATGAAGGTTGGTATCTTTATGCGGCGAATCTTGTTTCAGAAGGTAAGATGTTGTACCGGGATTTCTTCTATACCCAAGGTCCTTTAATGCCTTTGGTGTATTCTCCTTTTAAGTTCATTTGGAATTCTTTCGGGCTTGTAGGGGCGCGTGCGTTTACGTCTTTTTTAGGTTTTGCAGGTATTGCGGTCGCGGTTTTAACGGTTGCGCAGCTTTTGCCGGATAACAGGTCACGCTCCGCGAAACTGATGGTTTTTGCGCTTCTCGCCTGTAATCTTTATCACCTTTACTATCTTTCGATTCCTAAGACGTACGCTCTGGCTTCATTGTTTGTTGCGCTCGGCTATCTGTTTTACGCCAGAGCCTTGGCGTCCGGAGAAGCCAAGGCGCGATACGGCCTTTTTACGGTCAGCGCGGCGCTTCTCGCCATGGCCGCAGGCGTACGCATAAGCCTGGGACTTTTGTTGCCGGTATGCGGTCTTGTGCTTCTTTTCAATTATTCCCGCCTAAAATGGAGTTTTCTCTTTTTCGGTATCGGCGGTTTCGCGGGACTGCTCCTGGTTTACGGCGCTTTTCTCTGTGATGCCGAGGCGTTTCAAGGCTTGTGCGCGGCGCAGAAATATCATGCCGCGCGAGGCGGCTTTTCGCCTGTTCTCGCAGTCGGCAGTTTAAGCCGTCTTGTCCGCTGGTATGTGCCGATGTTCATCATTGCCGGACTTGCAGTTGTCGGCGGCGGAGTTAAAAACTTTTTCAGGTCCGCACCGGAGGCCGCCCGCTGCGCTTTTCTTGCGATGGCCATCGGCGCGCTTTCCGTCATCGGCGTTCAGATGCTGGCCCCGTGTCCGTATGAGGATTATCAGGTTCCCCTTATGGGCCTTTTGACCGTAGCCTGCGTCGTCGCTTTTCAGTACGGCGACGTTTTCTCTTCGCCCGTGAAAGCGCTTTGGCTTACGATCGGTCTTTCCTTCGCCGTGTCGTTCGGATCCCCTCTTCTGGAAGAGTGGACCGACGGTCAGGACCGGTTCTGGACGCTGAGGAAAAAAGACTGCGAGATGGCTCTCTTGCGTGACGCGGCCCGCGAGATAGAGCGGCTCGATCCCGGAGGAAAGACTCTTCTTACCCAGGATCTTTATTTGGCTATAGAGACGGGCCGCAGAGTTCCGGACGGATTGGAAATGGGGCCGTTCAGCATGCTGAGCGACGATGAGTGGCGCGATCTTCTCCGGAATGTCGAATGCCCGGTCGCGGCGCTTTCCGGTTACACTTTCGCGATCGATCCTCCGGTCTGCGGCGAGCGACCCGCCGACGAGCAGATCGAGTTCTGGAATATCGTCAAGTCCCGTTATTCATACGCTGGTCAAATCGACGGCTTCGGCCAGAATTCCACATCGCTTCTTCTTTTGAAGCGCGATGACGGCATTTCTTCACGGGAGGCTCCTGTTAAATGACGGCAGCCGAACTGCGTTCCAGAATAATAGAAACCGTTTCTAAAAACGGCGGCCATCTCGCCTCGTCTTTGGGAGCGGTCGAGATATCGATGGCGTTGGCTGAAGTTTTCGATCCTGCCGTGGACCGCATCGTCTGGGACGTGGGGCATCAGGCCTACGCATGGAAGATTCTCACGGGACGCGACGAATCGTTTTCCTCTCTCAGGCGTTTCGGGGGGCTTTCCGGTTTTCCGAATCCGTCCGAGTCGCCTTGCGACGCCGCCGTCGCCGGGCACGCCGGAGTCGCTCTTTCGGTGGCCGAGGGATATGCGGCTGCACGCGATCTGCGCGGGTCCGCCGAAAACGTGGTCGCCGTCGTCGGCGACGCTTCGATAGTGAACGGAACGAGTTTTGAGGCCCTCAACAACTGCATCTGCGCGACGGGCAAGGTGATTCTCGTTCTGAACGACAACGGGATGAGCATTTCAAAGCCTACGGGGAGTTTTTCCCGTTTTCTGGGCCGCCTCATTTCCGGCGTGAAGTATAACCGCATGAAGGCCGCGGCCGAAAGGGCGGGCCACGCGATGAGGCTTACCTTCCTAAGACGCCTTTACCACAGTTTTGAAAGCCGTCTTAAGTCACTGTTTCTGGGGAACCGTTATTTCGAGCAGTTTGGCCTGAGATATATCGGCCCTGTGAACGGGCATGATTTAAAAGCTCTCAAAGCCGCTTTTACGGTCGCCAAGGAGGATAAGCGCAGCGTCATCGTTCATGTCGTCACAAAGAAGGGCAAGGGGTTCGCTCCCGCGGAAGATTCTCCGACGGCGTGGCACGGCGTAGGACCGTTTGATCTGAAATCGTGCGACGGCGCACCGCAGAAGCCAGATGCGGAAAAGAAGAGGACCTGGAGCGACGTGTTCGGCTCCGCACTTGTAAGACGCGCCGAAAAAGACCCCAGAATAGTCGCACTTACCGCCGGCATGACCGACGGGACGGGGCTCGGTGAATTCGCCGCGAAGTTTAAGACGAGGTTTTTCGACGTCGGCATAGCCGAAGGTCATATGGTTTCATTCGCGGCCGGTCTCGCCGCCGGAGGCATGCGTCCCGTCGTCGCGGTGTATTCGACGTTTCTGCAGCGGGCCATCGATCATGTGATGCACGATGTGGCGATCGCCAAACTCCCGGTCATATTCTGCGTCGACCGTGCCGGAGCGGTCGGCTCCGACGGAGTTACCCATCAGGGCCTTTACGATATGGCGATGCTCCGCGCCGTTCCGAATCTCGTCATCTGCCAGCCGCGTGACGCTGAGGATATGGAGGCGCTTCTCGATGAAGCTTTGGAGCGCGGCGGTCCGACCCTTATCCGCTATCCGCGCGGTGTCGCTCCCGAGAGGATAGAACTTGCGCCGGAGCGTAAAAACGCCTCGCTCTGCATAGTGGCGACGGGCGATCAATATACTAAGGCCAAAATTCTCGGCGAGATGTTTTCGGCCGAGGTCGTTCAGGCCCGTTACATAAAGCCTTTCGATTTCGAAAAGACGGAATCTTTCAGAAAGGCAGGGCTCAAGATCGCGTCGATAGAGAACGGTTCGGTCGCCTGCGGCATCGGCGAGATGATAGGATCCGACTACAGGTTCGGATGGCCAGATAGGTTTGTTCCGCACGGCGATATAGCTTCTCTTGAGAAGTCCTGCGCCTTTGATGTCGATTCCATAGCCTCGGCGCTTGAGCGCTCGGGATTTAAAAAGGTTTTCAAGGAGACTTTCAATGGCTAAAATACACGGCATGGCGGGCGAGTGGGCCCGCGTAAAAGGAACGATAATCGGGCTTACTCCCGTTTTTGCGGCGATCTTTACCGCGGGACTTGCGACGGCGGCCGCGGTTTTGGGCTACCCGGTGACGGGGATCGTAATTCTGGCCGCGTCTCTTTGCGCGGGCTGCTCGTTTATGATCGGAGGCGTAAAGCGTATAGAGCGCCACTTTATCGGCGCCAGAGGCGAGGAGCGGGTATCTAATCTTCTTTCGGATCTTTCCGACAGATATCACGTGTTCAACGATTTCGCCGCAGGCCCGTACCATGTGGATCATGTCGTCGTCGGACCGGCCGGGGTCTTCGCCGTCGAAACGAAATTCTGGAACGGCCATGTCACTATAGAAGACGGGCGCATTCTGGTCAACGGATCAAAACCCTCCCGGCCTCCGCTAGTGCAGGTACAGCGCGAGGCCGCCGCCGTGAAGAGCGAGCTTGAGAAGGCCGGCTGGTGCGGCGCTGTGACTCCGCTTCTCGTTTTCGCGTCCGATTCGTTCGTTTCGCGCATCGCGGAGCTGAACGGCGTCGTGGTTTTGAATTCCGAAGAAATCAAAAAAAGTTTCGCGACCGAGAGAGTCGTCATCGCGCAGGATGAACTTGATCGTCTGGTAAGTCTTATGGAGAACAATATATGAAAAAAATCAATATTGCAGTTTCGGCTTTTTTTGTGCTTGCATCGAGCGTCGCATCCGCCGACGACGGGCTTAAGCCGAGGCCTCATTACGGCGAGATAGGCCGTCGGATAGCGGTTATGCTGCCGCGCCATCATGTTTTGAATCAGCCGTTCGATGACAGGATTTCACAGATCGCGTGGACGAACATCGTAACTTATTACGATGTGGACCGGTCGATTTTTCTGAAATCCGACCTTGAAGAACTCGCCGCGCACGAATTCACGGTAGACGACGAAATCAAGGCGGGCGACGTAAGTTTCGGGTATAAGGTTCATTCTTTATATTCCAGACGTCTTGCCGAAAGAATCGGTTTCGCGACCAATTTCATCGCGAAGGCGGATTGGGATTTTTCCGTCGACGAATATTATTCGATGAACCGCAAGGAGGCGGAGTGGCCGGCCACGCGCGAGGAAGCGGAGGAGATTTGGCGCAAGCGTCTTAAAAACGAATATCTCGCGATGACTCTTTCGAGAGAATTGGACGAGGAGGAAAAGGCTCAGAAAGGGAAAACCGAACCGGAGAAACGGGAGGATGAAAAAAAGGACGGCGATGATTACAAGGAGCCTGTCCTTCCGGTGGGAGATTCTCTGATGAAGAAGTATCTTCAGTATTTTCGCGTGATGACCGAGCCGGACGAGGAAAGTGTTCTTCAGTATTATCTTTCCGCCGTCTGCAGAGCCTACGATCCGCATACCGACTATCTTTCTCCCATGTCGGAAGAGGATTTTCAGATGGATATGAATCTCACGCTCTGCGGAGTCGGAGCCGTTCTTCAGATGGATGACGGAGCGCTGAAGATTTCGGAAGTCATGCCCGGCGGGCCGATGGACGTCGACGGCCGTATCAAAAAGGGAGACAAGATAGTCGCCGTTAAACAGGGAGACGGAGAATGGGAAGACATCATGTGGCATCCTATGAACAAGACGATTCGGAAAATCCGAGGTAAAAAGGGGTCTCGCGTTACGCTTGAGATAATTCCCAGAAGCGATCCGTCCGGTGCCACGCGCAAGAAAATCGAGCTTGTGCGCGATGAAATCAAACTCGATGAACAGGCGGCTACCGGACATGTGGAGCGCGTTTCGGTCGATTCCCGAAACATGAACCTCGGCTACGTCCATCTTCCGAGTTTTTACGGCACGATGGATAAGAGTCCCGACGACCCGGGGTTTTTGAGTTGCGCGTACGATGTAGCCAAATATCTCGCGGATTTAAATTCCGAAGACGTCGAGGGGCTTGTTCTCGATATGCGCGGCAACGGCGGCGGCAGCCTCAAGGAGGCGGTCCTCCTTTCCGCGCTCTTTTCGCCCGCCACCACCGTCGTCGTGATAAAGGATAAGCATACCTCTATACCGCTTGACATCCCCCCGGGAAATCCGATCGCGTTCAAAAAGCCCGTCGTCGTTCTCATCGACCGCGGCAGCGCGTCGGCTTCCGAAATCGTCGCGGGATTTCTGAAGGATTCGGGACGGGCCGTGGTTCTCGGCGACGTGCGCACCCACGGAAAGGGGACCGTTCAGACATTGATGGAACTCGGACGCAAGGGAGATACCGAAAAGTTCGGTTGCGTTAAGATTACGACGGCCAGGTTTTACCGCATCAACGGCAATTCGACCCAGGTCAGGGGCGTTAAATCCGACATTCATCTTCCCTCGATTCTCGACCATCTCGACATCGGAGAGGATAAACTGCCCAATGCGTTGCCTTTTACTAAGCTGGATCTGGTCAATAGGCGCAGGGTCTGGAATCTTAACGGGTACGTTAAGCGGTTGCGCGAAAAATCCATGTTGCGTACGGCTGAAGATCCCGCATTTAAGAAACACATGCGAAAGGTTGAAATGGCCGAAGAGCTTTTCAACCGCAAGCAGGTTTCTCTCGAGCGGAACAAGCGCAAAGAGATGATGAGAAACGACCGTCTGGTGGATAAGGAGAAGGAAGACGAAGAGTTGATCATGTCCGTTTCCAAACGTAAAAACAGGGATGACGTCGTTCTCAAGGAGGCGTACAATATTCTCGCCGACCTGGTGGAGATGAAAAAAGGCGAGGAGCTTCCGCAGCCTAAAGCGAACTGGATGGATCTTCTTTTGAAAAATCTTTAGTCCGCGTTGGAGGAACGTAATGATGAATATCGTCAAATTCACCAAGATGCACGGAGCCGGGAATGATTTCATTCTCGTCGATGACCGTGACGCCAACTTTCCCGTTCATGATCACCGGCGTATCGCAATGATGGCGACAAGGCGTGTCGGAGTGGGCTGTGAAGGCGTGATTATACTTCAAAAGTCGCTCATCTGCGATTTTAAAATGATGTTTTTCAATCCCGACGGAACCGAGGCCGAGCTTTGCGGAAACGGTGCGCGCTGCATTGCGGCGTTCGCCGTGGAAATCGGTGCGGTGCGCGGAAGAAAGATGCGTTTTGAAACCGCGGCGGGTGAAATCGAGGCCGAGGTTGTCGCAGACAATCTCGTTAAAATCGTCATGCCGGCTCCAGTCGGCTTTTCCGATGATTTCGTCGTGGTCGGAGTTCCCCATAAGATAGTTCCCGTCGAGAATCTCGCGGCGGTGGACGTAGAGAAGGACGGTCGTGAGATCCGCATGAGCGAGGCTTTCGCTCCTGCCGGGACGAACGTCGATTTCGTGAAGTATAAAAAGCCGAACGTCGTCCATATACGAACTTACGAGCGAGGCGTTGAATCCGAGACCGGCGCCTGCGGAACAGGTTCGGTGTCTGCGGCGGTGATCGGCGTTAAGGATTACGGTCTTAACTTTCCCGTCAGCGTCAAAACCCTGCACGGATACAACCTTGTCGTCGATGGAGTTTTCAACGGAGAGACTTTTTCATCGGTGACTTTGACGGGACCTGTCAAAAAAGTTTTTGAAGGCGAAATAAACTGGGACGATCTCGATGCCGTTTCAGAATAGCGTCCGTCGCTCCGGACTTCGACGAATTTAAATCATAGAGAAGAAAATAATGAAAATCCAATTGCCAAAGAAAGCGCTGGTGACAGGCGCGGCCGGATTCCTCGGCAGTCATCTCTGCCGCAGACTGCTGGCGGACGGTTATGAGGTTACCGCGGTAGACAATCTTTTCACGGGGACGAAATCGAACATCTCCGATTTGATGGATTCCCCTAGGTTCAGTTTTGTCCAGCACGATATCATTCTGCCGTTCTGGGGCCAGTTTGACGAGATTTACAACCTCGCCTGTCCCGCGAGCCCGGTTCATTATCAGCATAATCCCGTCGAGACGATGAAAACGAGCGTTCTCGGCATGCTGAACATCATGGATCTGGCCCTTAAGACGAAGGCGAAGGTTCTTCACGCCTCGACGAGCGAGGTTTACGGCGATCCTCTCGTTCACCCCCAGGTTGAATCGTATTGGGGCAATGTCAACACCATCGGCATACGGTCCTGCTACGACGAGGGTAAAAGATGCGCCGAAACGCTGGCGGCCGATTATCGCCGCGAATACGACGTCGACGTCCGGATGGTCAGAATATTCAACACTTACGGGCCGAATATGCACCCGCAGGACGGGCGCGTCATTTCAAATTTTGTGATGCAGGCTCTCCACGACGAGGATATAACGCTTTTCGGTGACGGCCTTCAGACGAGGAGCTTCCAGTATTGCGACGATCTTATAGAAGCGATGCGCCGTTACATGTCGCTTCCGCGAGAGACCGTCGACGCGTTTTGCGCGAAGCACGGCTTAGGTGCGCCCGTAATCAATACGGGCAATCCCGGAGAATATACGATAAAAGAACTCGCCGAAGAAACCCTTCGTCAGATACCGGAATCGAAGTCAAAGCTTGTATATAGGCCTTTGCCTTCCGATGACCCCAAGCGCCGCAAGCCAGATATTGCGTTGGCCAGGGAGCTTCTCGGGTGGGAACCTAAGGTTCCGTTGAAAGAAGGCTTGTCTAAGACCATCGAATATTTCAGAGCTCAGCAGATATCTTGATCAAATTTTCAAGTATTATTTGAGCTTGAAAATTTAAAGGATGAACGATGCGGTTTTCAGTGGGGATATTCCAAGTATCACCCTTATCCCACTTTTTTGAATTGATGTACGTAAGGCCTTCGAGCCGGAGTCGATTCGGCGCTGGTGCTCGCTAAATCCGCGTCGGATACGCCGCGGATTTCCGGCGGAAAAGCCGGGTCGACATCGATTTTGCGGCCT
>JAFXEU010000019.1 GCA_017520845.1 Kiritimatiellia bacterium | reverse complement strand
GCTATTCGTCGGCGAGACCTCGCTGTCGATAAAGGTATAGTCAAGTTCGACCGGAACGCCGTTGTCGGTCACGGTCACCAGATCGTTAAAGAAGGTCAGCTCGTCGATATCCATGTACTGGCTGAATTCGATACGGATATAGTCCGCGCCCGCTTCCACGCTCTGCACCTCAGGCAGGGCGGTGGAAACGATGGGGATATAGACCTCCATCTGCGGAGGAGGCACCGGCAGCCAGCCGTCGACGGCGGCGGGATCGTTCGCGCTGTCGGCGGTCACGTACCCGTCTTTTTCGGCGACAACTCGCCAGTTACCGATCGGCACGAACCACTGGTATTCGCCGTTCGCGTCGGTAATAAGCGGGTTTTCCTGCTCCGCTTCCGTGGCATCCCAGGAAAGGAGTTCGCCGTTAGGCCCTTTATAATAGCAGGTCACGGTGACGCCTTCGACACGGTTGGATGCGACCGCTTCATACACAAAGCCGGCGGGGTCGATATAGTCCTTGTGCTTGATGGGATGGCGCTTGCCGCCTCCGTTGTTTCCGCTGCTGCCGCTGCTGCCGCTGTGGCTGCTGTCATCATGTTCCTTTTCTCCGATACAGGTTTTTTCCACTCTCGATTCCATCTGGCTGACGGTCACCTCGTATGCTCCCGCCACGCCCTTGGTAAAGATCTCCGCCACGTTGCCGAGAGACCAGTTGGTGATGCCCACTGCAAGACCGACGTCCGATTTGACGGCGCCGATAAAGTCAGCCGCCAGCGTGATGACGAAAGAAACGACCTCCTTGTAGTAGGCGGCGGTGTAATAACCGCGCAGCGTGTTGAGGGTGTAGGCGTAATCGAAGCACGCCCGCACGCAGGCCTTATACTGATCGGAGAATTCGCCCGGAGCGGGACCCTTCGGGGTCGCCTCCAGTCTTGTTACTGCCCATTCGAACTGGTTGTAGAGGTTGCCCTTGATCTTGCCGAGGTAGGTATCGTACGCGTCGACGATCGTCGTGACGCCGCTGATGACGTCGAGGAAGACCATAAACGCGCCTAAACCGGACGCGGCGCCTTTGGCGAAGCCCACAAACTTGGATTTACTGGCGTCCGCACAGAGTCCAGGCTGCTTACCGAGCGTCTTCTTCTTGCTTACGGCATCATTAAAGAAGCCCTTCAGCTTTTCGCGGAACCCGTAAAGCTTCTCCATGATCGAATCCAATTTATCGCTCGCTTCTTTGAGCATCTCGGCATACGTTTCCGCGTTGTCGCTTAAAAATCCGTTTTTCGCCTGGAGTGCAATGGCGCTGGAATTTTTGTAATCCTCCGGCAGAATGTTGAAGACGTTCTTGAAATTCTTGTTCTTTGCGTCGTCGAGCTTATGCAGGAAGCTGTTGGCCGTTGCGACCTGCAGATCAAGGAACATCTTGATCGTTATCGCCGTCTTATAGATCTCGTTGATATAACCGTCCAGCGTGATACACGAAGCGCCGAATTTCTGATCGTAATACGCCTTCTCGTTTTCAAGCGCCCAGCGCAGCCAACCGGCGGCGTCGCCCCAACCGATGATCTCTTCATCGAAGGTGTACCATTTGTGGTAGCCGATGGTTGCCTTCATCAGCGATTTGGCCGATAGGCTCTTGCCCTTCGAGAAACCTAAGTTGATCACAAGCGGATCGGCCTTGTTATACGAATTGATCTGCAGCCTCATGGAAACGGGATCGTAGAACGCCCCTCCCTTTTCGCTTTGCAGGATATAATAGTCGTTTTCTGTACCCGAATAAAGCTTGAATCCGTTTGCAGTAAGCTGATCGGGATCCAGAATCACGTCTTGATAGACTTCGGTCTGACTGTCATCGTCGCCGAACAGGGCGGGATCGATAAAGCCGTCATTCAAAACCGCCTGATGCAAGCTGTCGTTTTCTATGATCTGCTGCAGTTCTTCCATCATGCTGTTGTAATAACCCGCCATGACGTTCTGATAATCGCAGATTTCCTGCGCGGTGGCAAGGATCTCTTCTCTGTTCGCTTCCGAAGGCATCACTGCATCCAGCATGCTGATAAGTTCGGCAGAATCAACGGTAGCGAACGATTTGGCATCAAGCGCCATCTGCTCTCTGACTGCGCCGAGCCATTCCTCCGCCTGCGTGATCGCCCCGTTCGCCGCGCCGTCGGTCTGCACCGTCAGATCTTCGGAATCCGAAACGTCGCAGAAAAGCTCGACGTCGAAATACGCGGGAAGCTGATTGACTGCATATAGACCGCCTTCCAGCACAAGTTGACCATCAAAGGTGCCGGTTATCTCGTTATAGTGAAGCGTAACGATAAAGTACGGATCCTCCGAGGTTTCTCCGCAGAAAACGGTAAGAGTCGCAGTATTGTCGATGAGCGTTTCGGGATTCAGAACGGTCAGCGCGAAATCATAGACCATATCCTCCGTCAGGATGCCGTCGTTGTTGATATAACCGCCCTGCTTACTGGAATGCTGCCAATAGTATTCGTTATAGAACGCGTACTGAAGCGGGATATCTGCTTCGCTGCCGTCAAGGAACACGGTGCCGGACGTGTGGGAGCGCCCCGGGAGCGAATTGTTGTTGGTGCAGTTGATCTGCAGTTTGACAGCGTTGGGTATTTCGACGGTCTCCGGGAAAAACGTGACCGTCTGCGAATCAAAGACACGGGTATTCGTTTCGTCCGCCCCGTCTTTAAACGAAATTGCGCCGAAAGTGAAGATTACCGGATCCTCCGGGCACGTACTGACCGTAAAATCATATTTGACCACGTTGAGCTTATCTTCCAGCGTCTCGGCGGGAAGCGGCACGGCGATCGTTCCGGCCGGGATATTGCCTGTGAACAACGCGGTGTAGCCGCAGCCGGGACGCTCTTCGATCAGCTTGCCGTTTTTGTAGGCGCGGAAATAGTGATTGCTTGCGTTTTTCGGGTGATAGACGTCAACCCTGGCAAAGTCCGCGCCGGAAGCAATCGTGGAAGACATCATGCCTACTGACCAGTAGGAAAGATCTCCGTCAAGCGCAGGCGTTCTTCTCGTACTGATGCCGGACGAATAGGGCCCCTCACAAAGCTGAACACCATACCATTCATCTTGCCTTGCGTAGACAACGAGCGATCCCTCGAAAGAAATAACAGGTATTATCAATTCACTGAACGTCACATTAGCGTCCCCAATCAGCGTTTCGCCGACCGGCCACGCGTACTTATCGCCGATATTGAGAAACATTTGAGCCGACGAGTGGAGAGATGATGTGTGGCTTATCTTGACGTACTTATTCAATTGAGCAAGAGAACTGTCAAAGCTGAAGTTGATCGTCAGCGGGACGTATTCTCCGCTCGCACCCTTTTTGTCTGCGGAGGTGCTGACCTGGAAAGTAGGAAGCGTTATCATCGCAAGTTGCGGTATGGCAACCTCGACCGACTCACCGGACGACACAGTAACGACCGTGTCGAACAGGGCTTCGGGCGGTAATGCGAAATCGGCTATCTGGCTGTAATTTGAGATGTAAACCGATAAATTGTTCCGTAAGCCAACCAGACGGTACTCGCCGGGCAGAACCGAATAGGTTCTCTTTCCCTTTGCAACCAGGCTGCCGTCCGGGGCGAATAAGTAACCGTAAGAGACGTTGTCGGACACTCTGACAATGCCGCATTCAAGGCGTGCCGTCTGCAGCTCTCCGTTTCCGTCCGCCCAGGGAACGGTAAACTCGATCTGCTCCATGGCGTATGACTGCGTGATCTTGGCAGGCGTATGTACAAATCTCAGCAGGTCTCCCGGCTCAATCGCGTCGTTCGTAAGGGTAATGAACGTGCCGTCGACAAAGCGCAGATACGGAGTGATGTCCGTGTCCTTGGTCACATTGTAAAGCGAATACGTGCCGGGAAAGTTCTCGTAGATATCGAACAACTCCGTCTCGCCGGGCTCGTGATAGTTCACCCGGTAGTGAAGCAGCGGGCCGTTCGGGATCGGATGAAGGACGCCGAGATCGCGTTCTTCACTGTCAAGCGTAGGCAATACGCCCTCGATATCCGTCAGCGTCAAGGTGTCAAAGTTTTCCGCAGAGTAGGTCAGCGTGGCAGGGAACCACGGGGTGACGATCTCAACGGTCGGGTAAACCACGCCGTTATACTCATATTCGCTGTTGGGTACGGAATAGTACCTGTTGCCGTCGGGGCGCTCGATCGTGAGCAGGAAGTTCGCGCCGTAGTAATTCATCGGCGGCGCGAAGCGGATGGTGACCTCCGGACGGACGGCGAGATTGATGTTGATCTCCTTTGTCCCCGGCAGGAAGGTGTAGCTCACATTCTGCTCTGTGACGTTCTCCAGCAGATATTCCGCCGTGAAGGTCACATCGCAGCGCACGGTATGATCCATACGCGCAAGCGCCGAGGGAAGCTCCACGGATTTCCCCACGAAGATCCATTCTCCCGTATCCACATCGTACCAGCGGATCTCGAGGACATCGTCGGAAGAAACGGCTTCTAAATTTGTATTCCAGATACGGATCAGACGGTAATTGTCATACTGCACCGGAATGCCGAGGTTGGAGAATGAAATGTTGTTCCGCTGCGCAATTCCGTACACGCCGCTTGAGGTGTTGCCGTAGATACGCTTGATATTCAGCGAGCAGTAACTCGTTCCGGGGTAGCGGAGTTCCGGTTCAAAGATCGGAAGCTTGCCGGAGTGAGAATAGAAGTATACCTCCGGCCAGTTTGCGCTGTTGGAACTGCCGTTTCCCGCGAAATCCGCTCCGAGGTGATCGACAGACACCGGAATATCCAGGGAAAGGATGCCAGTGCCGTAGAAGGCGTCCATACCGATCCGGGTGACGCCGAAGGGGATCGTGACATCGGTCAGCGCCTCGCAGTGCAAAAACGCGCCGTCATCGATCACGAGGCAGTTTGCCGGAAGATGCACGGTTTCAAGCGCTTCGCAGTGGAGGAAGCAATCAACCGGGATCACCTTGAGCGAATCGGAAAGCACGACGTTCTGCAGCGACGAACAGTATTCAAACGCGGCCTCGCCGATCAGGAGAACGCTGTTCGGCAGCGTCACCGACGGCAGCGCTTCGCAGTGAGAAAAGGCGCGTTCGCCGATTTCTACAAGAGAGGTCGGGAAGGTGACCGACGCAAGGTTGGAACAATAATCAAATGCGTATTCGCCGATGCCGGTGAGTCCGGCAGGCAGCACGATGCTTTCAATACCGGAGGATGCAAAGGCGTAGCCCCCTATGACCCGCACCGTTTCGGGGATCACAAGATGTGTCAGATTTTCGGTATATCCAAACGCGCTCATGCCGATGACTTCAAGATGATCCGGCAGAACAAGCTCGGTCAGAGCGTGCAAACCGTTAAATGCGGATCTCCCTATGGTCTTGCACTGCGAATCCGGCGCGAAGACGATGCGCTCGATGCTGTCCCGTGCCTTCGGCCAATCACGCTCATAAGTCTGATTGGCACAGAACGCGAATTCTGCGATCTCCTCCACAGAGGCGGGAATAGAAAGCTCGGTAAGATAGCCGCTTGTGGAAAATGACGCTTTGAAATCGCGCAGTCCTTCGGAAAGCATTACTTCTGTGACGCGGCCGAGCGTGCAGTCGAGAACCTCGATCCCCGGCTGGACCGTCAGCGTATAGAGATTCTTCATATCGCTGTCGTCGATCTTGACGGTTCGGATGTGATACGCCTGTTTCTGATCCAGATTATAGATCATTTCGGGGTACACGATCTCGGTGTCGTCAAAGCCGACATAAGCGCGGAGGGTGGCGTTATCCGGCGTGCCGGAATACCAGTAGTTGCCGGTTTTGTACATACG
>JAFXEU010000018.1 GCA_017520845.1 Kiritimatiellia bacterium | reverse complement strand
CGTCGAGGATGCGGGATCGCTTCGCTTTCCCGGATTTGGTGTAGGCGCGGCGTTTTTCACCGATATATTCGAATCTTGACTTTCTAGACATGTTGCACATGTTCCTATTTTACAGCGGTGCACAGTATTTGACGAACGGGCCACTCTTGGAATGTCCCACTTTCTGAATTGGGTGCACACTATTCTAACGAATCGCGCCCGGTGTTAGATTCAAAATTGCATCACATTGAAGCGCTGCAATATGATAAAATATATATTTAATGAACAAAATTCTAGAGAAGAAGCAGTTGTCCGAAACGGTTTTCGGAATGACTATCGAAGCGCCCCTTATCGCCAACGAGCGAAAAGCGGGCCAGTTCATCATTCTTATGGTCGATGAAGACGCCGGCGAGCGCATTCCGCTTACCATCGCCGACGCCGATAAAGAACGCGGCACAATTTCACTCATCTTTCAGGCGGTCGGCGCGACGACAATCAAGCTTTCCAAAATGAACGTCGGCGACAGCCTCCCCGCCGTGCTCGGTCCTCTCGGAAAACCTACGGACATACGGGGCGAAAACGGCGAAAAACCGGGTCACGTCGTATGCGTCGGAGGCGGAATCGGCGTAGCGCCCCTTCATTCAATTGCTCAGACCCTAAAAGCCGCCGGAAACCGCGTCACCATTATCATCGGCGCGCGCAGCAAAAATCTCTTCATTCTCGAAGAAGAGATGCGCAAAATCGCCGATGACGACCTTATCCTCGTGACCGACGACGGCAGTTCGGGGCGCAAAGGCCTAGTCACCGAACCTCTTAAGGAGTTTTGCGAGAGCGGAAATGTCGACGAGGTAATCGCCATTGGTCCGCCCGTCATGATGAAGTTCTGCTCTCTCACAACGAAGCCCTTCAATATCAAAACCGTCGTTTCCCTCAACACCATCATGATCGACGGAACAGGCATGTGCGGCGGCTGCCGCATCTCCGTCGGCGGAGAAACGAAATTCGTATGCGTCGACGGCCCGGAATTCGACGGACATCTGGTCGACTGGGATTTAATGATACGCCGCAGCGGCGCATATAAAGCCCAGGAAACGACAGCCCGCGAACATGCCTGCAACCTTTTCAGGGGAATGAAATAATGACGCCCAAAGAGAGAATGGCGATCGCGCCCCAGGCGATGCCTGAACAGGATCCTTCCGTCCGCGCCCGCAACATGAACGAGGTAGCTCTCGGCTACACCGCCGAAATGGCGATGACCGAGGCCAAACGCTGTCTGCAGTGTCCTACCAAACCATGCATGAAGGGATGCCCTGTCGCGATCAACATCCCCGGCTTTCTGGCCAAGGCCTCCGAGGGGGATTTCGAAGGCGCTCTTAAAATCATCCGAGAGACTTCACTTCTTCCGGCCGTCTGCGGGCGCGTCTGTCCGCAGGAAAAGCAATGTCAGAAATTCTGCACCATGGGCAAGGCGCTCGGCGATATCGACAAAGCCGTAGCGATCGGCCGTATCGAGAGATTCTGCGCAGATTTGGCCCGCGGGCAGACCGCCGGCGATATTTCCGCTTCCGCGGTCAGGGCGACTTCTACCGGCAAACGCGTAGCCGTTATCGGAACGGGACCGGCGTCGATCACATGCGCGGCCGACTGCGCGAGAGCGGGTCACGACGTCACAATGTTTGAAGCCCTTCACAAGGCGGGAGGAGTTCTCGTTTACGGCATTCCCGAATTTCGCCTCCCAAAGGCGATCGTCCAGAGTGAAATCGACTCTCTCAAGGCTCTCGGCGTCAAAATTGAACTTAATTTCGTCGTCGGCCGCACAAGAAAAATCAAAGACTTCCTCGAAAAGGACGGATTTGACGCCGTATTCATCGGCACTGGCGCGGGGCTGCCGAAATTCATGAATATTGAAGGCGAAAATCTGGTAGGCGTATTCGGCGCGAACGAATATTTGACGAGAGCCAATCTCATGAAGGCTTACGATGAAAATAGCAACGACACTCCCTGCTGGCGCGGAAAACGCGTCGCCGTGCTTGGCGGAGGGAATGTCGCGATGGATGCGAGCAGGATGGCTCTCAGGCTCGGGGCTGAAAAAGTTTATCTCATCTACCGCCGCAGCGAAGCGGAAATGCCGGCGCGCAAAGAAGAGGTTCATCACGCCAAGGAAGAGGGCGTCGAATTCCTGACGCTCCAGAATGCAAAACGTATTCTCGGAAACGACAACGGCTCTGTCACGGGTCTGGAGTGTCTTAAGTATGAACTCGGCGAACCCGATGCCTCCGGCCGCCGCAGTCCGGTCGCGATAAAAGGCAGCGAGTTCGTTCTTGCCGTCGATACTGTGGTTGTCGCTGTCGGCAACGCCTCGAACCCGCTTATCCCGTCAACGACTGAAGGTCTTGAGACAGACGACCGTGGTCATATTATTGTCAATCCGGAAACTAATATGACATCGATCCAGGGCGTTTTCGCTGGAGGCGACATCGTTCTCGGAGCCGCGACCGTAATTCTCGCGATGGGCGAAGGCCGACGCGCCGCTCAGGGCATAAACAGATATCTCGCCGGTTAAAAACCCGGCAGATTCATCTGCCCTGATACGCACACCTTCCGACCCTTGCTGAGCGAGCGGTCGGAAGTATCGTATACGACGAACTTGATACCGTCGAACCTGCGGGAAAGTTCCGATTTTATATAATTGGAAACGCTTTTCACGTTGCCCTTGTCATCGTCGGAAAAACCGATCGCGACGGATCTGCCGAGGCCGCCGGTACGCTGAAGCATGTGAAAGACGTGTTCGACAAAATCCCGTATCGCGAATTCCTTGGCCAGTTCCGGCTTCGCTGCAGTCGTGGCCCTGGCGAGTTTCTCCTTGTAGACGGGGTCGTTCGCCATACGTTCCTTGAACCCGTCGTACGTAACCGCCGCATAACGGCACATCCCGAGATAATAGTCGAGTTCCTCCTCGTCGGTTCCGAACGTTTCGACCTTATCGAGAAACTTTCTGTATCCGCGAAGGTTTGACATCATCGTTTCACGCTCCAAGGGAGTAAGCGCGTTCTCTATAAATACGCGAACCGCCTTCTCTATAGTCGCTGGAGCGTGTCCGCGCGCCGTCACGATCGCGAAAATGCGCCCTTCGATCAGCGTTTTCCGGAAAGTATTGTAACTGGGCGAAGGCTTCTCGCCGTTTGAAACCTTGGCAAGAGCCGCTAGAGTATCCTCGATAAAACGGTTTGGTTCACCGTCGTTTTCAGGATCCGCGAAATTCCTGAACGCTTCAGCCCAGCCTCCCCGGGTCGGTGGACGGTAATGATCCGTATCAGTTCTCACAAGCGCAAAAGTCGAGGTCGAAACCTCGACGCTCTTCCATGTTCCGTCTTCCTCCTTATGCTCCATTCTTATCTTCGTGGGCATATGGAGTATGTTGTCGTCCCAATCGAAAATATAATACTTGAAGTCGCGGTTGGCAACCTCTTCGTTAAGATACGGAACAGGTCGCGTCACAGCGCATCCCCTTCGAAATCAAACCCGTCGACCCGCTCCAGACGGACTCGGCAGAAATCGCCTACGGCGAGACGGCGGGCCTTTGGGGAATCAAGAAGATAAACCACGCCGTCGACGTCCGGAGCCTGAGAATGCATGCGGGCGACACCGGGGGCTACCACGAGAGCTTCATATTCTTCGCCCAGCATCTTCTTCGATTTAATCTTCCAAAGCTTCTTCGCCTCGGTCATGACGATTCTTTCGCGCTCTTCGGCAATCTTTCGCGAGGGACGCCCGGACATCTTAGCGCCCTTGGTACCCTTCTCGGGGCTGAACGCGAACGCGCCGAGACGATCGAACTGCATCCGCCTTAAATCGACCAGAAGCTCATTGAACCTGGCCTCCGTCTCGCCGGGAAATCCGGTCATCACGGTCGTGCGCAAGGTTATGCCGGGAACGACGTCGCGCAGGACTTCCGCCGCCACGCGCGAGGCCTCAATCGCGCCCTTGCGGTTCATTTTGGCGAGAATTTCAGGGACTGTATGCTGAAGCGGAACATCGACATACTTCACCGCGTGCTTCGCGTTGTTGAGCCAATCGATGAATTCCTCCGTTATCTCGCTCGGGTAGCTGTAAAGAACGCGTATCCAGAACTCTCCTTTAATCGCATCGAGCTTCCAGAGCAGATCGCTCAGCCTGGTCTTGTCCTTAAAATCGCAACCGTAAAGCATGGGATCCTGGGCGACGATGTTGAGCTCGCGACATCCGCTTTTTATAAGAGCCTTAGCCTCGCGAAGAATATCGGCCAACGGGCGCGAACGGAATCGGCCGCGGATGCCCGGTATTGCGCAGTAGGCGCACTTGTGATTGCAGCCCTCGGCGATCTTCAGATATGCGAAGGCCTTCCCGGTAAACCTTAGCTCCGGCATTTTAGGTTCGATCCATTCGGACGGAACACCCTGCCAGACATCGACTCCGGGAAATTTAGACTTCGCTTTCGGATAACGCTGGGGGTAGCATCCCGTGACGACGACCTTGCCGAAGTTACCGCTGTTCTTGAGCGCAAGGGCGCGGGCGATTTCGCTCTCCGCCTCTTCGCGGGCCGATGCAATGAACGCACACGTGTTGACGATTACAACATCGGCGCGGTCCGGATCGGGAGAAAGAACGCATCCTTCCTTAAGAAGGTTGCCCGCCATAACCTGAAGATCTACCGCGTTTTTGGCGCATCCGAGAGAGACGAGCGAAAGCGATGTCTTTACTTTAGCCATACAGAAACATCACCCTTTTTTGGCGGCTGACTTCTTCGAGAAGATCAGCGAGTACGCCAGAACAACGGCAAAGCAGATCGCGGGAACGATGAACGACGCGCGGAGCGAAGTTTGGGTAAGTTTAAGGTTCGTATCCCAGTCTGTAGCGAAACCGGGGACGAGTTTGCACCAGAAGCTGCCTGCATTGCCGATAATGTCGGCCATCCACGGCGTAATGATCGCGCCGCCGAGAATCGCCATAATAAGGCCCGAGGCGCCGAGTTTGACAACTTTCTGATCAAGCCCTCCAAGGGCTATTCCGTAGATCGTCGGGAACATAAGCGACATAAAGCCCGACATCGCGACGAGGCAGATGATGTTGGCGCTGAACGACATGCCGCCGCAGGCGAAAAGGATTTTCGTAGGCAGATACATAACCCCGAGACACGATAAAATCGCACCGACGGCAAAAACAGCCATCATCAGAGCGGGGTTGAAATACTTCATGAGGAACGTCGCTATCCAGCGGCATACGATGAAAAGAATAATCGCGATCGTGTAATAGAGCGCTCCCGTCGCGGCGTCAACGCCCAACTCCTTCTGACAATAGACGTTAAGCCAGGTCCAGGCGGCGATCTGCACGCCGACATAGAAGAACTGGGCGATAACGCCGCACCAATAGCGCGGAGTGCAAAGAAGAGTCGCGAGCATCGAACGGTAATCGGAATTCAGAACAAGATAAACGACCGGACCCACGACTCCGCAGAGAACCCAGATAATCTTATTCATCTTCGGGAAAATGAAATAGAGAACCGTCATCGGCACGACCGAGAAAAGAAGAGCGGCCGCGACGCGTCCGAAAGCCTTGGCCGTCGGAGACTTCTCGCCTTCGCGCTTGAAGAGGAAGAAAAGCCAGATCATAAGCGCTATCGCGCAAAGACCCACATAGGGCGCACATACCCAGAAAAGCTCATGATTTACGATGGCATCAAGTTCCGCCTTCGGCATCGCCGCGCGTTCTTCGGCGGTCGCCTGATTCAAGTTCGAAAGAATAAGCTGCTGGGCAAGAACAATACCCATCATCGAACCGACGGGATTGAACATCTGCGCGAAATTAAGACGCCTTACCGCCGTCGATCCGTCGCCGAGAGAAAGCACATACGGATTGCAGGTCGTTTCAAGAAGCGAACAGCCGCCCGCCACGATGAATATGGCGATAAAATAAACGTCGAAACTCTGGGCGATACATGCCGGGATATAAAGCAGGGCCCCGGTTATATAAACGGCAAGACCGATGAGGACGCCCTTTCGGTAACTGAACTCTTCGGCAAGTACCGCGGCGAAAATCGCCAATACGGCATACGCGCCATAAAAAGCCACCTGGACAAGGCCCGCGCGCGACTGATCCATCGTGAATATCTTCTGGAACGCGGGGACAAGATTGTCCGTCATGTTGTTCAAAAGCCCCCAGAGCGCGAAGCAGCTGACGAGCATGATGAAGATTGAAAGATACTTGCGCGGGACGACGGGGGCGTTGTTTTTCATCGGCGTGTTCCTAAGAAATATTTGTAGGCGGGATCTTTGGTCACATCAAGATAATTATACCCGATTTCATCGAGCACCTTGGTAAATTCGGCGCGTTCCTCCTTAGGGACCTGAAAGCCCGCGAGAACCTTGCCGTGGTCGGCACCGTGATTACGGTAGTGGAAAAGCGAAATGTTCCAGCGTCCCGCGATAACTGAAAGGAATTTCATCAGGGCGCCGGGTTTCTCGGGGAACTCGAACGAATAAACGATCTCGTTCACAATCAGCGACGATCGGCCGCCGACCATGTGGCGGACATGCTCCTTCGCGAGAGCGTTGTCGGAAAGATCGATGCAGTGAAAGCCAGCGGAGCGGAACGACTTCTGAAGAGCCTTTCGCGCGGCGAGATCCTTTACGGAAACGCCGACGAAGATGTGAGCCAAAAGCCCCTCGCTCATACGGTAGTTGAATTCGGTCACGTTGTTGCGACCGAGCTTTTCGATAAATTTCGAGAAGCTTCCCGGGCCTTCGGGAATCGCGCAGTCGAAAATGGCCTCGCGCCCTTCGCCCAGTTCTGTCTGCTCGCAGACGAACCGGATGCGGTCAAAGTTCATATTCGCGCCCGAAATGACGGACGCGTAAGTCTCCCCCTTCTTGGCGACCTTCTTGGCCGCCGCAAGGCCGAGAGCGCCCGCGGGCTCGCATACCGCGCGAGTGGCTTCAAAAATATCCTTTATCGCCGCGCACGTCTCGGCGGTTGAAACACGGATGATCCCGTCGAGATTTTCACGACAGAGACGGAACGTCTCTTCGCCCGGCTTCTTTACGCAGACGCCGTCGGCGAAGAGCCCGGGATTGTCGAGTGTGACGCGGCGGCCAGCCTTCAACGACTGGTACATGCAGTCGGAATCCTCGGGCTCGACGCCGTAGACCTTTACGCCCGGGCGCACTTTCTTAATGTAAGCCGAAACGCCTGCCGCGAGACCGCCGCCGCCGATCGGGACGAACACGGCGTCGAGCTCTCGCCCGACATCGTCGAGAATCTCCTTGCCGACCGTGCCCTGACCCGCGATTACATCTGGGTCGTCGTACGGCGGGATGAACGTGAGACCGAGCTTTTTGACGAGCCTCGCCGCCTCTTCGGCGCAGTCGGAATATCCGTCGCCGTGAAGAACGATGTTGGCTCCGTGAGCCTTGACCGCGTTGATCTTGATTTCGGGAGTCGTGACCGGCATGACGATGGTCGCCTTTATGCCGAGCTTCTTCGCCGAGAGCGCAACGCCCTGGGCGTGATTGCCGGCGGACGCCGCGAGAACGCCGCGCTCAAGAACCTCACGTGACAAAGAGCGCATCTTGTTGTACGCGCCGCGGATTTTGTAGCTGTGGACGCTCTGAAGGTCCTCGCGCTTCAGAAGAAAGCGGCAACCGTATTTTTTGGAAAGTTCGGACGCTTCATCAAGAGGCGTTTTTATCGCCACGTCGTAAACGGAGGCATTGAGAATTTTTATGAGGTAATTCATCTTAGAAAGTATTTTCAGCCGCCTCCGCCTCTATCGCGGAGAAGTCGATTTCAGGGAAGGTTTCCGCCGCCAATTCCTTGTAGCGAGGGAATTTTTTAACGGCATCCATGGCGCAGTCCCTGTAAACCTTCTCTGCGCCTTCAACGTTGGAGCATACGATTTTAAGAGTCATCGCAAACCCGAGCTGTGCGTCGGACCACTCTCTGAGCGTAAGTTTCTTGACGCCGTTCTCACGCCCGTTGAGAATGAATTTCTGCCACAGTTCATTCATCGCCAAAGGATATTTGGAATAGATCGTCTGCCAGGAATATTTCGAGGTGTTGCCCTTTCTGTCCTTGTTTATAAGCACGATCTCCCGCTCGTCGACGGACGCCACCATCTTATCGTAAAACCTGTTCTTGTAGCACCTGGAGGTAAAGACATATCCTTCACCAGGCTTGGTGCCCTTCATGTTTCTTATGAAGATATCCTGAACGGATTTCATCATCTGAACTTTTTTAAGCTCCATATCCAGCACCCTGCGGCGACCTTCGGCAGACTTGCACAACTCGGCGCGCGACTTCAGATCGCTTTCCGCATCCTTCCACATAAGACGCCTGAACGTTCCGTTGGCGATGAAAAGTTCAAAGGCGGACTTCGCGGCGGCGATCTCCTCGGCGATCAAAGCCTCTCGAGCCTCTTTCTCCTTGCGGGCCTTCTCCTCGTCAGCGAGTTTCTTTCTCTCCGCCCGCTCCTTGGCCTCCTTGAGATAACGCTTTCTGTCCTCTTCGGTCTTGGTTTTGCCGTTGAGCTTTTTGATCTCGGAATTCAAACCGTTGATTTCTTTTTTGATTTCGCTTATCTTTCCGTCGAACGACTTGACCTGAGGCTCGACCTCCATCACAAACGTTCTCAACGCGGCCTTAACCCCATTGTTGTACGCAATATTGGAAAGATTGGCGTCGATCTTCGCGATAAGGTCGTTCACCTCTTTCTTTGTGCTGAGAATTTTGGCCTGAATGGAATATGACTTGCGCCAGAGATCCTGCATCTTGGCGACGCACGGCGGAGCCTCAAGCTGAGATCCCGCGCCTTCCGCGGCGCCGGTCTCGGCAACATTGGAATTTTTATCGGCCTCTTCTGCTTCACGCTTGGCCTTCTGGTCGGCCTCCCATTCTTTCTTTTCCTTCAGATAATCCTGATACTCGGGAGAAGCGGGATCGCTCTCGTCCTCGGTAGGCAGACGGAATCGTTTGCCCGCGGCGATTTCCTCCTGTATTTTCGCCTTAGCCTCCTCCGGAGTCAGCGCCTTGGGCGCTTGAGCGGGCTGAGGGGCTGCCGCCTGATTCGCGGCGCCGTTCGCGCCGGCCGGCTGACCCGCGGCGGGCGTTTCGACCGGCTTGGGCGGATTCAGGGCGTTCTCGGCCTTGATCAGATCCGCAGTCTTCTCGGGCTTAATGTTCTCGAAGAAGACGCTGTATTCGCCGCCTTTGAAAATCGCCGCGAGATTATCGGAGCCCTTTTGCATCCTTGAAACGACCATTGAGGTGCATTCATCGATCTTTTCGAGTTTTTCCGCAGCCTGCTCACGCGCCTTTTGGAGAAATTCCTTGTCGGCGTTAATCTGATCCTTGACCCCGGCCTCTACAGACTCGGCGCTGCTCTTTTTATTCTGTTCCGACAGGAACCACAGTCCGCCTCCGACGAGAACGATTATGCCGATCACTATGCCGGCAAACATCGCGATTTTAGCGCCGATATTACCGCCGGACTCTTCATCCTCGTATTCTGACTGACCTTCGGAACCGTTTTCCGGATTTATCTTGAATTTATAAGACTTCTTACCTGACGCATCCGATTCCCCGGCTTCTTCATCGCCGCTGTCGGATTCGGATTTGGGCTTGATCGTGATCCCCTTTTTGGGCTTCAGCATAATCTTCTTTTTCCCGCCGGAGGCTTTAACCGAAGAAGACTCAGCCGGCGACCCAATAGGCTTGAGAATCTGAGAAGACGAAAGACCGATCGTCATGACCGCCTTGAAATCGGCGAGCAGAGCCTCGAACGACGGATAGCGGTCCCCGGGATTGAACGCGAGCATCCGCATGACAAGAGCGTCAATCTGAGGCGAAAGCCCCGGACGCACTTCGCTCGGTTTGCGCGGAATGACTTCAAAGCGTTTTCTGACGACGGAGGAGGCATCGCTGCCCTCAAACGGAGCGACACCGCAAAGCGCGTGATAAAGCGTTCCGCCCAGAGAATACATATCGGCTCGATAATCCACTGCCTCTTTGCGGACCTTTTCGGGCGCGATATAGTAGGGTGTCCCCCATATCTCGTCGGTATCCTTCTGCATCGCGGCCAAACCGAAGTCCACAAGCTTGGCGTTGCCGTTGGAATCCAACAGAACGTTCTCGGGCTTGATGTCGCCGTGAACGAGGCCCTGATCCGCGGCGCAGCGGAGCGCCTGGGCGACCTGCTCGCATATCTTCATGATGCGGGGAACGTCGCTGTTCGCGCCCGAATTGCGCATAATCTGATCGAGCGATCCTCCTGCGACAAGTTCCATCGCGATATACGGCATTTCGTCAGCGATACCGTACGAATATATCTGGGCGATATTGGGGTGGATAAGACGCGCGGCGGCCTGGGCCTCCTTTTTAAAGCGCTCCACGAACTCGGCGTCTGCGCCGAATTCCCTGAGCATCACCTTTACCGCGACGGGGCGGTCGAGCATTTTGTCGCGCCCGAGATAGACGCCGCCCATGCCGCCTCTTCCGAGCTCGCGCTCCAAAAGAAAATTACCGTTTTCGCCAAATACGCAAGGCGTCTGAATCAACTGCACATCACTCATTTTATCGTCCCCCATCTAGGATTGATGATCGGCCAAAAAACACACGCGGCGTTGCCCGTAACTTTCTTTTCGGGAACCGCGCCCCAATAACGGCTATCCAGACTGTTGTCGGAATTGTCGCCGCAAGTGAAATATTCATTGTCGCCGAGCTTGACCTTACTGTTCATCGCGAACCCGTTCTTGCTGCGGCCGGGATTGGGCTTGGGAGTCGCTTCGCCGCGCGCGCCCGTCATCGGCTTTAACGGCGGCATAATCTTACCGTCAATAACGACATCGCCGCCTTCGGTAATTTCGATAGTCTCATTCGGAAGCGCGGTCACGCGCTTGATGTAATGGGTTCCCTGCATAAGGCCGTCGATACCCGTCGTCGAAAAAACCATCACGTCGCTTCTCGCCGGCTTTCTGAAATTCCATTTCCATCTGTTTACGAAAACAAAGTCACCCGAGGTATCGTATCCGGCAAATATCTTCTGCCCCTTTTTGACACGATACGGATAAGCGCCCAACATGGGACTCCCGGGATTGCAAACGACGGACATAAGAACCTGCGCGCGGCTTCCCGTTTCTCCGAGGAATTTCAGCGTTTCAGTACCATCGCTTAAAGACTTCTCGATGTGGGTTAAAACGTCATCGGGAACCTTAACCTCCTCGGAACGCTTTAACGCAGAGGCCACATAAACGACGACGCGCCCGTCGTCCGCGCGTTTCTCGGCGTATACCTCGCCGTCGAACGGCGCCACAAGTTCCTTGTAGTCGCGACCGGAGGCGAGCCAATTGAGCCACTTTAGCGGCGTCGTCTCCCATACGCCGGGATTTTCACAAGGCTGAAAATGATTACCGTACAACGTCGGCTGCATCGAGCCGGTCGGGATGTTGAACGGCTCGTAGAAATAAGCGCGAAAGGCCATCGCGACCGAAATCGCGACGACCAATGTATCGAGCCATTCCTTGGCGTAATCTTTAAGACTCTTCGCCATTTATCACGTACGGTAGTTGGGAGCTTCCTTTGTGATTGTGATATCGTGAGGACGCGCCTCCTTAAGTCCCGCGGTCGTGATGCGGAAGAACTTGCCCTTCTTCTGAAGCTCTTCGATCGTCTTGGAGCCGCAGTAGCCGAGCGACGCCTTAAGACCGCCGCAGAACTGGGTCATGATCGACTTCACATGGCCGGAATAGGGAACCATACCCTCGATACCCTGAGGCACGAGATCATCGTCGGACTCGTTGTCCTGGAAGTAGCGGGCGCGCGAACCCTTTCCGTTCTTGAGCGCCGCCATCGAACCCATGCCGCGATAAACGACGTACTGACGGCCGTTGGAGTAGATCTTCTCGCCCGGAGACTCCTCGGTACCCGCGAGAACGGAGCCGAGCATGACGGAATCGGCGCCCGCCGCGAGAGCCTTGGGAACGTCGCCCGAAAGCTTAATGCCGCCGTCGGCGATAACCGCTACACCCGTTCCGCGAAGAGCCTTGGCGGCGTTGTAAACGGCCGTAAGCTGGGGAATACCGACGCCGCAGACGACGCGCGTCGTGCAGATTGAACCGGGGCCGATGCCGACCTTGACGGCGTGGGCGCCGCATTTCGCGAGCGCGAGAGCCGCCTCACCCGTGGCGATGTTGCCGGCGATAACGTCAATCTTCGGGAAGTGCTTGACGATGTACTTCGTCATTTCCATGATGCCCTTCGAGTGGCCGTGGGCGCTGTCGACGACGACAACGTCAACGCCCGCCTCGGCGAGCTTCTCAAGACGGCTCAAGTCGCCCTTGCCGCCGGAAACGGAAGCGGAAACCCTGAGACGGTGCTTGTCGTCGCAGTTATACGTCGGATTCTGATTCTCGACAAGACGCTGAACGTCGGTAAAGCTGTACAGACCGACTACGCGCCCGGCCTTGTCGACGAGGGGAAGTTTGCCGACCTTCGCCGCGCGCATAAGATCGTAGGCCTTCTTAAGCGATGTCGTAGGAGCGGCCGTAATGGGAGCGGGCTGCATGACATCCTTAAGCTTCTTAGCCTCCATCGGAGCGAAGCGCATATCGGACGAGGTAATCATGCCGACGAGCTTGTCGTTCCTGTCGAGAACGGGGAAGCCGTTGAACTTAAGCCCCATGCGCTTTTTCTCGCTTCTCAAAAAGCTGATGTCGTCATTCTCGTGGAAGCAGACGGGAGCGGGAATAAGGCCGTTGAGATAGTTCTTGACCTTGGCGACCTCGCGGGCCTGCTCGTCTTCCTCGAGGTTTTTATGAATAACGCCGATACCGCCCGCAAGAGCCATCGCGATGGCCATGGGAGCTTCGGTTACCGTATCCATTGCAGCGGAGATAAAAGGAATTTTCATCTTCGTGCGGCTGGTAAGATTCGTCTCGAGCGACGTATCGTCGGGCAAAAAATCGGCATACTGAGTCACAAGCGTGACATCGTCATAGGTAAGACCTTCGTAAGGAAAGGCCTTCATGAAAGAATCCATATATTTATTCATAATTTCCCCTTCGGGCGTATAAGCCCTTTTGACTCTAAATTATACCAAAAAAAAGGACTGAACGCAAAGCGGCCCAGACACCAGGAATATCCCTCGATCTCGCCCCGCTTATTACCGCAGACGCTTTTTCGCTTCATCCATTCCGCCAAGGTCGGTCAAGTTACCATCCTGTATGATACCACTTTCGTCGCATTGTCTCAATTACTTCACCACATTACTATCATGAGCGATGCCGCCGCGGTCAGCACCCAAAGCGCAACGCCTTGCAGCAACGGTCGAACTCCGACTCGCCGCAGCGAAGAAAGAGAAAGCGTGGATCCGATAAGAAATAGCGTAACGCACATGGCCTGCTTTGAAAGCGCGACCACAACCTTGACGAAAGCCGTCCAGGCTTCGCATTGCGGCATAAAGGTATTAATGAGCATCGCCAGCACAAAAAAGACGATAAACCATGGAACCGAAATCTTCGCGCCCTTCTCGCGCATAATCAAAGTAGTCGCAAAAGCAAGCGGCAATATCCACAGCGCCCGCGTGCATTTGATCAGCGTCGCGGTCTGCAAGGCTTCAGCGCCGTACGCCGCGCCCGCCCCGACGACCGACGATGTATCATGAATGGCGATCGCCGCCCATTCGCCAAACTGTATTTCGGTAAGCCCGATGATGCGCCCAATGGGAGGAAAGATAAAAAGCGCAATCGCATTCAAGGTAAAAATCGTCCCCAGCGAAACCGAAATCTGCGAATCATCCGCCTTTACCACCGGAGCGACCGCGGCGATGGCGCTGCCGCCGCAAATGGCGGTACCCGCCGAAACAAGATACGAAACCTTACCGTCGACACGCATCATCCGCCCAAGCGCCCATCCGGCAAACATTACAAAAACTACCGACACTACGGTCATCGCCATCCCGGCTCCGCCGGAACGGATCGCGGAATTGAAGTTCATCCCGAAACCGATCCCGACAACCGCCGCCTGCAGAAGAAAGCGAGAAGCCTTCTTTGAAAAGGCGGGAAACACTCCGCCGGTCACAAGCGCGAACGCAAGACCCGCCGCCAACGCAGCGACCGACGGAACTCCGGGAAACGCAGAGGCGACTAACAAAACAACAAATAACACTTTTTTCATATACCGATTCTCTCAATTTTCACTATTATACAAAGAAGCAACCCGCGTCGCGCTATTCGACCGCATATCATCCACTATAAAGGACATAAACATAAGAAACTGCTTAGATTTTCAAAATGTTAAATCAAACTCCACGAGCACCGGCGAATGATCCGAGACATCAAGAGCGATCTGGTCGGTGACGATCTCATGGCGCAACGCGCGTATACCCTTCGTGTAATAAATATGATCTATGGAGTACTTCGCCTTGTCGCGCTCCGGAGATTGGAGCGAGCCGCGCCACTTGCCGTCCTTTCCGCGCACGGGATTGCCATGGTGCGAACAATGCGGCGAACGTATTTCAGCGTGCGAAGCGGCATTCTCGAATCCTTTACTACGCAACATCGCGTGATCCGACGATGTCACACGAGAATTAAGGTCGCCGCCTAAAATAGCCGGCAGATTCTCTCCCCACTTGCGCCGAATATCGGCTAAAATCCAAAGAATGTGCCGCGCATTCAACTCGCGAATGGCATTACTCTCCTTGCCGTTATGCTGCCACCAGAAATGGGTGCCGAACGCGGCGAATCGGCGTCCGGTTTTTCTATCCTCCAATACTAGCCACGTCACGCTTTTAGACGTCTGCAACTTAAGATGAAAAAAATCCGTCCCGCTATCGAGGAGCTTCAGCCTGTCCTTGCTGTAAAGAAGCGGCTCGTGATTTATATGTTCATCGGTCGGCTTTCCGGTAAATGCCGCCCGACGCAGCGCGGCGGATTCGTCACCGCGCACAACGGCATATCCCGCTTTCTCAAGATTTAAAAACATCTGACTTTTATACCAGTTCGGGGTCACTTCCTGAAGAGCTATCACGTCGGCCCGTGAATTCAATATCGTCGCTTCTACCCCCGCTTCACGCTCGGCGACGGGATTGTTGAAGTAGTCGCCCCAGATATTAAAAGTCAAGAACCTCAATGGCTCCGACTTTACCGGCAAAGACAATGCCGCAACCGCGACCGCAAACGCTATTCGATTCATCATAGACAATTCCTTAAAACTTTGATCATCCCTCGGATATTTATCAGCTTTTAGTTGTTGCGCCTAAAAGTCCTTACACTTCAAAGTCGAGACAAAGGCGGGTTTGCGTATAAGGACGCACATCACGATCGGCGACTTCAACGTGAACGGGATGAACAGCATACGACTTAAGGGCAGCTTCTGACTCAAAAGTCGAGTCGAGCATCACATCGGCATTCGAACTCGCAAGCCCCTCAGTATTAACGACAATATCGACGAGCCCGGGCACAACACCCTTCAACCCCTCAAGCCCGGCTTTAATACCGGTCTTAACAGAAGCCTTGTCAGAGATTTCATCTTTCAATTTCCAAAGAATAATATGCTTTACCATCATTTTCTCCATTTTCATAATGTTCCACCATTAATGTTATACCGAGGCATACACGCCTAACAGCGTCCCCAAATTATTAAATCATCTCCTGATTATTAACGAAGTAGACGCTTTTCAGCTTCATCCATTCCGCCAAGATCGGTCAAGTCGGTATACCCGAGTTTCTTCATGGCCTCAACCGCGATCGCCGAACGCCGACCCGAGCGGCAATAAACATATACGGGCGTACTCTTATCGGGAACGACAGCGCCGACCTTCTCAATAATCGTATCATGCGGCACCAATACCGCACCCTTGATATGACCGGCATTAAATTCATCCGCCTGGCGCACATCCAACAAAACGGCATTATCCGGCAATTTCATTTTTCCTCCTTTTGGGCCGAGACACCCGACGAGTGCCCCTGCAAGAGACACTAACATTACAACCGTTGTAATTCTTCTCATACCTGATGACTTTTTCATAATACATTTGTCACAGCAATTGAGAAAGGAATGTCATGGCTGGAGCTATCACAGGACGCTCGCATTTAAAGAGATCCACATTTTCGTACGGAAGATCTTTAACAACCTGAAATGCATGCGGCACTTTTAATTTCCCGGCAAAACGAATCAGATTATCCGATAACTTTCGTTCGCCCTGCTTCGCTTCAACAAGAATCCACGGTTCATGATTTCTCGTCACCATGAAATCGACTTCTCTCTTTTGCTTATCACGAATATAGAAAAGTTCAAACTCACCTAACCCGAGGTCCGTCCACCCTTCCACCGCTTTTAAGAGGTGACAGGCGACCATCGTCTCAAATCGCTTACCGGGCTCGACGACCAACGCCCAGTCCCGCAAAAACCACTTCGGCGTTTTCCGTATTGAATTCTCAA
Source organism: Kiritimatiellia bacterium (assembly GCA_017520845.1). Taxonomy (GTDB): domain Bacteria; phylum Verrucomicrobiota; class Kiritimatiellia; order RFP12; family UBA1067; genus UBA1067. The sequence goes on along the minus strand of JAFXEU010000018.1, from coordinate 2,165 downwards.
CGTTTTTATACCAAGGGCGAATCTCAAAACCATAAAAAAGATGCTTCAGCGCGGCAGTCCAACTTTTAGCGGTCTTCTCATCAATCTTCACTTCATTCCCTAACGCCTTGTAAACAAGCTGTTCGCCAGATCGATTCGCCAATATCTCGGCAAGGGCACTAAACTGATCAATTTCAGAAATCCGCGTCAAATCTCGAATATCACTTTTAAGGAGTTGTTCTCTTCTCAAACGATTCCACCTCGATGAAAACATTCGGCTGCGCTTCAAAAACGGCTCGGGAAAACCTCCGAAATCGCAAAGCGCCGTCCACTCCTCGTCATCAAGCTTCGACGGCGGACGAATAATCTCTTCACCTGGAAGTTCAGTCGTCAACAACTCCGCCACACTCAAAGGATGTACATGATAAGGGAAATACCTACCCATCATGCTGTCGCCACCTCTTTTATAGACATCCATTCTCGCCGACCCGGTTGCAATTATGCGGCAGTTCACTTCATAATCATCAAAGAATCCCTTAAGAAACTGTTTCCATCTTGAGTACTTATGTATCTCGTCAAAAGCTACAACCGGCATCTCGGCATGAACACGATCTAATCCGCAATCGGCACCGACCTTCCCCTGACCCGAAAGAATAAGCTGTTTTACCGAGTCATTGTCCCAGTTCAAATAATGGTTCGCATGAGCCTTGGCAACAGTTGTCTTACCGACCTGCCGCGGCCCGCTCAAAAAAACCATCTGCCTGAAATTCTTCAGGCTATGCGAAACTATCTCATCATAAATTCTCGGTTTCATGCAATAATTATATCAAATCCCCTCCCCAAAAAGCAATTACCAAAGCGGAACATACTCCGTTTTAGTAATTACCAAAGCGGAACACACCCCGTTTTGGTAACACAACCGCAGCCGCGCCCGAAGGATCAAGCCCCTCGAAATTACCATGCAAATCAGATATTGCCATTATACGCATAAACTTATTCCCATACTCGCTTCCCCTTACCTCCGCTTTTATATAAATGCGGAGGTGACTACTGCCCCTGAGACCCAGCGCCTTTCGCCTCGGCGACGAGGTCAAGTGTTGCCTGCCACCAATCTTTCACAAGACTGCGAAGATTGCAAAGGCGCGACGATTCAGGCAACAGCTCGCGGTTCTTTAGACCTATTACACCCACCGCCCGTTGGTATTCCCAGAGTTCTCGGATATAGTCGAGCCTCGCCTCTGATGACACAACTATCGGAGGAAATCCGGCGGCGAGAACCGGAATGTTCGCAAGAAGCCGGGCGAGACGACCGTTGCCGTCAAAAAACGGATGTATCCGCACAAACGCCACATGGGCAAAAAGATAAGCTTCCAATGCCGCCTCTTGCGTTTTTACGCCCTTTAAAAACTTGTTAAACGCCTTAAGCCACGCATCCATAAGTTTTGGCGTGTCATCCGCCGTCGCGTATGGCATATAGATGCTTTTCCCATTCTCGGCCCCGTACGTTCCGTTATCCTCGCGCTTCCAAACGCCAGCCGGCCGGTAAATATCGTGTGACGCCTCTCCAACAACAATGCGGTGCAATGCAAACAAATCGTTGAGCGTAATCTTCTTCTTGCCGATGAGCGATTGGACGAAGTCGACTCCTTTCGCATGAGAGACAACATCCTGATGATCTTTAAGCGGCTTACCCTTCACTGTAAGGCCGTATTCCAAGACCGCCATCGTATCGCCAAGAGTCAGAGTATTGCCCTCAATCGAAGTCGAGTCGTGCGTCCAGACAGCCTTCAGCTGCTTGAGAAGCTCATGTTTGCGCGTCTGCGAAATACCGTCGAGAAAACTCTTTTGCGACAATCCATGAGTCTTCAAGAATGATGCTACGGCATTATGGGAGACAGCAAGCCCATGCCGAGACGTCATTTCCGCCGCAATGGCCCGAATGCTCGCACCGCTCGCCTTAAGTTCCTTTATCTCCGCCTCGTATGGCGCAAGTTTTGACTTGAACGGACTGCCGCGTGTAACAATTCTGCATCGCATAACGCCGACATTGTAACAAATATCTGCGCCAAAAACAATGCTGAACTTGTTACACCCTTATCCCACTTTTTCCGGGGTGATTTATCCCAGTTTTCAAAAAAGCCCAATAAAACCCTATGAAAATTTATTTTCACACCCCTTCTTTTTCG
>JAFXEU010000017.1 GCA_017520845.1 Kiritimatiellia bacterium | reverse complement strand
TTTCTCGGCGGCCAAGTCGGTAAGGGAAAGATATTCGTTTCATGCCCCCATCCTGAAAAAGATGAAAGCACGTTCGATATCGTTACCGGAGGAATCAGGTTTTTGACCGGCGTTGAGCCTTCTGCCGCACCGACTCTCGACCGAGTTCGCGGCGCGGTCTCGGTCAGATATCGCTCGTCGGACAAGGCATCAGCACAATATTTCTTTGATGTGCTTACGCTTGATCGCCGTATAGATATCTGCCCCGGGAAAAAATTGGGCGATATGGAACACCTGGATGTCTATGTCGTTACGGACGAGGTTAAGAAAGGCGATGTCGCCGAAATGGAGTATTTCATCTCAAGAGGCGGCAGAGTCGTGATTGTCGCCGACACTGAAGCTGAGCGGCAAGCCGCGAAGAAAGTAAAAGGCGCTCTTATGCTGGATTCGTATGACGCTGTTGCAGATGCGATATTGAAGTGATGCTATAAATATCCTGTAATACAGGATAAAAGCAAGACGGAAAAGGTGGGCAGAAGGTAAATTTCATATAGAAAGATCCTGGCAAAAAGAGTATAATTTAAGTGCTTTATATGAAGACCGAAAGGAGGTGGCAATGAGTGAAGAAACGAAATTAAAAGTTTATCTTGAAACGTCGTTTGTAAGTTATCTTACTGGCGGGGCTACAACTAATGCAAAGATTGCAGCAGATCAGGCTTATACGCGCTAATGGTGGGAACTTGAAAAAGAAAAGGTGCAGGTTTTTGTGTCTGGTTATACTCTTTCGGAATGTGAAGATGGAAACTCTGAAAAATCCATTCAAAGGCTGAATGCGATACGAGATATTGAAGTGCTTCCAGATAAAATTGAAGAGGTTGTGTCTCTTGCAAGACAGTTAATTAGTGGACATGCATTGCCAGAAGGCGAAACGACAGATGCTCTTCATATTGCTACAGCCGCAGTAAACGGCATGGATATTTTACTTACTTGGAATTGTAAGCATATGGCGAATCCGCATACACTTCCCAAAACGAGAAAAATTATTTCGGAAGCTGGTTTTTTCTGTCCTGCAATTATGACACCCAAAACCTTTATCGAAAATACAGAAATGGAGGTACGTCATGCCTGATACAGCTTTGATTGACGAGGTGCGCGAAATTCGCCATCGTATTGCCGAGGAGTGCGAAAATAATATTGCTAAAATCGCAGAACGAGCAGCGGAAGCCGCAAAGCGGTTTAAGAATGCTGTCTCGCAATAAATATTAATTTTTAAAACCGAAAAAACTGAACAAGGGTAAGCCCGACTCTTGGGAGGTGAACACAACGAGGGCAAGTAATAGCCTGGGGGGGACTGTCCCCATTGGAGATAGAAATCTGGATCGAAAACGATACCGCCGTTTTCTAGTCCTTAAAGGCGGCTAATCCATAAGTTGTCGCGAGAAGTGGCGAGGAGTCCCCTTGGTGTGAGAAGTGAATGAAAACGAGGGGAAGTTTGATTAGATTCCGAGTTCGGAGGAGGAATCAGGTTGGCTAACTCAACAAGAATGTGGTATACTGTCATAGTTACTTCTGAGGCGGTTTTCTATAATTTTATTAAAGTATAGAATCCGTCAGTTGTGACGCTAAACTTTCATCCTTTCGCGAGCGCAGATGAGCGAAGAGGGATGGTAATGTAAGGAGTTAATATGAAAAAGTCGATGACAATTGGTTTTGCCCTCTCGGTAGGGTTGTGCGCATTTGCGGCCGCGCCTACGGGAACGGAGTGGAAGGAGCCTGAGAATCTTTCTTTCGGGCGCGAAGAGCGTCGCGCGGCGTTCTCGAGCTTTGATAGCCTCGAATCTGCCCTTAAGATTCTTCCTGAATTTTCCGAGCGTACGATTTCACTCGACTCTGATACGGAGTGGAAGTTCAACTGGGCGAGCGAACCGTCCAAGAGACCCGTCGACTTCTACAAGCCTGAGTTCGACGTTTCGAAGTGGGCGACGATAAAGGTTCCCTGCTCGTGGCAGGCGTTCGGCGCCAACGGTAAGGGTGGCTGGGGTACGGCGATATACTCCAATCAGACTTATCCCTTCAAGCGCGATCAGCCCGACGTTATGGGCGAGCCTCCGAAGGATTGGACGGCGTTTAAGGAGCGTAATCCCGTCGGCTCCTACCGCCGCGATTTTGAAGTTCCCGCGAAGTGGGACGGACAGGATATTTTCCTTAAATTCGACGCGGTCGATTCGTTTTTCTATCTCTGGGTTAACGGCGAGTACGTAGGCTTTTCGAAGGATTCGCGCAATCCCGCCGAGTTCAATGTCACGAAGTTCGTCAAGCCCGGCAAGAATATGGTTGCACTCGAAGTCTACCGTTATTCGGACGCGGCGTATCTCGAGGATCAGGATATGTTCCGCCTTTCTGGTATTGCGCGCTCCGTATGGCTTCTCGCCCGTCCGAAGACGCGTATTTGCGATTTCGTAGCGAAGTCGCGCCCTGTCGATCCCGCTAATCTGAAGGGCGATTGGGTGATGCATGTGGCGAATACCGTGCGGACCCCCAAAGGAGACGGCGCCAAGTTCCCCAAGCTCTCCATCCAGCTCTTTACTATGGACGGAAAGCTGGTGGCGAAGGCGCCGGAAGGCGGTATAACTCTTCGCGTACGCTCACCTAAGCTTTGGAGCGCCGAGGAGCCTAACTGCTATAAGCTCGTTCTGAACAACGGTGAGGAATTTGTTTCCGCGATCGTCGGATTTTTCGTCTCCGAAATCCGCGACGGAAGATACTACTTCAACAATGAGAAAATCAAGCTTCGCGGCGTCAACCGTCACGAATCCGATCCGCTGTACGGACACTATGTGCCGCGCGAGCGTCAGCTTCAGGATATCAAGATGATGAAAGAGGCGAACATCAACCATATCCGCAATGCCCACTATCCGCAGGACGACTATTTCTACTATCTCTGCAATATCTACGGCATTTACGTGATGGACGAGGCGAACGTCGAGTCTCACGGCTACTACTACGGCGCGGCTTCGCTTTCCCACCGTCCCGAATGGGAGAAGGCGACCGTACAGCGCAATATCGATATGGTTCGCCGCAACCGCAATCATCCCTGCGTTACGATGTGGTCGCTCGGCAACGAGGCCGGTCCCGGCGAGAACTTCCTCGCCGCGGCCAAGGCGATTAAAAAGATCGACACGTCGCGTCCCTTGCAGTACGAGCGCGACAACTCCGTCGTCGATATGGATTCCAACCAGTATCCCGGTGTCGACTGGGTCCGCTGGAAAGCCTCCCATCACGCGGCTGAAAAGCCGTTCTATATTTCCGAGTACGCCCACAATATGTGCAACGCGATGGGCAACCTGAAGGATTATCAGGACGCTATCGAATCGTCCGACGTTATTCTCGGTGCGGCGATATGGGACTGGGTCGATCAGGGCCTTCTGAAGAAGAACGCCGACGGTACGATGATCATGGCGTACGGCGGCGACTTCGGCGACAAGCCTAACGACGGTCAGTTCGTTTTCAACGGCGTTGTTCTTTCCGACCGTACGCCAGAGCCCGGCTATTGGGAAGTTAAGCACGTCTTCCAGCCGTTTGACTTCAAGTTCAGCGACGACGGCAAGAAGGTGACGGTAAAGAATCTCAACTACTTCCGCTCCGGTAAAGGATATTCGCTTACCGTCAAGGGAGCTGAAGGCTTTAAGGTTCCTCTTGACATGGCGCCTCGCGGCGAGCAGACGATTGAACTTCCCGAGGGCGAAGTTTTCGCGACTACGGTTCAGATCGTTCTCGACAATGACGAAGGGCTTCTCAAAGCGGGCCATGTCGTCGCCGACGCTCAGTTTGTCAAGAAGTCCGCTTTTGAAAACCGCGAAACGTTTACCGTCAAGGGTGAAGTCAAGAGTTTCGTCGAAGGCGATAACCTCGTATTCAAGGCGGGTGACGTCACGGTTAAGTTCTCCAAGTCTACCGGTGCACTCGTTTCGTACGAGGAAGGCGGATTCGAGAGATTTCTCGCCCCGATGACGCTCGACGCGTACCGCGCTCCCAGCTCCAATGAAGTCGGTCTTGGCGTAAGATGGCTCGCGGCGGGCTTAAGAGAGTTCGTCCAGAAGGCGGTTTCGATTTCCGAAGTCACCGTTAACGCCGACGGGTCCAAGTCGTTCGTGCTCGTGGCCGATGTCCGCGGAAAGCGGAAAGAGCGTCTTATCGGTTATGGCGGCAATAACGGCAAGCCTTGCGAGATTTTGCCCGCGGGTCCCGTCGCTCCGTTCGATCCTCATTTCTCAGTCGCTCAGAAGTGGACCGTTTTCGCCAACGGCGCGGTCGCATGCCAGAGCGAGATCCGTCCGCGCGGCCGCGTGATCGAGCTTGCGCGTATCGGTTACCGCTTCTCGCTCGATAAGAGCCTCAATCAGGTCCAGTGGTTCGGCGCCGGTCCCTTCGAGAACTACCCCGACCGCAAGAGCGGCGCGTTCTTAGGCCGTTGGGCGTCGACCGTCGAGGATTTCGTAGTCAATTACGGAAAGCCTCAGGATATGGGCAATATGGAAGATACCTACGGCGTGATGCTCGGCAGATCGCACGGCGAGAAGGGCGCGTTCAGCGTCGTCACTCTCGGCAAGCCGTTCGCGTTTTCGGCTCTTCCCTATTCGCCTACCGATCTTACGTACGCCATGCATCCGCAGACGCTCGCCGAGCCTACCAAGACCGAGCTCGGTATCTTCGCCGCGGTTCGCGGCTTAGGCGGCGCGTCGTGCGGTCCGGGGCCCATGGGTCGAGACATTATCCGCAGCAACAGGCCTTTCACGCTTGACTTCCTCATTAGCCCGCCTCAGACGCTCAAGAGCCTTCCCAAGATGTCTGCTCCCGAGCTTCCGGCCGATGTCCGCACGGGTGAAGACGTCATGCCCGTCGTCATCGCCTGCACTTCGGCAGAGCCTGGCGAGGGCAACGCCGAGAATATCGTCGACGGTGATGTGAATACGATTTGGCACAGCCAGTATGGAGTTACGTTGACTAAGTATCCTCATTCGGTTACGGTCGATCTCGGTCGCACGGTCGACGCGGAGGGCGTCTCGATCTGGCAGCGCCCCTACGGCGTCAACGGCAACGTTAAGGACTTCAGGTTCGAGGTGTCCGAAGACGGCAAGACCTGGAACACGGTCGTCGCGGGCGCGATGAAGGGCGGAGCGGGCGAACAGCGCTTTAAGTTCGCGAAATCTCTCCGCGTCAAGTTCTGGCGCTTCACCGGCCTTAACGAGCACAACGGCAACGAGTTCGCATCCCTCGGCGAAGTTTCGCTCATAGAGAAAAAGAAACAGTGAGAATGCGAATTTATAAAGGTCCGTTAAATGCGATCTTTTCAGTCTGCGTTTTATGCGGGCTTGATTGAATACGGCCAAAATAGTATAATACTCGACTCAATGTCCACTTGATAATCTCTACGGGCAAGGTAAAGGTAAAAATAAGATAAACTCTAGAATAAAACAGGAAACATATGAACAAATACATCGAGAAGGTTCTCGCCGACGTCAAGGCGAAAAACGCTAACGAACCTGAATTCATCCAGGCGGTAGAAGAGGTTCTCACTACCCTCGCCCCCGTGATCGAGGCCAATCCCCAGTACGAAAAGGCAGCCATCCTCGAGCGCATGGTCGAACCTGAGCGCACGGTCATGTTCCGCGTTCCCTGGGTCGACGACAACGGCGTCGTTCAGGTCAACCGCGGCTATCGCGTCCAGTTCAACTCCGCGATCGGACCTTACAAGGGCGGTCTCCGCTTCCATCCGACCGTAACTCTCTCCGTTCTCAAATTCCTCGGTTTCGAGCAGACTTTCAAGAACTCCCTCACCACGCTTCCCATGGGCGGCGGCAAGGGCGGCTCCGACTTCAACCCGCGCGGCAAGTCCGACGGCGAAGTCATGCGTTTCTGCCAGAGCTTCATGACCGAGCTTTCCCGTCATATCGGCGCCGATACCGACGTTCCCGCCGGTGACATCGGTGTCGGCGGCCGCGAAGTCGGCTACCTCTTCGGCCAGTACAAGCGCCTCCGTAACGAGTTCGTCGGCGTTCTCACCGGCAAGGGCCGTCCCTTCGGCGGTTCTCTCGTCCGTCCCGAGGCCACCGGTTACGGCACGGTCTACTTCGCCCAGTACATGCTCGAGAAGCTCGGCCAGGACATCAAGGGCAAGACGGTCGCTCTCTCCGGCTTCGGCAACGTCGCCTGGGGCGCCGCCCAGAAGCTCGTCCAGCTCGGAGCTAAGGTTGTCGCCATTTCCGGTCCCGACGGCTACATCTACGACGAAAAGGGAATGACCCAGGAAGGCGTCGATTACATGCTCGAGCTCCGCGCCAGCAACAACGACGTCGTCGAACCCTACGCCGCCAAGTTCGGCGCCAAGTTCGTCAAGGGCCGCAAGCCCTGGGAAGTCAAGTGCGATATCGCTTTCCCCTGCGCCATTCAGAACGAGCTCAACGGCGATGACGCCAAGATGCTCGTCGAGAACGGCTGCATGATGGTCGTCGAAACTTCGAACATGGGCTGCACGGCCGACGCCGTCAACTACCTCAACGGGCGCGTCGCTTTCGCTCCCGGCAAGGCCGCCAACGCGGGCGGCGTCGCGGTTTCCGGTCTCGAGATGAGCCAGAACTCCATGCGCCTTTCCTGGTCCGCCGAAGAGGTCGACGCCAAGCTCAAGGACATCATGAAGTCCATCCACGACAACGCCTACGATACGGCCGAGAAGTACGGCATGAAGGGCAACTATGTCGCGGGCGCCAACCTCGCCGGCTTCATCAAGGTCGCCGACGCGATGGTCGCTCAGGGCGTCTGCTAACAGACTTCACATAAGGGAAACACCATGAATATTGTAATTCTTCTCGGCGCCCCGGGTTCTGGGAAGGGTACGGTCGCGGGCAAGCTCGCCGCCGACAATGCCAACCTGAAGCATGTTTCTTCCGGAGATCTCCTTCGCGGCGCCGTCGCGAAGGGGACCGAGGCCGGTCTTGAGGCCAAGGGTTATATGGAGAGCGGGAACCTCGTTCCCGACGCTCTTATCGCCCGCATGATCAAGGACGTCGTCGCCGAAACCACAGGCGACGTCACGATGCTTCTCGACGGCTTCCCGCGCAACCTCGCGCAGGCGGAGATTCTCGAGGAGATGGGCGCTCCCGTCAAGAGCGCCGTCCTTATCGACGTTCCCGATGAGATCATCCAGGACCGTATAGCCGGTCGCCGTACCTGTCCCAAGTGCAAGGCGGGCTACCACGTCAAGAACCTTCCTCCGAAGGTCGAGGGCGTATGCGACAACTGCGGCAGCGAACTGACGATCCGCAAGGACGACAATCCCGAGACCGTCAAGGACCGTCTCGTCGTCTATCATCGCCAGACTGAACCTCTCATCGAGTTCTATAAGGCCAAGGGTTGCCTTAAGACCGTTGACGGTATGACGGGCGTCGACTCTGTCGCGGCCGAATTCCTCAAGGTGATGTAATTGTCATTTCAAGCGCCGGCGGAGGCTTAAGCCCGCCGGCCTTGATTTTTTTATTTATGAAAGTCGACATCAAAACAAAAGCCGAAATCGACCGCATGCGCGAAGCGTGTCGGATGACCGCCGAGATACGCGACATCTGCGCCAACGCCGTTTCGCCCGGAGTCACTACCGGCGACATTGACGATCTGGTCGAAGAGTACTGTTCGAAGAACAAGGTCCGCGCCAGTTTTTTCAATTATATGGGTTTTCCCGGGCGGCTTTGCGTTTCGATCAACGACGAGGTTATTCACGGCATTCCGAGTCGCCATCGCGTGATAATGCCCGGCGATCTCGTTAAAACCGATGTCGGAATTTTCAAAAACGGTTTTAACGGCGACACTTCCCGCACCGTCGCCGTCGGTGTAACCGATCCGGAAGTCCTGAGGCTCGTAGAGACGACGAAGGCCTGTCTTAAGGCGGGCATCGCAGCGTGCGGCCCCGGGGTTCATCTCGGTGATGTCGGCTATGCGATTCAGAAGGTCGCCGAGGACGCGGGTTTCGGCGTCGTCCGCGACTGGATCGGCCACGGCGTCGGGCGTACGGTTCATGAAGATCCCCAGGTTCCGAATTACGGAAAGCCTGGGACGAAACTTGTCCTGAAGCCCGGTATGACGCTCGCCATCGAGCCGATGATTTCGATGACGAAGGCGGGCGAGAAGACGCGCGTTCTCGAAGACGGCTGGACTGTCGTTACGGCCGACAGATGTCTTTCGGCGCATTTTGAACATACCGTCGCCATCACCGACGACGGTTGCGAGATTTTGACTTTGCCGGCGGATTATCCCTGAAGTCCTTAAGCCCGAAGGCGCTCTGGTCGAATGGCGACTGATTGCTTGGGGGCGGATTTTCCGTTCGGCATTTTTTTATGAGATGTAATTGACCGCGAAAACAAAACACGAAAGGGTTATATTATGAAAACCAAAATGACAAACTTCCGCTGGGTTATATGTTCGCTTCTCTTTTTTGCGACCACGGTCAATTATCTCGACCGTCAGGTTCTGTCGTTGACCTATAAGGATTTTATCGCCCCCGTATTCGGATGGTCCGACGACGACTACGGAACGATAACGGGAATTTTCTCAATCGTCTACGCCTTGGGTAATCTCTTCGCCGGTAAGTTCATTGACTGGCTCGGGACGAAAAAGGGGTATTTATGGGCGATTTTCATCTGGTCGCTGGGCGCGTGTATGCATGCCGTCTGCGGCGTCGGCTCTTCCGCTCTCAATGCGATCGGCTTTGTCGGCATGATGGGGATGACGACGTCGGTATGGCTGTTTCTCGCCTGCCGCAGCGTTCTCGCGATCGGCGAGGCCGGTAACTTTCCCGCGGCTATAAAGGTGACGGCCGAGTACTTCCCGAAGAAGGATCGCGCCTTCGCGACGTCTATTTTCAATGCGGGCTCGTCCGTCGGAGCTTTAGCGGCGCCTCTTTCGATTCCGCTCATAGCGAAGTTCTGGGGATGGGAAATGGCGTTTATCATCATCGGCGCGCTCGGATTTTTGTGGATGGGATTCTGGATGTGGCTTTATAAAAAGCCCGAGGCGAACGGCATGGTGAATGAAGCTGAACTGTCGTATATTCAAAGCGATGAATCGGAGATTGAAAAAACTCCCGCCGACGATGCGGCGAAGGGTCCGAAAATCAGTTATCTGAAGGCCTTTTCTCTTCGTCAGACGTGGTCGCTCGTATTGGGCAGATTTTTCACCGACGGCGTATGGTGGTTCTTCCTTTTCTGGACGCCTTCGTATCTTTCAGATCAGTTCGGCTATAAAACTTCAGATGGAATGGGAATGGCGTTAATTTTCGCTCTTTATGCCATTGTAACCGTTCTTTCGATATATCTTTGTAAAATACCGACATTCCTGGTTGATAAGCGTGGCATGAATCCGTATGAAGGGCGTATGATCGCGATGTTTATCTTTGCGTGTCTTCCGCTCTTCGCGCTCGGTTCGCAACCTTTAGGCGTGTACTCGGCATGGTATCCTGCTGTTCTTATCGGTATCGCCTGCGCCGGGCATCAGGCTTGGAGCGCTAATATCTTTTCCGTTGTAGGCGATATGTTCCCTAAGTCTACGATTGGAACATTAACAGGTATCGCCCAATTCGCTGCAGGTTGCGGTAGCTTTATCGTCAATAAAGGAGCGGGTAAACTTTTTACTTACGCCGGCGAACAAGGCGAGGCATTTGCATTTCTCGGTTATACCGGTAAGCCCGCCGGATATATGATTGTATTCTGTTATTGCGCCGTCGCCTATCTTATCGGATGGCTCTGCATGAAGTCGCTCGTGCCTAAATATAAAAAGGTAGAGTTGTGAGTTTTTTTTCAAAATGATATAATTCCGTCGAAATAACGGTGTCTTTTAAAACATTCAAGAAAAGTCGGTAATAAATATGAAAATAAAATATATGTCGTTGTATGCTGGCACGATTGTTGCCGCTCTTTCCTGTCTTGCTTTCGTAAACGGATGCTCTTCGCCGAAGTATTCCCGCAGCGCGATCCCCGGCGATCTTAATACCCTGTGCCTTCTTTCGGATGCCGAATCCAGATCGATCAGTCCCGAAAACCAGACGGGCGAGCGCGCGGGCGGAGCGAAGGAGATTCCCGACGAAGACTCCAAATCTTACCGTCTCGGCAAAGGCTGGAAGGTGCGTCCCTGCGTAACGATCAAGCGGGGCGAGACGTTCGAGCTTATGAATGTCGAAGGTCCCGGTCTCATTCAGAACATGTGGATTACGATGGCCGGCGACGGTTCGCTTGAAAGGCGCTGCTATATTTTAAGAATGTATTGGGATGACGAGAAGGAGCCTTCGGTCGAGTGCCCGCTCGGCGACTTCTTCTGCAACGCCTACAAGAAGTGGGCGCCTCTTTCGTCGCAGGCAGTCTGCGTCGGTCCCCGTCAGGCGTTCAGCTGTTTCTGGCCGATGCCGTTCAGAAAAAAAGCCCGCATTACGCTCGAACACCGCGGCAAGGAGCCTATCGCGCTCTTTTACCAGATCAACTACGCGCTCGGCGACGTTCCCGACGACGCGGCGTATTTCCACGCCCAGTTCCGCCGCTCGAATCCGACCAAGGGTTCGCTCCATACGATTCTCGACGGCGTCAAGGGCCGCGGCCATTACGCGGGAACCTACTTTGCGTGGCGCTGCCGCAACTACATCTGGTGGGGTGAGGGAGAGATCAAGTTCTATATGGACGGCGACACCGAGTATCCGACCATCTGCGGAACGGGTGCCGAGGACTATGTCTTGGGCTCGCACAATTTCGAAGTTCTCAACGAGAAGAAGTTCTGGATATACAACACTCCTTACGCGGGTCTCATCCAGGCTGAAGAGGCCAAAGAGCCCGACAGCGTCAGCTCTTACGGCATGTATCGCTGGCATATCACCGATCCTGTCAGATTCAACAGCGATCTGCGCGTCACGATTCAGGATATCGGCTGGGCGCCCGGCCCGTACGTGACACAGAACTCCGACATTTCGACGACGGCGTTCTGGTATCAGACCGAGCCGCACGCGGCGTTCCCGAAACTCCCTTCCGACAAGGAGCTTGAAGAGGATTACGGCAGCGAACTCGTTTCGCGCAAGAATTCGATCAAGGCCAAGGGCGCCAAGTGATTTAAGGTTTCAAAAGGAGTTTTATCATGCAGATTTCAAAGAGAGAGTTTCTTAAGCGTCTCGGCGTCGGCGGAGCCGCAGCGATCACAGGCGCCGCGTTCGGCGATGAATTCGTCGCTTCAAATGAGAAACTTCCTCCCGGCGCGATCGGCGATCCGCTTAATCCGCGTTTCGGCAAGTGGATCTATCCGATTGAGCATACGACTGAGGATGGTCCAAGCTCCTTTATGAAGGGCGGCAAGGTTATGATGCCCGGTCGCGAAGTGCCTGTTTTCCATGAGACTGATGTTGTTGTCGTCGGCGGCGGATGCGCGGGTTTCGCCGCGGCGGTCGCTGCCGCGAAGACGGGCGCTAAAGTCGCTCTCGTCGAGAAGGACGGTTCTCTCGGCGGTCTCTTTACGAACGGCATGGTTCTTATTGTTCTTGCGACGGCCCGCAAGGAAGCGGGCGGCGATTTTACGGTAGTTACGCGCGGCGTCTGCGGCGAGTTTATGGATCGCGCCCAGAACCTCGGTTCCGCGTTCTGCACAAAGCCCACCAAAGACAATCTTATGCAGCCGACGGTCGACCCTGAAGGCGCGAAGTACCTTATGGACCGTATGGTCGAAGAGCAGAAGATCGATATGTTCTTCCATGCCTGGGGTATCGATGTGATCCAAGAGGGTAATAAGATCCGCGGTATCGTGTTCATGTCCAAGCAGGGTATGCAGGCGATTTTGGCCAAGACGGTCGTCGACTGTACGGGCGACGGCGATATTTATTTCGCGGCCGGTGCCCAGTACCGACAGATCACCCACGGCATCGGTTTCGTTTCGCGCTGGGCCAACCTCGACAGAATTACCGCGAAGCGTCCGCCGCGCGACAAGGACGGCAACGTTCTGCCCGGCTACTGGATCATGAAGGGCAACGAGGCCAATCCTTCGACATGCTGGACGGGCGTTCCCAACCATCATGGCGACGGCCTTGATATCCGCAATCTGACGCGCGAGGAGATCTACCACCGAAAGGAGACCTGGGAGGCTGTTCAGAAGCTCCGCAAGACTCCCGGCTGGGAAGAGGTTTTCATCGCTAATACCTGCTCTCAGATCGGTCCACGCGTTACGCGCCTTTTGAAGTCCGAGTGCATTGTCGATCGCGCGATGCTCGCTAAGAACTGGGATCCGGAAGATGCGGTAGGCTGGTTCGGCGTAGACGGTCTTCATTCCGCATGGAAGGTTCCGTACCGTTCGCTTCTTCCCGTCGGCGTCGACAATCTTCTTTCGGCGGGCCGCTGCATCGGCGCTCCCGACACGTGCGACACCTTCCGTCTTATCGCTCCCTGCTTCGTCACGGGCGAGGCCGCGGGCACGGCCGCCGCGCTTGCGGCTCTTTCGGGTAAGTCGCCGCGCGATATCGACGTCAAAACACTCCAGAAGACGCTCGTTAAAAACGGCGTTTATCTGTAAGCCTGAATACGTTATGAAAAATCTCCTTCTTGCTTCGGCGCTTATCTTAGCTTCATCGCTTGGCTTCGCCGGGCGTGTCGATATTCATCCACAGGCGTTCGATCCGGGCGGATGGAAGGTTGACGTGCAGTTCATGGATGTCATGGGCTCTGCGTACCTGCTCGCCCACGGTAACGGCATCCGCTGCCTTGATGCGAAGGCGGTTGCAAACATCCCGGAATCTGGAGAGTGGCGCGTTTACGTCCGCTCCCGCAGTTGGGTGGAGGGGGCAGGCGCATTCAAGGTGAAGGTCGGAGGCAAGATTCTCGACGGGACTTTCGGCGTCACACAAAGCGAATGGGCCTGGGAAGACGGCGGAGTTGTCGCACTTGAGAAGGGGACGACCGGGATTTCGCTCGTTGACTGCGACGGTTTTGCGGGGCGTTGCGCGGGTGTCGTTTTTGTGAAGGACGAAGACGCTCCCGAAGGTCCGCTTTCGATAGAGTCGGCGAATGTCGACGAGACGATCGAAACCGATTTCGCGATCGTCGGCGGCGGTGTTCCTGGTGTTACCGCGGCTCTCGCGGCTGCCCGTCGCGGCGTCAAGACCGCTATCATCCAGGATCGCCCCGTGCTCGGCGGAAACGCCTCCGCCGAGATCCGCGTATGGAGCGCGGGCGAAGCGCGTTACGATATCGTGCGCGAGGTTAGAGGATGGTTCATGAACGGGGAGGGAGACATGAAGGTCTCCGACCTGAATCGCATGCGTATCGTTCAGGATGAAGAGAATCTCACGGCTGTTCTTTCGACACGGGTTTTCGCCGCCGAAAAGAATCCCGACGGCTCGATTGCCTCGGTCAAGGCTCTCGACTGGAAGCGCAACAAAATCGTCCGAATCAAGGCGAAGCTCTTCTGCGACGCGACGGGCGACGGCTGGCTCGGTTATTACGCCGGAGCCGATTGGCGCATGGGCCGCGAGGCCGGGGCTGAGTTCGGCGAGAAGTATGCTCCTGAGAAAGCCGACAGTCAGACTCTCGGCGCTTCGCTTATGTGGACTAGCGCCGAGGCCAATACCGATATGCCTTTCAGCGCTCCGTGGGCCGAAAAGCACGCCTGCGGCATAAAGGCTCTCCAGGGCGGTTGGGACTGGGAGTACGGCATACGCAATGACGTTATCGCCGAGGGCGAGCATGTGCGCGACAGGCTTCTGCTTGCGGTCTACGGTTCGTTTTCGCTCGCCAAGAAAGACCCCGGCAACGCGCGTAAGATACTTCGCTTTGTGCCGTTCGTTCTCGCTAAGCGCGAGAGTCGCCGCCTGATGGGAGATTGGATTTTTAAAGAGAGCGACGTTTCCGAAAAGCGTCCGTTCGAAGATGCGATAGCCTCCGGCTCATGGTCGATCGATCTTCATTATGACGATGCGATAAAAGGCGTAGATTTTATTACGACCTGCCGTCAGCCTCATTTCGGGCGTTATTACATTCCGTATCGTTCGATTTATTCGCGTAATATCCCGAATCTCTTCATGGTAGGCCGCTGTTTTAGTTGTACGCATGTGGGCTTAGGTTCGCCGCGCGTGATAAATACGCTCGCCCAGCTCGGCGTCGCCGCTGGTGAGGCGGTCGCGCTTTGCTTCAAGTATGACTGCAGGCCGCGCGACATTTATACAAAGGGTCATTATCGGGAGCTTCAGGATCTTCTCGGCGGAGAATTTCCCGGTCGGCCTGATCCGCGCTTAAAGGGCTGGGCGATTGTCGATGATGAAACGCCGGACGCAGTTTTCTTTAAGGGGAATTGGGAGCGAAAGCATAATCCAAACGGTGAGCAGGTCGGCGATGTGTCGACTTTCGCCAGGAAAGGCGCGATTTCAGCGGAATATAAATTGCCCGTTGAGAAGCCTGGCCGCTACGCTCTTAAGATGAGAGTTCCCTATAGCCCGTTTGTTAAACATCCTTCGTCAACCCAGATTGAAATTGTGTCGAACGGAGTGAAGAAAATCATTAAAGTCGACCAAACCGAGAAGATGGGCGAGTGGCGCGAAATTGGAGTTTTTGAACTAGATAAGGGCGCGACTTTAACTATTAACGCCAAGGAATCTAAGGGTACGATTATCGCAGATGGCTTCGCGGTTGTTTTAAAGTAAGCTTAGATTTTTTTCTTAAAGCGCTGATTTTTAAGTGAACCTGGCGCTCTAAATGTGCGTTTATATGGTTATGAAAATTAAAAAGCCTAATTGTATATTTAGTTTAGTTGTATTATCGACTTTCTCTCTATTTTCAGCTCCTAACGATACGAATAGTGTTGATGTAGGTACAATCGTGGTCGAAGCGACGGCGCTTTCCAAATACCGCCCCGAAACGGTTAATGCAGGAACATTTACCGATATAGCGCCCGAGAAACTGCCTTGTGTCGTCGATACGCTTACGGAGGACTTTATCCGCGAGCGCAATCCTACCGATTTAAACGATCTTCTTCGTCATGTGCCGGGAATCGAGACCGGAGGAACTTCGCTTTTAGTTCGTCAGCCCGGGCTTTTTACGATCCGCGGCAAGGGCGGCTCCGAGCCGGCGATAGACGGCATATATTCAGTAGGCCGTGGAGCGGGGCTCTTTATGGATCCGTTTCTGATGGAGCGCGTTGAGATTGTAAAAGGGCCCATCGCTTCTCTCTCGGGCGGTGCGGGAGCCGCGTCAAACGCCAACGGCGCGGGAGGCTCGATCAATTTATATCTAAAGGGCGCTCATTTGCGCGATGATGAGATCAATCTCCAAGCCAACGCGTCGATCGGCAGGAATACATTCCGTCAGCGCGCGATGGCGGATGTCAATGAGGTTTTTCTTGATGACAAGGCCGCGTTTCGCGTTGTCGGCTCGGCTGATTATTACGAGCCGTCGTATATAAATCAGGGGTCGCAGAAAGGTGCGCGGCCTCGCGAATCGTTTTCTCTTTCGCCGAGTTTCGTTTTTACGCCGAACGATGAAGTCTCGTTCGGGCTGAAGACTTTATTTCAATATACCGATGCGCCCAGTTATATAGGCGTTCCGGTATGGCGCGGAAAGCCGGCGGGCGGATATGGTTGGTATGAGTCGTCGTGCAGGCGGGGCGACCGTCAGCATTACGAGGGAATGCTCATAAACCCGTGGCTTGACTGGCAGGTTAACGAAAACTGGCTTTTGAAATTCGGCGGCGCGTTTCAGTTTTCGTCGATGGATCAGACGACGCGCGAGCCTTACGCCGGTAAAGGCGCTGAACTTTTGAATTACTACAATACGGGAGTGTGGTCCTCTGGAAACAAGTACATGACTTCCCAATTTTCGGAGTCTTCGTCCCTGATGCGGTCATACAGCGTTTACGGCCGTTCCGTTTATGATACGGAATTCGATTTCGGTCTTAATAACAGTTTTCTTGCACAGCTTGATTCGCGTCATCAGGAGGGTTCGGTGTTTTCGGCGCCGACGACGCGGCACGGCATCACGCTTCAGGATTCGATCTCGTACGGGTGGGTTACGCTTTTAGGAGGCGTCAGGTACGATTTTGTCCATTTGCGCGACAGCGCCGGGGCGAAAGGCCAGGACGGCAACGGAGTCTCGCCGCGCGGAGGAATTTCGATCCAGCCGCTCGACTGGCTCGTATTTTTCGGCAACGTCTCCCAGACGCGCACATCAATGCTCGGAATGGCCGGGATAGACGGTGGACCTTTGACGAAACCGTGGTACGCCACTCAAACCGAGGGCGGCGTAAGGATTAAAACGTTCAAGAGTTTGTGGCTGTCGGCGTCGGTTTACCGCATCGAACAGGAGAATACGCCCGTTCAGGTCGCGAATACGACTTATTACGAGCAGGAGGGCCGCAACACTTCGCGGGGGTTTGAACTTTCGGCGGCTGGCGATATAACCGAAGACTGGTCGATGATGGCGATGTATTCGTTCAACAGTTACACCGACAGAACTAAAGCTCCGGGTTCGAAGGGTCGCGATTTCGAACGCTATCCCGCTCATACGTTCACCTTCAACACGTCCTACCGCGTTTCCTCGGGACCGTTCGAGGATATCGTTTTAGGATGCGGTTTCAGGTTCCGCTCGATGAGCTACGCGTGCGTACGCGGCGAGTTTCAGAATAAGAATCTGAGGTTCGATCCCTCGTGTCTTTTCGACGTGAACGTTTCGATTCCGTTCTCGAAATTCGGCGGCGGCGACAACTGGTCGCTCACGCTCGGAGTGCGGAATCTATTCGGCGAAAAATATTTCGATACCGCGCGCCACTATTACGAATGTCTTGCCGGAGAGCCGCGCACGTTTGAAATCGGCATCCGCGCGAAATGGTAAGTTGTTATGCTGGAATATCCCCACCTTTCCTCATTTGCCTTTATTCATTCTGTTGCACAGGATGAATAAAAGCAATGGACTAACGTTTACATTAAAAGGTTTATTGCCACTGTTTGTAAAAAAGTGGTATAATATCTCTTCAATTTTGAAAGGAAACAATGATATGAAACTTGAAGATCTCAAAGGTAAGACCGTTGGCGTGTGCGTTTCGGGCGGTCTCGACTCCAAGACGATTTGCTGCGTTCTTCTCGACGCGGGCGTAAAGGTTAAGGCGTTCTCCGCCAACGTCGGTCAGGCCGACGAGAAGGATATCAACGACATCGCCAAGCGCATGGCTCCCACGGGCGTCGACACGACGATCGTCGACGTCACTAAGGAAATGGCCGATATCTGCTTCGAGACGGTCAAGTGCCAGGCCATGTACGACGGCGGTTACTGGAACTCCACGGGTATCGCCCGCGCCGTCACCGTCCAGAAGCTTCTTCCCGCGATGAAGAAGGCCGGCTGCCAGGTTCTCGTCCACGGCGCCACGGGACGCGGCAACGACCAGATGCGCTTTGAGCGTTATACGAACGTTCTCGATCCGAATTTCGGCGTTTACGCCCCCTGGCGCGACAGCGATCTCCTCAAGGAGTTCCCCGGCCGTACCGAGATGGTCGCGTTCCTTAAAAAGCGCGGCATCGAAGCGTTCGTCGGTACGAAGAAGAAATATTCGACCGACGCCAACCTCGCCGGTCTCTCCCACGAGGCCGAGGATCTCGAGTCGATGGAGACTTCGATGCGTATTGTTAAGCCTACGATGGGCGTATGGCCCGAGAAGGCTCCCAACAAGGTCGAGAAGATCGTTCTTAAGTTCGAGAAGGGCCGCTGCGTCGCTATCAACGGCAAGAAGATGACGCCTTACGAGGTTATGCTCGAGGTCAACAAGATCGGCGGGCGCAACGGCATCGGCATGAAGCACGCTCTCGAGAACCGCATCATCGGAACGAAGAGCCGCGGCGTTTACGAGGCTCCCGGTATGGAAGTTCTCTCGTGGGGCCTTAAGTACATCTACGAGGGTGTCATGGATCGCCGCAGCTATCTGCTCTTCATGCAGCTTTCGAAGTTTGTCTCCGATCAGATCTACGACGGCCGCTGGTTCGACCCCGCGACGCGCGCCGCGCGCAACGCGATTCAGGTCTGGGCCGACAAGGCTACGGCTGAAGTTACGCTCGGCCTTTACAAGGGCAATATTTTCTTCGAGTCTTTGAAGGGTCTTAAGGCTACGATCTACAACGAGGCCGACAGCTCCATGGAGGCTTCCGACGGTCTTAACCCCCACAGCTCCCAGGGCTTTGCCGAGATTCAGTCCGTTGAGGCTAAGATGCTCGCCAAGTCCGGTCAGATTAAGGCCTAAACAGCCATGATGTTCGGCAGATCAAGACGTGAAAAAAGGTTGAGGAAGTTGAATACCGAAGCTGAAAAGAACGAAGAGGTTTCGGGCGAGAAGCCCGAAGCCGCCGAAGCGAGCGAGACTCCTTCTTCCAAGGAGGAGTCGTCCGAGTCTGTTGCCGAGGCCGCTGCCGAAGCTGCGGGCGAAGAGGCTGATAAACCGGCCGAAGAGAAAAAGGACGAGAAGCCTGCGGAGCCTGACTGGAAGGATCATTACGCGCGGCTTCTCGCCGACTTCGACAATTTCAAAAAGCGCACGGCCCGCGACCGTGAGGATATCTTCCGTTACGCCGAGAGCGACATTTTGAAGGATTTTCTGCCTGTAGTCGACAATCTTTCTCTTGCGCTTTCAACCGCCGCCGATAAGGAAGATCCTTTCGTGAAGGGTGTTCAGCTCGTTTATGACACGTTCCTTAACGCGCTTAAGGATCATGGCGCGGAGCCGTTCGATTCAGTCGGTCTTGAGCTCGATACCGAGAAGATGGACGCTATCGCCCAGCTTCCGAGCGATACTGTCGAAGAGGGTAAGGTTTCTAATGAAGCGAAGCGCGGCTGGATGCTTAAGGGTAAGGTCCTTCGCGCGGCTCAGGTTGTTGTAAGTTCCGGCAAGGCTTCCTGATATAAGGTTTTTTTAAGATGGCTGAAAAGAGAGATTATTACGAGGTATTAGGCGTTTCCAAGAGCGCGACCGCCGACGAAATTAAGTCGGCCTACCGCAAATTGGCGATGAAGTACCACCCCGACCGCAATCCCGGCGATAAAGAGGCCGAGGAGAAGTTTAAAGAGGCGGCCGAGGCTTATGACGTTCTCCATGATCCCGAGAAGCGTCAGCGTTATGATCAGTTCGGCCATCAGGGCGTAGGCGGACAGGGCTTCGGCGGCTTTGGCGGCGGCGGTATGAGCATGGACGATATCTTCTCCATGTTCGGCGATCTCTTCGGTGGGCGCGGCGGCGGAGGAGGTTTCGAGAGCTTCTTCGGCGGCGGCGGCCGTCAGCGGCGCGATGCCGATCCGAACGCGCCGCGTCGCGGCGACGATATGAATTTCCGTCTCGATATCGATTTCGACGAGGCGATTTTCGGCAGCGTCCGCAATATCGAGCTTACACTTCCGAAGGCGTGCGACGAGTGCGGCGGTACGGGCGCGGCGCCCGGATCGAAGCGCACCACGTGTAAAACTTGCGGCGGGCGAGGCGTCGTGATCGGCGGCGGCGGCTTTTTCCAGGTCCGTCAGACCTGCCCCACATGCGGCGGCGAGGGAACCGTTATCGAGAGGCCTTGCCGCAAGTGTCGCGGAACGGGCCACATTTCGGCACCCCAGGAGATTTCGCTCAGGATTCCCGCCGGTGTCGACGACGGCTCGCGCTTGAGGCTTGCCGGAAAGGGTGCGGGCGGTCTGCGCGGCGGCGAGAACGGCGATTTATACGTTATTCTTTCGATCCGTCCGAGCGATCTGTTCGAGCGCGACGGTCTGGATCTCGGCGTCGAAGTTCCCGTTTCGCCTATTCTTGCGGCGCTCGGTGGCGTTGTTGATGTTCCGACGCCTCAGGGCGCGGCCCAGCTTAAGATTCCCGCCGGTACGCCCAACGGAAAGGTTTTCCGGTTGAAGGGTAAGGGCGTTCCTTCGCTTCGCGGCGGGAGCGCCGGAGATTTGGACGCCCGCATTGTTTTTGAAGTTCCCGCGAATCTTGACCGCAAACAGAAAGAGCTTTTGGAAGAGTTTCAAAAGGCCTCTTCTGAGAAGACATATCCTCAAGGTCAGTCGTTCGCGAATAAGATGCGCGTATTTTTCTCGCACAAGGAGAAATTGAGTAAATAATTTCGCTGCACCCGTGGTGAAATGGCAGACACGGTGGATTTAGGTTCCACTGCTTCGGCGTGGGGGTTCGAGTCCCTCCGGGTGCACCATTGGGTGTGATAGTTCCTTTTTCACCCTTATCCCACTTTTTTGAATTGATGCACGCAAGGTCTTCGAGCCGGGGGCGATTCGGCGCTGGTGCTCGCTAAATCCGCGTCGGATACGCCGCGGATTTCCGGCGGAAAAGCCGGGTCGACATCGATTTTGCGGCCTTTCTTTTTCGCCGCT
>JAFXEU010000016.1 GCA_017520845.1 Kiritimatiellia bacterium | reverse complement strand
TGCTGACGCTCGATCTCGTCGTTCGGTTTTATGCTTTACAATCAGGACAAGTAAATACACATACTCCGGGGATGCCACAACAACATCACTGGCTTCATGCTACGACTCTCATACGCTTACAAAACCTCACTCCTCACTCGCATCCCACCCCGCTACCTTCGCTTTGAGGTGGGGCGGAGTCCTCCGAGTGAGACCTCGCGAAGGATTGTAGCCGTAAGAGAAGAGAAATCGCTTTTCCGGATTTCTAAACGATAAAACATCAGTTCCACATAATGGAATCGGGCATGCAACGAAAATTCACCCTTAAAAACCGGGGGTGTTCCATAGTGAAGTCGTCTATATATCGAGTTCGACTATTTTTCTTTTAAGCCATATCCTGTCGCTTTGGAATTCCAGGCGCACAGGAAAAGTATCATGCCGACGAGAGCGAAGAGCGCGAAGGAACAGAGCGCTGCGCCCCAGCCGTAATGCGTCTTGATAAATGCAACACCGATACCTGAGACGAGCGTTGACAAATAACCCATAATACCGGTAAATCCGTTGGCCATCGCCGCGGCTTCCTTTGTAGCCTGATTGGCGGCGATGATGCCGATAAGCGCCTGAGGTCCGTAAATGCAGAATCCGGCTCCCATCAAAAGCAGCGTCGCCTGCCAGATCGGAGCACCGGAGGGGAGATACCAGAATCCGAACGAGAAGAGCGCGGCAAAGAGCATGCAGAATACGCACGTTCTGACTCCGCGGCCCTTAAACCACTTGTCGGTTACCCAGCCTGCGAAAATCGTACCGACGACAGCCGCGAGCTCGAACGCGATGGTCATAAGACCGCCCTTCGCGACGGGAATCCCCTTAAACTGTTTAAGGAACGTAGGACCCCAGTCGAGAAATCCGAAGCGTACGATATAGACGAAAAAGTTGGCGAACGCGATAAGCCAGATAACGCGATTACCGAACACGAGGCGACGGCGCTCGGCGGATGTAACGGTAGACTTAGATTCAGCTTCCTTCTTTCCTCCGTCGATTTCAAGTTCCTCCACACCGGCCTCCGAAGGGGAATCCTTAACGCAGAAGAAGCAGAATACCGCAATGAGAGCCGCGAGCGCGCCGGGAACGATAAAGCACCAACGCCAACCTAAGCCGATATGCAAAAGATATGAGCAAAGACCTAACGCTAAAACGGCACCGAACGAGTGAGAAGTATTCCAAAGCGACATCTTAGTCGCGAGTTCCTTAGGATGGATCCAATGAGTCAGCATTTTGGCGCACGGAGGAAAGCCCATGCCCTGAGTCCAGCCGTTAAGCACCCAGAAAACTGCAAAAAGAATCGAAAGCGAGGTGCATCCGAACAGGAGGTTCATAAGCGCCGAAAGAGCGATGCCGACCGTCATGAAAACGCGTCCGTTAAGACGATCGGCCCAAAATCCGTTCACGAACCGGCTCAATCCATAGACGATACCGTGAATCGAAAGCATCGTGCCGATCGCATAAGTGGAGATAACGCCCTCTTCGAGCATCCCCGGCTGGGCCATCGAAAGATTCTTTCGCGTCAGATAGAAAAACGCGTAAACGATCGCGCTTGAAAGAATAAATCTGGTCTGAGCCCTGCGAAAGCTTCTTTCGTCCTTCATTTTTTAGACACCCTTCTTACTTTTCGTCAATCTTGTTGAACGTCTCAACCGTTATTGCAGGCGGAGTTCCCGTATACTTCGCGAGGTCGTCGACTGTCGTCTCGCCCGAAAGGACGCAGACGAAATCAACGCCCGAATTATCGGCTATCGCCTTGTCGGTGTAAAGACGATCGCCTACCACCGCGATCTGCTCGGGAGTAAAGCGGTCGAGAACGGTTTTAAGGAGAGTCGGGCTGGGCTTGCCGAAAACGTTGCTCGGCTTCATACCGTTCGTTATCTCGAGAAACTTCATCATTCCGCCGATATCCGGTATCGGGCCGCGCTCGCTCGGGCAGCAGTTGTCGGGATGGGTCGCGACGAAATCAACCGGAGTCTGATTGGCCGTTCTGATCGGGCACATCGGGCTCGCGGGGACATTACGCATATTCCAAAGGCTCGTCGCGTTGGCGAGCTTCTCGTAAGTAAGCTCCTTGTCGTACGTAAGCGCGATAAGCTCGTTCTCCTCGGGATTGTATTCGAACTTGACGCCCGCATCCGCCAGACGCTCCGTCAAATGGGCCGTTACCTTCTCGCTCGCTAAAAGATAGACCGACTTGTAGCCCTTCTCGCGGATATACGCCTCGAGCGTAATAAGCGGAGTTAAAATCTGTTCGGGCTTGACGGGAATATTAGCGCCTGCAATCTTCTTAATATATTCGTCGGGGGTCTTGGACGTATTGTTCGTAAGATAGAAAAACGAAAAACGACCGCTGTTGATGGATTCAATTACAAAATCGACCGCAGGCTTAATGGGATCGGGGCCCATAAAAAGCGTACCGTCGAGATCGCAGACAAATGCCTTTTTCTTCGTTATGTCGAACATTTTTAGCCCCTTTTACATATTAGCCGTGGCGACGATATCGACACCAGTTCCGGCAACTCCGGGAATAATCACATCACCGATTTTGACGGGCAGCTGAACCGTCATCTGGTGCATCGCGAAAAGCACGGCGTCGATCGCGCCTTTAGGCACGGGACGCGCGGTCTTTACGGGGAGCGGCTTGCGCATACCCGCGACCTTGACGAGTCCCGTCACCATGCGCGTGGGATTGATAAGTTCGTTCTTACCGTACTCTTCGCCGCGAGGACAGGCGTTACCTGTAACGACCACTTCGTTGCCGTTCTTCTCGACATCAAGCTCGCAACCGCGCGGGCAGCTAATGCAAATCATCTTCATTTCAAACATCTCCTCAAATTCTCGACTTAAGCGCGTAATCGGCGGCGGCGCGTCCCGCGATTTCGGAGTCGCGGCTCACCCAGTCGACGAGATCGTAGACCCTTACGACATTGCCGCCCGCGAAGATTCCGGGAACGTTCGTCGCCATGTTCGCGTCGACCTTGGGGCCGCGCGTCTTAGGATCCATCTCGACGCCCGCTTTCTTGGTAAGCTCGTTCTCGGGAATAAGACCGCACGAAAGTACAAGCGTATCGCAGTCGTAATGAATCTCGGTACCGGGAATCGGCTTCATCGCGTCATCGACCTTGGCGACCGTAACGCCGGTTACATGCTCGCGGCCTTCGACATTCGTAACCGTATGCGAAAGAAGAAGCGGAATATCGTAGTCGTTAAGACACTGTACGACGTTACGCATAAGACCAGACGACTTCTTCATGATCTCGACGCAGGCGAGAACCTTGGCGCCGGAGAACGTAAGACGGCGGGCCATAATAAGCCCGATGTCGCCGGAGCCAAGAATCACGACCTTCTTACCCGGCATGATGCCGTCCATATTGACGAGGCGCTGGACGGTACCAGCCGTATAAACGCCGGCCGGACGCGTGCCAGGCGTCATCAACGCGCCGCGCGGACGCTCGCGGCAACCCATCGCCAGAACGACGGAGCGCGTGCGGTGAATCTTCAAGCCGCCGCGAGGACTCATCGCCGTAACATTGCATGTGCCGTCGGCAACAGGCGAAATATCGAGAACCATCGTTCCGCAGACGACGGGAATATTGCGCTCGGCGGCTAAGTCAACGTAACGCTGGGCGTACTCGGGGCCCGTCAACTCCTCCTTGAAGCGGTGGAGACCGAAGCCGTTATGAATACACTGCTGGAGAATTCCGCCGGGCGCATCATCACGCTCGATAACGAGAACATCCTCAGCGCCAGCGTCCTTCGCCGCGCATGCGGCGGCGAGACCGGCGGGACCCGCGCCGACGACGATCACATCGAACATCCCGTCTTCGCTCTTTACATCGCGGACGCCCTTCTTGAGAGCCTCGGGCGCGGTCTTGCGCGAAAGAAGGAATGCTTCAGGCGGAAGGCCGAGCTCCGCGCCGAGAATCTCGATAAGGCGCGGCGTACAAAAGCCTCCCTGACAGCGACCCATACCGCTGCGCGTACGACGCTTGATGCCGTCAAGCGTACGAGCACCGACGCGAGCGCGAATCGCGGCGCGGATTTCGCCCTCTGTCACCTCTTCGCAGCGGCAGACGATACGACCGAAGGACGGGTCGCGCTCAACAAGTTCAGCGAGTTCTTCGGGCTTCATTTCGCGCGTCTTAGGCCACCAGCTTACGTCCTTCGAGATAAGCGAAGGATTTTTACGCGAAACGCCGAGTTTAGTACCGACGAGCTCCGCCATCCAAACTCCGATCGCGGGAGCCGATGTAAGCCCGGGCGACTCTACTCCGACGGCGTTAAAGAAACATTCCGCGTCAGGCGCTTCGCCGAGAATAAAATCGCCGACTGTCGTTTCATGGGCGCGAAGACCCGAAAACTCAGCGATAACCTTACCTAAGGGAAGCGCGGGGTAAGTTCTCTTAGCACCCGCCTTGACATTCTCAAGACCCTCGAAAGTAGTAGCCTTATCGTCCTTATCGAGAATATCCTCGGCCGTAGGACCGACAATAACCGTACCATCAACGGTGGGAGAAACTAAAATACCCTTGCCCATCTTCGAGGGGCACTGGAACATCGTAGCCGAAAATACGCCGTCTTCATCACGATCGAGCATTAAATATTCGCCGCGACGCGCCTGAATGGAATACTTAGTAGCACTTACGAGATTATTAAGCTCGTCGGATGTTATGCCAGCGCAGTTAATTACGGCACGCGCCTTAAATACGCGCCCATCGGCGCACTCGACGTTCCAGAGGCCGTCGATCTTCTCGATTTTTACGACCTTGGCGTCAAAGAAAAATTCAGCACCGTTCGCCGCCGCGTTCTCAGCAAATCGGAACGTAAGCTCGTAAGGACAGCAAATTCCGCCTGTAGGCGCCCATAATGCGGCGGTCGCCTCTTCAGAAACATTCGGCTCGCGGCGACGCAATTCATCGCGGTCGATAATCTCGGTAATAACGCCGTTTTCCTCGCCGCGCGCTTTAAGTTCGGCAAGATGCTTCTCATCCTCTGCACCAAAAGCAAGAACGAGCGAACCGTTACGCTTAAAAGGCACTTTAAGTTCACGGCAGACCTCTTCGAACATGCGGTTGCCGAGAACGTTGAACTTAGCCTTATTGGACCCGGGCTTCGCGTCGAAACCGGCGTGAACAATGGCGCTATTAGCCTTAGACGCGCCTTCAGCCACGTCGCTGCCGGCCTCAAGTACGGCAAGAGAAACATTCCAGCGGGAAAGTTCGCGCGCAACAGCGCATCCGACAACACCCGCTCCTATGACGATGATATCATTTTTAAACATATCTTTAGTATATCAAATTCTGGCACTCTCTTTAAAGTGAAAAAGAATCCGTGTTGTGCAGAGAACAGAAGAATCGCCCCCTTCTGCCGTTACCGCCAATTATCCCTAACGGAGACAAGTCCCCCAAGGTATTCATTACGTCACTCCGTCATGACGACAGGCTTTATCTCACCGTTCGCGTCGAACTCCATGCGGTCGATGCAGACGACGCGGTGATTGCGCCCCTCGCTCGGGATCGGGCGTCGGTGATAGCAGATGTACCATTCGTCCGTCCCGGGCTTGCAGATTACGGAGTGGTGTCCCGCGCCGGTCGCGAGCGGTTTTTGCACGCCCAGCACCTTCCCCTTGAACGTAAACGGCCCGAACGGGGAATCTCCCACGGAATAGTTGACGCAGTAGTTGTCGCGCGTCCATGAACCGGCGGAGTACATGAAATACCACCTGCCCTTGCGCTCGAACATGACAGACCCTTCAACGTAGTCCTTCGGCGTCATATCGCGCCACATCGCGCCATCCTCGAACGGTACGAGCGACCTGAAGTCCCTTGCCAGCTTCACGAGGTTGCACCGCCTCCATCCGCCGTAAATCATATACCATTCGCCTTTGTATTCAAAGACGTACTGATCGATCGGCTGCGCACGGTTCCAGAACCTGTCTATGAGCGGCTTGCCGATGAGGTCGCGATACGGGCCCTCGGGCCTGTCCGCGACGGCCACGCCGATGCCGCCGTAGCCTTGCAGCGCCGCGCGGCTCTTCGGCGCCCCGTCCTCGCGTTTGCCGCTCTGCGGATACGAGTCGTTCGCGCTGAAAAAGAGATAGTATTTCCCGCCCACCTCGTGCGCGTCTGGCGCCCACATCGCGCCCTTCGCCCATGTCACCTCGTTCGTCGTCAGAATGCGCGGATGCTTCGTCCACGTCTTCATGTCCTTCGACGAAAACGCATCGAACGAGGTCTGCTTGCCGAACGGCGCGGATGCCGTGGGGAACACCCACCACTCGTCGCCGTAGCGGCGTATCTGCGGATCCGCGTACCAGCCGTCGAATATCGGATTGGCCAAGACGGACGACGCCGGCAAAACTGCCGCCGCCGCGCCAAGCGCAAACATGGCGGCAAGCGCGGTCGCCGCCGCCTTGCCGCCGTTCTCAACCGTCTTCATGCTGCTTTGCCCCGACAAGTGGAGACCTCACCGGATCGTAATGATGAATCCAGGAGGTATTGCCCATGTCCACGTCAGCTTGATGCGGTTGCCGTCAAGCGCGGATTTGTCAACCGTGTACGAATCCGTCCAGAGTTTCGCCGTCCGCACCCACTTGCCGTCTGTCAGCGTCTCGACCGTCAAGTGCGGCTTGTATCTGCGACCGTCCACGACATCCTCCGCCGTCACCGTCCATGTGCCGGAGGCGACGTCGTACACGCCGTCGGTCGCGCTGCTCTTGCCGACCCTCCCCGTCTCGCCGACTGCGCCGTTCACGATTGTCACGTTGCCGTTGAAGCGCACCTGGTCGATTGCGTTGTTGTATTCGAGCTGCCACGGTTCGAGCACCCCCGCCGTCATACGGATCGCACAGATTTCGGAACCGGCGTAGAGCGGCCAGGCTCCGTCGAACGACGCGCCAAAGCTGATTCCCGTCTGGGACGGCGACAAAGTCCCGCCCGTGTTCCTGTGAATCTGGTTGGCGCCGTCGCAATACGTCGTCGCCGCAGCCGAGTCGCACACGACGGCGACATACTGCCGCTTGTTCCATTCGGTTATGGAGCCCGCCGTCACTTTCGACCTGTCGTTCCAGCCGCTCTCGCGATACTGGACGCCTTGCACGAGGGGATTTTTGCTGTTCGGCTCGCGAAGATCGACGACAAGCTGGCGATTCTTGGAACCATTCCCGAAATACGCCCAGTATTCGTAGCTGTCCTTCGCCTGCCCGCCGGGATTCAAGATCATCATTTCGAGCGTGAACGACTTTGCCGCAAGGGCGTTTTTCACGTCGTCAGAAGCCGACGTGAAATAGCTCGCCCTGTCCGCCACCCATGCGTCCTGCGAGAACGCGGGTGCTTTGTTCGTCGCAAGGTTAAAACCGCCCGCGACGAGGTTTACCCACTCGACAGGAGAAGTCTCGTGCGCGGCAGAGGCGCCGGCGTTCTTTATGCCGTCGAAGTGGGCGAGCAGTGTCGAAGGGCGGTCGTACTGTATGTAGTCGCCAACGCCGTATTTCCTCACCTGGCCCGACTGCTGCCAGAACCACGTCAGGCGCATTCTGCCGTTCGCCACGCAATTCGTGTAGGCAAACGTATTCCCGCCGCCGTAGGAAACAGACCCCCAAGCCTTCGTATCGCGGTTCCATTTCTCCAGCTTGTAGCCGACCGCCGTCCCTCCAAACACGCCGGACGTCGCCGTCGTCGCGGTGAACGTGTGCGAGCCGTTCACCATGTACGAGCCCGCCGCCTCGACACCCTCGAAGCCGTAGGCGTTCTCCGCGACAACGAGATCGACATCGTTTGGATCGACCGTCGCCGCCGCCGAACGTTCACCGCTCGCCGCATAGCCTCCGTCGGCGGCATGGAATATCTCGACCGGCGTGAACCGTGCCTCGAACTGCGTCGCGCGATCGACCAGAACCGTTATCGAAGCCGTCGCGGTCGTGCCGCTTTGGAGCGCGTTCTTGTCGCCCGCCCAGACGGAGAACAACCAGCCGTTCGCCGGCGTTGCCGTGAGCGTCAGCGTTGTGTTGTAGGCCACCCAGTATCCGCCGTCCGCCTCCGGTGTCAACGTTTCACCGCTTGCGGAAACTGCAACCGTCCCCTGCGCCGCGCCGGCGGGATCTGCGTAGACCTTCGCGTAGAGCGTGCCGTTCTCGTATTTGTAGTCGGCGGAAGAGCCGAAGCCGTCGTTGTAGGTCAGCGCGGATGTCGGGCTTTCCATTGCCTCGCCCTTCATTTCGCCGGTCACAATATCCTTGAAGCACGCGCCGAGCGTCTCGTCGTAATGCGGCGCGAAGAAGTGGACGAGACTGCCGCTTTCTTGTATGTCTACGGAATAAATCATCGCCTTCGAGAAGTTCTGCGTCACCGTCGTGGACTTCTCGGCGAAGAGAGGCAGCGTCGTCGTTGCTGCGTAGTTGCCACTGGCAGTGCCGATCTGCTTGTCGGACGTCTTCGCGCCATCCTTCCAGAGATAGCTATATCCCGCAGGACGGTCGAACACCGCTTTCACGCGCCTTATAGTCGCCGTGTTTTTATTCCCAAGCGACGAATCGGTATAATCGTATCCATCATTGAAGATATGCGCAAAGTTGCCTTGACTCTGTATGTAGAAGGCGCAGCCGAGCGATTCGTGGTTGTATTCGCCCGCGCCGAACATCCGCTTGGCGGTGGTCAGGTCGGCGTATTGGCAATCAATGCCGATCCGGGTTTGTGGCGTGACGGAATAGTCCGTATCGACGGCATTGACGCCGTATGCGCGGACGAACGCGCTCTTGCGCAGCCCGTCGGCGGGAAAAAGCGCCGCGTATTTCTTCACGTCCGCCGCGGTGAACGCCGCCCGATAGAAGCGCAGGTCGCGAAACGCCACGTCAAGATCCGTTTCCGTGCTTACTTCGTCACCCTGAAGTCCCGAACACGTGCTGCAGAACTGGAATCCGCCGCCGAATTCGTAGTTTGCCGTCGTTATGCTTTTCTGGTAGACGCCGTCTATGTAAAACTCAGCCGTGCCTGCATATCCTGACGCAGGCTTCCTGTAAACGACGACGACCGTGTGGAAACCACGCGACACATCGACGCCGTTGTTCAGCACGTTGCTGCTGCGCTGGCTCTTTGAAGTCGATCTAATGTTTTCATCCACGATCATCTCGTTCGGATTGGACGATGCGCAGATCGAAATGCCTTTCCGTCTGTCGGCCGATCTTCTGCCTATCGAAAAGAGGACGCCGTTCTGCGTGGCGCCGGGCCGCACGGACATCGCGCACGTCCAGTCGCCTTGGCTGAGGAGGCTGTAGATCGTCGTGGAGTTCGCCGACGAACTGCCAGCAGTCCATCCGGTATTCATCGGATGCGCTGCCGTGTTCGCGCCGTCAGGACCGTCAATCGGCAGAACCGACAACTCCATTCTGTCGCTGGGGTCGAGTTTCTTGTCCGACAGCGGATCGACCGAGAACCCCGTGCTGCCGCAGAACTTCTTCGTTCCCGCCGAAAAGTCGTAGCGGAAGAGGTAGTTGTCAATATCCACCGCCGCCTGCAACATTGTCGCGCCAGCCGCTGCCGCAGCAAGGATGATTGCTCTCCATGGCGGGAGAAAAGAGCTTAAATTACCCCCCCCCTCCTGATTTTGCTTGTTTTCAGCAGTTTCATCGCTTTTCTCTCTTGTTTTGGTTTTGTTTGTTTTGGCGTCGCCGCCGTTTTAAATTCTTCACTCTTCCCTTTTCCCTATCCCTCCAACTCCTCCACAAGTTCTTCGACTCGTCCGAAGTTCCGAGAACGTGTAGATGTCTGTCGCGACTTTTTCCATTTTCTTGAATTATACCAAAAATCCCCGCTATTGTGTTGAGGGAAACGCTTTGCAGGCGAAGTGCTATCTGACTCGCTGAAGGTTGCGGCGAACGCGATCGAACGCTCCCCAGAGGTTTGACGCCTCGCACGCGGCAAGATATGCTGCATTGTTTCTCATCTCGACTGCTCATTTTTGCAGATCTCAAACACGGCAGAGTCGTATTCACCGAAAAGCGTGATGTCAAGGCCGCGTTCCATCAGGTCGCGCCCGGTGACGGACGCAATGAACCGCGCCCCGCCCACCAGATGCAATCTCCCGCCGCAGTTGATTTCGCGGACGGAATAGCGGGCGTCCGTGTCGAGGCCGCGCAGTTTGAGCGTTTCCGTGCGTCCGCCGTCGATCTTGAGCCCCAGGGCGAACACGGCGGCGGCGTCTTTCGCCTCGCTCGCGTACATGAGCGCGGCAAGCGGCTTTTCATATGGCGAGACGAGACGGTAGAGGTCGCCGCGCTGAACGACAGGGCGGATGCGCTTGTAGTCCGCGACGGCGGCCTTGGCAAATGCGATTTCCTCCGCCGTCATGTCCTTCGGGTGCAGCTCGAAGCCGAGCCGTCCCGTCATCGCCACGTCGAAGCGGTACTTGAGCGGCGTTTCGCGCTTCGTCTGATGGTTGGGCGAGGCCGTCACGTGACACGCCATCGCCGACGCCGGATAGAACTGCGAACATCCCCACTGGATGAAGATGCGCCGGTACGGATCGGTGCAGTCGCTCGGCCAGAACTCGTCCGCGTAGCGCAGCGAGCCGAAGTCCATGCGCCCGCCGCCGGATGCGCACGCCTGGACCATGACGCGCGGCCTCTTCGCCCGGAAGCGCTTCAACAATTCCAGATAGCCTTTCGCGTAGTCGTACCAGAGGTTCGGCTGGCGGTCTGCCGCCAGATACGGCGATCCGGGATTCCAGATGTTCGCATTGCAGTCCCACTTCACGTAGGCGAGAGAAGGAATCTCGGCATAAACGGCATCAAGCTGTCCGAAAAGATTGTCCCTGACGGCGGGATTGCAGAAATCCAGCACGACCTGGGACTTGCCGCGACCGCAGATCGGCGGACGTCCGGCCTCGGACAAAATCCTGTCGGGATGCTCTTCGTAGAGCCAGCTGTTCGTGTTCGCCATTTCCGGCTCGACCCAAAGCCCGAACTTAAGCCCCCGCCGCTCCGCCTCGTCCGCAAGCCAGCCGAGACCGTGCGGAAGCTTCGCCTTGTTGACGCACCAGTCGCCGAGACCTGCCTTCGCCTTGTTTTTCTCGTCGCGCGCGAACTTGCCGCGTCCGAACCATCCGTCGTCCAGCACGAACATCTCGCCGCCCATCTCCTTCACTCCGTCCATCATGTCGAGCAAGGTCCGCTCCGTGAACGAAAAGTAGGAGCCCTCCCAGCTGTTGAGCAGAACGGGGTGCAAGTCATAGCCATGCGGCATCAGGTGGCGGCGCGCCCAGCGGTGGTACGTACGCGAAACCTCGCCGCGCCCGTTCTCCGACCAGACGAGAATCGCCTTTGGCGTGGTGAATGTCACGCCCGGATCGAGCGTGTAAGGGCCGGTCGTCATATCGACGCCCGCGAAGACCTCGGTGCGCGAACCGTCCCAGTTGCGGCGGACGCGGCGGCACGAGTTCCCCGGCCACTCCAGGGCGACGCCGAGAACCTTTCCGCGCTCCTCGCCGACATCGTCCCCGAACTCCACCATCATCGCGGCGTTCGCCTCCCACGCATTGCGCGTGCCGGCGCGCGAAACGAGTTCAACGGTCTGTCCGTTGCCGACGGAAGACCGGCTGACGTTCGCCTCGTTCTTCGCGGTGCCCGTAAGCGACAGGACTCGGACGACATCCGACGTCGCGGCGACAGGCGCGGCGAAACTGTCCGCCCTGACGAGCCGCACCGGACCCGGCTCGGAATGCCGGATCTCCGCCCAGGTCTCGACCGCCGCACAATCATTCCAAACCCTGACATGCCGCACGACCTCGAACGGATAATACTCGTCCTTAAGACTAATGATATCGAGCGTCGCGCCGGGTTCTTCCCTCCTTTCTCTTCTCTCTTCCCTCAACCGCAGCGTCACCGCTCCGTCCGCATGGATGACCTGAAGCCCGCTGTGCGTCGTTATCGCCTCGTAGTAGTTCCCCGTAGGATGCCCGAACGCGAGACACCCCGCCATCGCAATTTCCAACGCAGTCATCGATTTCGACCTTCCTGTGATTTAGATTTAAATTTTCACCTGTTATAATCACCTTGCGGCGTCCAAGACTTCGAGTGCATATCTAGGGCCGACGCGGCAAAAAAAGTTTGCTCCGACGACGAGGCGTCTTCGCTACGCACCTTTCAACTTTTCAACTCCTCCACGAGTTCTTCGACTCGTCCGAAGTTCCGAAAACGTGTAGATATCTGTCGCAACTTTTTCCACTTTCTTGAATTATACCAAAAATCCCCGTGGTCGTGCTGAGGGAAACACGGTTTTCAGCCCATTTGGCGAAAAACTAAGTACACGACAATGCCTTTTCGCATACAATCTTTCCGTTCACGCAGTTGTGGACGCGCATGCAAAGTCGCCCGTTTTCGACCCGCCCCTCCACCACGGTCGGAAAGCCCCGCTTGACCGCCGGATCGGCATTGCATCCGCCGCCGATAATCTGCGGCCAGGGACAGTCGGCAAACGGCGCGCAATGGGCGAAACGGTGCGTATGGCCGGACACGACGAGATCCACTCCCGCCTTGACGAGAAGCGGACGCCACCGCATGCCGCACGGCCGCGACCAAGCCGCGCAACCGCCTCTGATCGATCCGTCACCGGACTGGATGCCTGGATTGCGTCTCTCCGGGCGGCAAAGCGGAATGTGGCAGACCACGACCTTGAAACGCGCTGTCTTTATCGCCGGCTTCTCGACTTCTTCCGCAAGCCATTCCGTCTGCAGCTCGCAGTAGCGGTCCATCTGGAAAATCCCCGCGAAGGCCGGATGCGAGTCCGGCTTGTCCTCGCCCGTGTCGAGGCCGATAAGCGCCACGTCCCCGATGCGCTGGACGAAGTTGCGGCCGAGTTCCGCGAACCTCCCGTCTCGTTCCGCAGGATCGCGGAACATCCACACCCGCTCAAGATGCCGCGCGAAGCGTCCCCGGAAGTCGTGGTTGCCGTTCATGAACAGGTACGGCGTGTCTGCGGCGTATCCGGGATGGTTTGCGCACGGCGCGATGAACGTCTGCAAGGCGCGCGCCCAGTCTTCCGTCGTGTTGGTCGCGTCGCCGTTCCAGACGACGGCCGACGGCTTCAGTTTCGCGAGCTTCGAGAAGACGCATTCAAGCACCGCGTCCTTTTCGTGCGTGTCGTTGATTATGCAGAAGGAGCCGGACGCCTCCGCGCCGAGCGTCGAGAAAGAGTGGATATTCCCGTCAACCTCGCTTCCAAGGTTCTTCATGCGATAGCCGCCTTT
The DNA here is from genome assembly GCA_017520845.1 of Kiritimatiellia bacterium. Classification (GTDB taxonomy): domain Bacteria; phylum Verrucomicrobiota; class Kiritimatiellia; order RFP12; family UBA1067; genus UBA1067. Next base: position 23,710 of record JAFXEU010000016.1, on the reverse strand, counting down.
GTAGCTGATACGGTCCGCGCCGATGCGGTACCAGTAGCGCGTCGCTGGCGCGAGATCTCGCACGAGTATCTGCGCGATCCTGTCGTTGACCTCCATCATGCCGAGTCCGCCGGAATAGACGCGCCTGGCGTCGCGCATGTCGGGCGACGACGCGATCTCCACCCAGCCGCTCGCGTCGGCGGATACGGCGAAAGCGACGCCCATCGACCGTTCCGCCGCATTCTGGAGAACCGGGGCGGAAACGATGAGACGCGAGCCTTCGCGCGGCGGGAGAGGCGCGCCCGCCGCGTCCGCTTTCCCGGCCGCCGTCGCGAGACGCGGCGCTCCAACAGCCGCAATCGCGCTGCGGAAAAATCCGCGTCTCGAAAGAAGAGAAGAACCTATACTTGCCAACATGTCTTTATTTCCTTTCCTTTCGTACCAAGCGAAGTCAACGGACGGACGGCGACGGTGATTTGGGATGAGGGATGGGGGATGAGGGATGAGATTTCTGAATATGGAATGTCCAGCGTCGTAACGCCTCCATTCGGCTCGTGGCCGACGCCCGTGTTTACGCCCGCCGCGTAAACCGCCTTGTGGAGTTTCGGCGTTCCTTCGTCGCCCGCCACGACAACCTCGTACGCATACACCCGCGAACCGGGATTGCCGTCAGCGAGAGGGATCTTGATAACAATGTTGCCAGTATTGCCAGTATTGCCAATTCCAATGTTGCCAGTTTCCAATTGGGATTGGATATTGGCATTTGGCAATATTTCCACATTGGCAACATTTACAACTTCCAGCTTCGCGCCTTTGCGGAACTGCGGCTCGCCGATCGCCTTCTTCAACTCGTCCTTCGAGAGCGGATGCGGATCGCGCTTGCCGAGCGGCATCACCCAGTCCGCGCCGAGGCTGGCCTCGCCGTCGGAGAAATCGTGGCGTTCGAGAACCATCATGTCGTCGTACATGCATACGACGTATCCCTGGCGCCCCTTGCCCGTGTTCGCCGGATCCCGCCCTTCCAGTTTCGCTTTCGTTATCCAGGCGTCGCCGGCGAGCCCGGAGCATCCGCGCGGCTCGCACGATGCGCACTCGAAACACGGCAGACGGCCGTAGTACAGATACGCCATGTTCCAGTTGGTAATGCTCCAGTGATTGTGCCCGAAGAACGAGACGGCGTTGCGCTTCGCCGACACGCGCTTGCGGAGCGGAGCGCCGGGGCGCCGGTGTGTCATGAAGAAGAACGGACGCGCCGGATCGTCGAGCCGAACGGTCTTTCCCGTTTCCTCCACAAGCCGCACAAGCTCCGCGTCGTCGACGCTCCAATGCCGCCCGAAGAAATGGTAACCCTTGACCTCTTTGTGCCAGACGCTGTCGTACTTCTCGCCCCAGATTTTCTCCCAGTTGGCGGCCATGTCGGTTGCGAGCACGTGCTTCGCCCTCTCCTCGGGATCGGGATACTTGTTGGCGACGAACGCGCCGTATCCGGCGCCGTCGGTATCGTGGTTGCCGGTGACGAACAGCTTCACCGGGCCGCCGGATGGACCGAACACCTTGTTCCACGCATTTGCGTGATACTGCAATTCCTCGACCTGGCCGCGATGCGCCATATCGCCGCAATGCACCACCGCATCGACGCCGCGCCGTTTGAAGTATTCGAGCGCGTTGCGAAAATACTTGTCCGGCCAGTTGAGTCCCGGCCTTCCGATCGGCCCGCCGCGCGTTCTCAAATGCGTATCGGAAAGAACGCCGAAAACGAGATTCGGCTTTTTGCCCGGCTTCCAGCCTTCCGGCGCGGCGAACAAGAACCCGCCGGGCAGCGCAACAAAGCCAAGCGCCGCCAGCGAATCTTTCAGAAATTCCCTGCGCGATACCTTCAGGTTCATTTCGCCTCCTCGCACGACACTAGTATGAAGCCGCCGTTCGCCGGGATTTCGACCGGTTTTGCAAAGTCCGGCGCCGCCCCTGCGCTCTGGACATTCTCGATCGCCGGCCGCGTCCATCCCGCGGCGCCGCCATCGAACGAGAAAACCGCCTTCTTCGGCGAGTCGGAGAAATTCGCGATCGCGAGGACGGTCTTGCCGGCGCCTTTCCAGACGCTCGCCTTTATTTCGGCGTCGCCGGCGGTGCGCACCGGGCATGCGTCGTCCCACCAGCCGATGAACTCCATGTCGCCGAGACCGGTCTCGTCGAAGAATTTCCACATGCACTGCGGCGAACCATTGCGGTTGCCCCAGCCCATGCGGTCGGTCATGCCGAAGACGAATCCCTTGACAGGATCGCCCTTGCCGAGCATTTCGCCGGGGATGCCGAACGGAATGCCGGAGCGCTCCACGAGCCAGAAGCCCGCCGGGGTGTTGTTGTTGAAGCCCTCGCCGCGCCACAGGAGATCGAAATACGGATACAAGTCGATGAACGCGAGGTTGGTGGAATTGCCGCCGGCGAGAGGATTGTGGTGGTTCCAGCTGTGGTTATCGACGAGCCGCCGCTTGCCGTCGCGCCCGAGTATGCGGCGCGCGCGCCGCATGGACTCCCCGGAGAGCGCCGTGTCGTCGATGTACAAGCCGTCGATTCCATGCTTGCGCACGAGATAGTCCAGCCCCTCGAGATAGAAATTGTCCCAGCGCGTCTCTGGCGTGGTGATCACCGCGAGATCGAGGCGCGGAGCGTAGTGCGCGGAGAAATCCACCGTCTCCCGCCACGCGGGGATTATATCTTCGCCGACATGCGCTTTCAGCCACGGATGCGGGCCGCGGCGGTTGGTGACCGGCCAGCCGGGAACGGATGCGTCGCGCTCCATGACAACCTCGCCGTCAAGCGACTTCAAGGCGAAAAACTCCGGCATGTTCTGCGTGAGTTCGCGCGTCGTGTAGTAGAGCTTCAGCTTGAGGCCGGCCGCGTGCGCCTCTTCCGCCATCTTGTGCAGCAACGGCTCGCCATCGGCGCTAAACGGGTAATTGATATACGGATTCCACAGCGTGTTGTGGTGCACGTTCACGACAGTCGCTCCCTTCCGGCGTATCGCGGCGGCGTCGAAAGTCTTCGTCTTCAGCTTCAAGTGGCAGTATCTGTCTGCGAGATGCGCCTTCATGTCGAGCGGATGGAACGGCGTAAGATATAGATCGAAGTTCCACTCCGCATCCGCCGGCGCGTCTTCTCCCCACGCCTCCACGACGGCAGAGCCTCCGGATTTCGCGACGCGAATCTTCCCGTTCGCCGCCCAACTCGCAGGCAGCAGAATCTTCCGCCATTTGTAGTATGCGTTTACCAGCGGGCGGCGGTAGTCCGCATCCTTGAAGCGTATTGCGAAAGCGCCGTTCACGCGCCCGATCCAAAGCGAATCGCGGCAGTGCGCGTCGTTCCACTCCTGCTCGAGGACGGCGCCGTCTTCCAGCTCGCCGCCATTCCTCCCGAACCCGTCCAGAAAGCGCGCGTTCGCCGCATCCATCGTGATGCGCAAGCGCGCCGAGACCTTGGGGGCGGCGCCATGCACGCGAATCCTGAACGAGCAGCTGCCGGTAAAGTCGATGGCGCCTTGCACCGAAACCTTCGCCGCGCCGTATTCCGTCGCGGCCTCCCACGAAGCGCGCGTCCGCGAAATCTCCGTGAACGCGAATTCCGCCTTCCCGGCGGCCGCGGAAGAAAGGATGAATTCGAACGGCCCGGAGAGAAGCCGCGTGCCGTCCTTCCCGATGCGCGTATTCGAGCCGCTGAAATACGAGACGAGCTGCTCCGGCAAGCCGTTCTCGCCCAGCACGAGTTCGCGACCGAGTATCTTCACCGTGCGCGTCGCGCGATCCGCCTCCACCGGCGTGTAGGGTTTTACGAGCGTATCTTCGCGCCCGATGCCGGAGTTCAGCCATTTCAAACGCGCGAGGCGCCACGCATCCGCCACGCCGCCATCCTCCAGCACGGGGCCGTCAGCGAAGATCTCGAAAGGCAGCGCGGCGCTCTCGCCGGTCGTGGCGTCGCGCACGGCGACCTCGCCTGTGAACGTCTTCGAAGCCGCGTCTTTCGGAATATCCACCATCACCCATATCGGCTTGACGCCGCCGCCGGCGACGCGGCATTCGCGCGGCGTGATGCGCGTGACGGCGAGCGGCGTGATGCGCGTGACGGCGAGCGGCGTCTTCGCCTCCCATACGAGTTCGCGCGCCTTGTCGGACGCGACGCATACCTGGAACGCATACCATTCGCCGGGCTGTGCGCGGCCGCGGAATATTTTCGCCGCCTCGCTCCCGTCCGCGAACCAATGCGCGGGGATGATGCTGTTGCGCACGGCAAGGCGGCGCTCCTCTCCGAAGAGCCAGAACGGCGCGGGATGCGTACGCCGCCAATCCGCCCAGACGGCCGCGTCCACCGCCAGCTCCATCTCCGCGCATACGGCGTCTTCCGGCATTTCCCCCGTCGTCGCCTCGGGAATGTTTTCCTCCTGGACGGCTCGCTTCTGCGCCGCGCCGTGCGCGGCGAAAATCGCCGCGCAGGAGATTGCGGCGAGCGAAAGGAATTTGCTGCGGCGGTACGGCGCTTTCATTTCCGGTCCTCAGTCCTTCTGGAGTTTCGAGAGGATTTCGAGCGCGGCGGGCGGGAGATTGCCGTCCGCCTGCGGCCCGATGTTCAAGAGGAGATTCGCGCCTTTTTCGTTGGTGCGGCGGATGAGTTCGCGTACTTCCTCGACGCTCTTCCAATCCGTATCGCGCACGCAATATCCCCAGTGGTCGTTCACCATCGTGTCGCACGTCTCTTTGGCGTAGCGCGCGTCCGGCGACTGTTCGCCGCTGTAGCCGGCCTTGTTCTCGCCCGGCGCGTCGCGCTCGAAGACCTGTATGTCTTCGCCGGGGCGCATCGCGTGGTGGTGGTTGTTGAGAACGAGGCATCCGGGCTGAAGAGTGTGGATGAGATCGTAGATTTCGCCGAGCTTCCAGTCGAAGGGCGTGGCGTCCTTGGCGTGGTCCCATTCGCCGTCGAACCAGATCGAGAGGACGTCGCCGTAATTCGTCAGAAGCTCCGTGAGCTGCGCTTTCATGAACGCGAGATATTCCGCGTAGTTCTCGTTGCGGTTGTCGAGGCGGCTGCGCGCCTTTGTGCGCTCTCCCGTGGGGTACGCCGGATGGCGCCAGTCCATGAGCGAATAGTAGAAACCTAGCTTCAGCCCCGTCTTGCGGCATGCCTCGGCAAGTTCTTTCACGACGTCGCGCTTGAAAGGCGTGGCGTCCACGATGTCGTAGTCGCTCGCCTTCGTGTCGAACATCGAAAAGCCGTCGTGATGGCGCGTTGTGAACACCACGTATTTCGCGCCGGCGTCGCGGAACGCCTTGCACCATTCGAGAGCGTCGAAATCATGCGGATAGAAGGCGTTCGCCGCCTTCTCGTATTCGCTCGCCTTCAGGCCTTTCTTTTCGAGATACCACTCGCCCTGCGCGTACATCGCGTTGAAGCCCCAGTGGAGGAATATGCCGAACTTCAAATCCGCGAACGCCTTGCGCGCCGCGAGACGCACCGCGGGGACGTTCTCTTCCGCAGGCGCGCTCCCGGCGGTGTATTCGTCGAGAAGTTTTTTCGCGCAGTTTGTCGTGACGGTCTGGGCGCCGCGTTTGAACGCCTCGACAGCGTCCGGCAGGCGGTCCACCGTAAAGACGTGCAGTTCGAGCCCGGCGTCCTTGATCGCCTTCATGTATTCCGGCGTGGTCACGCTTGCGATGTATCTGAGATCGACGCCGTCCGCGCCCATCTCTTTCGTCGTTGCGATGATTTGTTCGACGGGGACGGGCGGCGCGCCCTTCTTCCATCCCTTGCAGCAGTTGAGGCACGAGAGGACCTTGTATTCCGGCAGCAGTTCCTTGAACGCCTTGCCGCATTCGACGAAGCCGCAGAGGAAGAGCGTGTTTTTCGGGTTCGCCCTCGTCTGCTTTTCGAGAATCGCCTTGACGTACGGCACGATGTCGCCCGTCCTGGCTTTCACATCGACGTAGATCCATCTGCCGTCGCGCGCCAGCTCCAGCACTTCCTCGAAGAGCGCGGGGCGCGCTCCGGCGAATTTCGAGCCTTTCCACTTCCCCCACGAGCCGACGTCTAGCTTCGAGACTTCGTCCCACGTCGCTTCGTTGCACCTCTTCGTATTCGCGCCGCCCGACGTGCGCTTAAGCGTGCCGTCGTGGAAAGTGAAGACGCGCCCGTCTTTGGAGAGGTAGATGTCGCACTCGAAGCCGAAGCCGCGATCCGCCGCCATCCGGAAGGCGGCAAGCGTATTCTCCGGCGCGTCGTGCGATTCGCCGCGGTGGCAGATGAACGTTTCAAACGCGGGTTCCGCCGCGACCGCGGCGACGGAAAGCAAAAGCGCCGCCGCGCACATAATTCCATTCTTGTCCATTTTCGATCTCCTTGCTGTTTGATTTCGTTATCGGATGCTTATGATGAGGCCGGACGAGACCCAGCGCCATGTCGCGCGGAGAGGATTCTCCCCGGCCGTCACGGTGCAGGGCGACGAAGCGCCGGCCGCGACGGTCCGCCATTTGCCGTCGACATATTCTTCCACCCTACATTTCGGATGCAGCGTCCTGCCGCCGACTGCGACGTCCTCCGCCGCCAGCGTCACCGAACCCGTGAGCTCGTAGAGGCCGTCGGCGATGTTGCCGGCGACGCTCTCGCCCTCCTCGAGCCCCTCGGGTTGCCTGTTCACAACCGTCAGGTTGGCGTAGTTCGCGAAGTTGCCGCGATAGCGGATTTCATCGACCTTCAAGTTCTGCGCAAGCTCCGCCTCCGTCAGCGCGCGGTTGTAGAATCGCGCCGCGTGGTATTCGCCCGTCATGACGCGCGTAATCAAGTTGGAATCCTCGTATGCCGAGCCGCCGACCGACCAGCGCTCGGCTCCGCACGAACCGCCTTTGCTATCGGTAGCGTATTTGCCCAGAGTCGCGTCTTGGGAAAGATATGTCTTGTTCCCGGAAACCGCGATGGCATTAATGTATTTCCCTTCCCAATTGGCCAAGCTGACTCGAGTGAACCAATTATCCGTCTTCCATGTCAAAGTGGTTTTCCCGTACATGCCATGATCGGACGACGCGCCGAAGTATGTTGGATAACGTTTCGGCTGGCTCGCGGGGTTGGACGTCAAGACGGCCTGTATTGAAATCGCTGGACCGAGCGCAACTTCTTCTTCCATCCGCATCGGACTGTACTGGTCCGCGGTGAACGTATGCGAATTGGCCGTCCATGCCGACCAGGTGGAGTTCAAGCAAGAAAGGAGATTGTTCGCGCGATACGACGAATCGCGCCAGAACATCGTCTTCGTCGCATGGTTCTCGTTGCCCGCGCCGAGGTTGCGGATGGCGTCGTAGTGGCTTACGAGGCCTTTTTGCACGTAATCCCCGATGTCGTAGTCCACCGCCGTGCGAAGGCCGGAGACGAGTGTGTAAAGCCACGTGATGCGGCGATTCGCCGCGCCCTCCGTCCCGGAAAGCGCGACGGACGTCCCTGCCGTTTCGACGGGATTTTCCCAAAGGCGCGTCGCGGCGTTCCACGTTTCCGCGCGGTAGCCCGTGCAAGTATAGACACAGACGCCGATGTTGGTCGTAGCCGGCGCGGAAAGCGCAAGCGAGCCCGTGCCGCGCACGAGATACGCGCCCTCGGCGTCGAGCGAAACTGCGCCACCGGGCGATTCCACGCGCACCTCGACGAGATCCGTTTCCGTCGAGCGCGCCGCCGTGCCGTAGAAGCGCGCATAGTCGATTTCCATATTGTGCCGCAGTTCCGCCTCCGTCAAAACGCGGTTGTAGAGACGAACGGAATGGATGCGTCCGTAAATGGCGCGGGCTGCGCGGTTGTTGCTACTGTTCTGCCCCGTGCCGATTGCGCAGACGTACGAGCCAATTTCGTTTCCCGTTCCCGTCGCGGATGCCGCCCACGAAAGGCCGTTGGTGAGCGACATCGCTCCCTTGTCGTACGCGGCGTTCAGAATCCGCCCGTCCCAGCGCGTGAAGCCGGACGTTCTCGTTGCGGCCACGTTCAAGAATGCTGAGCCGTAGTCGTCGCGCGTGATGGGGGATTTGCCGGTGGAATAGGCGAAAATCGTGAAGCTATCGGCGTTCGCCGCTGCCGTGCTGAAGAAGTTGGGATAGCTCGTGAGCTGGAGCGACTCGTTGTAGTCGGCCGTAATCTGGGCCGTCACCTGGTTGCCGAAGTCGAGTTTGTATTCGGTGAGGAAGCAGTCACCCGCCTTGAAATCGTAGCCGTTCGCCGACCACTCGCCGGGACGCGCCTCGTTCAGCACCAGCTTCGTGGCGTCCGCCGTCGGGCGGAGATTCACCCATTTCGTCGCCGCCGGATCGTGCACGGCGTCGATACCGGCGTTGCGTATGCCGTCGAACTGCACGACAAGCCCGGCCTGCACGTAATCGTCGGCATCGTATTTCTTCGCGCCGTTCTTGAGCCGCCAGTTCCATGTCACGCGGACGACCGCGCCGCCGGTGGAGTCGTAAGTATAGCTCGTCTCGCTCGAGGTCGAAGCGTAGTTCCACTTCCCGTTTCCGGCGTCGTATGTTTCGAGGATGTAGCCGGCGGGCTCCCACTCGTTGCCGTCGATCGTCACGGAAGAAGGCGGCACGAACGTCTCCGTCCCGCTCACGATGTATTTGCCGATATAGCCAGTTACGCAGTCTCCCAGTTCCATGTTCGAGCGCAACGTTACGTTCACGTCGTCGAGGCTCGGCGCGTTTTCTTCGCGGAAGCGCTGTTCGTCGATGGCGCGGTTCCAGACGAGTTCCGGTTCCGTCAGTGCGCGATTGTAGAGTCGAACGCTGTGGTAGGTGCCTTGGAAGGAATAACTGTTATCCCCCGCTCGTCCGCCCCAGCTGTAGCGGTACGTCGGAAGATCGTTGAATATCGCCCTGTCCGCGAAGTTTTCCATGGAAGTGCCGGTAAAAATACCGTATGAATCCGACTTGACAACAGCCGTAATATATTTTCCATCCCAATCGGTTATCGATGGTCTGCTGTTTCTGGACGCTACGTCGAGATTCTGATGATAAACCGTGCTTCCCGTTGCTTTGTAGGCGAAAATCGCAATGTGGTCTGAGGATGTATCATGGAAATAACCATAGTAGCCGCCCGTGCTTTGCACAGCAGGATCGATTGTCGTCGCGAGCTGGATAGTGGCAGTCCGACCGAGACCAATACCGGGTTCGTCAAGCTGTGCCTGTTTTCCGGCGGTTCCGTTGAAAGTATATCCCTTACCGTCTTCGTCCCACGCGCCGGCGCCGGATGAAATCGTCGCGTCTGGATATTTGCCGACGAGGTTTTTCCATGTCAAGGTTGTTGCGTCGTGCGGGAGATCGGCGCCTTTGTTGCGAATCGCGTCGAAGTGGCCGACAAGCCCCTTCTGCACGTAATCCTCCACGTCATATACGCGAACGGCATTCGCCTTTGCCGCCATAGGAGAAATCGTCGCGCTAATCGCAGCCGCCGCAAACAAGGCAATGCGCAGTTGCGCAATTCCGCAATTGCACAATTTCAAAACTGCGCAATTACCTGCCCCCCCCCCCCGTTATTTTACGCATTTTTAGCAGTTTCATCGCTTTTCTCTCTTGTTTTGGTTTTGTTTGTTTTGGCGTCACCGCCGTTTTAAATTCTTCCCTATCCCCTTTTCCCTCTTCCCTATCCCTCCAACTCTTCCACGAGTTCTTCGACGATGGTGCGCTTCTCGGACGAGAAGGAAATGCCGATGAGCGTGATGCGCTTCTTCGAGAGCGCGTACTTCCCGGCGTACTCCTTGCCCTTTATCTGATCCATCGCCTCGGACGCCGGGCGGTCGAGCTTGAATTCGATGATGTAGATTTCGCCGGGGACTTCCGCGACCATGTCGATGCGACCGTCGTTCGTCTGCACCTCGCTCTGGACGCCTGCGCCGATCGCCTTCAGAACGACATAGACGATCGTCTGCCACATCTGCTCGTTCTGACGGTCTGTGAGATTGTAGGGGATATTGGCGAAAAACGCCTTGAGCGCCTTGATGAACTTCGGCACGTCATGTTCGTAGAGGGCCTCGGCTGCGGCTAACTGGGCGCTTTCGGCCCTGGCGGGCTCGAGGCCTGTGTATGCGGGCGCAAGCCGGGTCACGAACGAGTTCTGCACCTCCTGATTCGGGAAACCGAGATCGTATTTCCGCATGCCGATCATCTTGCGGAAGCCCTTTATCGTCAGATACCCCGTCTGGTAGAGAAGCGTCGTAATGTCCGGATTCTCCGGCTCGTATGCCTCCAGACGGTTGTCCGTGATATCGACCGACGAAAAGTCGAGCGGATGCTTTTTCAGTATGTTGATCAGGAACGTCGGCACGGCGGTCTTCGACCAGTAGTCGTTGAACTCGCGGTTCTGGAAGCACTGTCCGAGCGACACGGGGTTTATCACCGGCTCCGCCGCCGGATGGAATCTGTAGCCGTCGTACCATCTGACGATCTCGTCGAACGCGCCTTTGTCGTCGAGGCCGTTCGCCTCCGCGAGCGCGTGGATGCGTTCGGGGAAGTATTTCAGCACCTCTTCGTGCGTGTAGCCGAAGAGCGTCGCCATGCCGGGATGCATCGTCCAATCGTTGAGGTTGTTCAGATCGGAAAAAATCGAGACCTTCGAGAACTTGCTCACGCCGGTTATGAACGTGAAGCGCTGACTGGGCTCTTCGTATTTGAGCACGCCGTATAAAGGTTTCAGGTAGTCCCTGAACTTGATGACGTCCTTCGTGTTGAGCGCCTTCAGGAGCGGCTTGTCGTATTCGTCTATCAGCACGACGCACCTGCCGTCGGAGGATTTCGCCGCGAGCGTGCGGATCATGTCGCGGAAAATCTCCGGTATCAGCCTGCCGGAATCCACCTCGATTCCAAGCGCCTTCGCCTGGGCACGGAAATAGTCCTTCATCGCCCTGTCGAGATTCTCGACGGTGTCGTATTGCATCGTCCCCATGTCGAGGTGCAGGACCGGCCACTTTTTCGACCAGTCCCACATTGACTCGATGGCGAGGCCCTGGAAGAGATCGCGCCGCCCCTCGAAAAGCGACTTGAGCGTGGAGACGGCGAGCGACTTCCCGAATCGGCGCGGACGCGCGATGAAGAACTGCGCACCCGACTCTCCGGACGCCATTTCATGCAAAATGCCCGTCTTGTCGATGTATGTGAAGCCCTCCTCCCGAAGCCTCGCAAACGTGTAGATATCTGTCGCGACTTTTTCCATTTTCTTGAATTATACCAAAAATCCCCGCTATTGCGCAAAGGCCCACGCTTTGCGACCTTTTGTCGCCGCCGCCATGACGCGCTTCAGCGTCTCTTCTCGAGTTCGTGCGCGAGCACCAGAAACGCGGAGGCGGTCCAGGTGTAGGCAGGATCGCGCCGCGCGTCGCCAGTCTTCGCGTCGAAGTTCTCGGAGAAGCCGGACTTCGAGACGAGCCGGCAGTACTTGAGCGATATTTCGTCCGCCAGCGCGTCTTCGCCGCATGCGCGCAGACCTTCCACCGCAATCAATGTTGAAGGCCCCCAGATCGGGCCCTGCCAGTATCCGTCCGGATGGTAGTGACGGCTGTTGACGGATTCCGTCGCCAGCCCCCAATCCGTGATGAAGCCTTTCGTCTTGATGTCTTCAATCATTTTTTTGCGACACTTCTCCGGAAGGCGTTTACCAAGAATCAACGCAAGGCGCGTGACAAGCGAAAGCGAGTCGCGGTCGAAGCCGCCGTCGCGAAGCCGCCTGACGCGCGGTGCACCGTCTTCATCAAAAAGTATCTTCACCGTCGCGTCGAGCATCTTTTTTGCCTGCGCGGTCCACTTCGCCGCTTCCGCGTGCCGGCCGCGTGTTTTCGCGATATCGGCGAGACACTCCATCTGCAAAATCAGAAACGCCTGGAGATCCGGCGTTTCGAGCGGCGGACGGTTCAGGCGGATCGCCGTCGAATTGTCCCAGCCGGAATCGCATCCGTCGAGATATTCCGCCAGCCCGTTCCTGTCGAAATCGCGGTACGTCAGCCACCATTCCGTCCACTTGCCGATCATCGCATACGCCGCATCCAGCCTGTCCGCCGGAAACTCCTTCATCGCACGGAGCCTGGAGAAGACCCAGCCGTGCACGGGCGGCTTGACGGCGATCCAGAAAATCTGCTCGTCCGACACCATGTCGGGCATCATTCCCTCCGGGGAAAGAAAATCGAACATGCACCTGAACTGTTCCCACGCGTCGTCCTGATCGCGGTAGCCGAGGCTCAGCGAATTGATCGCATGGTCCCAACTCCACGTCTTGTTCATCCAATTGTTGCTCATCAGCATCATCGGGCGCTTGAACATTCCGCGCGGCCCCGCGATGGTCGTCCAGAAGAGGATCGCCGCCTCGCGGCGCATCCGCTCAAACTCCGCCGGCACGGACGGCAGAGAGTCGTACATTTTCAAAAAGCTCGCGCATTGCGTCGCCACCGCTTCGTCAAACGTCCCCTTCACCTCCGAGCCGTCCCAGTCGCCCGTGTGTATGTCGAGGAGCGCGACTTCGATCCCGTCTTTCGACGGATGCACGTTCACCGTGTTGCCGCTCGGATCACGGACGCCTTTGCGCGTATCCATCAGAATGCGCTCGGCGTTGAAATGCAGATAATCGATCGTCCGCCCGAACACGGCCGGGAAATCGTATTTCTGGCGCGGACGCTGGAATTCGAATCTTACATTCATCTCCGGCGACAGGGAGCGCACGAGAAGCGCGTCGGGGCGGAGATACGCGAATTCGATCGCTCCCGCCTCCGTCTTCGCCTCGAGCCAACCGTCGCGCATCGTGCAGACGGTAACGTCGAGATCCCGGCCGCCGACGGACGGCACGATCCGGCAGACGTCCTCCCGCCACGCGGTGCTGACGTTCCGGATCCACAGTCCCGTGACCGACCTGAACATGTACTTGCCGTGCACGTGGCGGCCGACCGTCAGAAACGATCCGGGAACGCTGTACGGGAACCCGGGATTGCCGACCGACACGGCCGCCGTCGCCGTCGCGGCGGCGAGCGCTATCGCCACAATCGCGACAGACGGAAGTTTCGAGAACATTTCAACGCCTTTCTTGACTTTTTCCATTTGCTTGAATTATAGCAAAAATCCACCCTGTTGTGCTCCGGCTGACGCTTTGCGACCTTTTGGGTTCCGGCCCTTCGCGCGCACCGGCCGACGATGGCGGCGGCACGGACGCTAAAACACGTGCACGGGGCGAACGCCTTCGAGGAAAAGGTATCCCGACGGCGGAACGGGCATGCGATGGCATCCGGCCTCGTACGTGCGCGTTCCCTTTTCGGCGCCATACGTGTCGAACGCCGCGACCTTCGCCTTCGCGGGAATCTCCACGACGAGCGAATCCGAGTCCGTGGCGTTGAGAATGTACACGGGCCTGTCGAGCGCACCGGTCTTAACCGACATCTCCTCGGCATAGACGCCGAAGATGCGCTCCGCGTCGCTTTCGCCCTCAATGAGCGGATAGGCGAGCTCGGGATGGTACGGCTTGAACCTTCCGCGCTGAAGCGCGTCGATGTGCGCCGCGCCGAAGCGGCTCCAGTGCGCGATCATGTCGACATGGCGCTTGTCGAGCCCGGCGAACTTCATCGAGTACTGGACCGTCGAGAACATGACGTTCAGGACGTTCTTCGCGGCGGCCTCCGGCGTGTCCGACGGATGCCATTCGAGCGGATCGGCATGGACGGCCGTACCGCCGGACGTCAGGCGCAGGTTCACGATGCCGCGCCGGTTGCGCTGCATGTCCGCCGGGCAGTCGCTCACGCGGAGCATGTTGGCCGCCGTGCGGATGGAGGGGCCTATGTACGCCTGGCGGAACTCTATAAGGACGTCCGGCTTGATGGCGGAGAGCCGCCTGTACGTGTCGGCGATGAGGCGTTCCGTCGCCTCGGTTACGCTCTTCATGTCGCGCCCCCGGTAGCCTTCGGCGATCGCGGGGTCCCTCCCCTGCACGCTGATGCTGTCGATAAAGTCGAGCTTCAGTCCGTCAATGTCCCATTCGCGCAAGGCGCGTTCGTACGTGGAGATCAGGTACTCGCGGACCTCCGGGAAGCGCGGGTCGATGCAGTACGCCTTCAGGTGGTTGTTGTGGTAGAGGTACTTGCCCTTGAAGCGCTCGTACGCCGCGCTTTTGTCGCCGATCCACGCGACGGAGTACCAGAGCATGTACTTCATGCCCATGGCGTGAACCTTGGCGACGTGCGCCTTGAGGTCGGGGAAGCGGTTCTTGCTCTCGCGCCAGTCGCCGCAGAAGGCGTAGCCGCGGTTGGTGTCGTCCGTCTGCCAGCCGTCGTCGACGATGATCGTGCCCATGCCCATCTTCGAGGCGAGGGCGCACTCGCGCTCGATGACGTCCTGGTGCACATCCTGATGGAAGCTGTACCACGTGGAGTAGAGCGGCGCGAACGCGGCGTCGGGGACGCGCGCGGGGCGTCTGCCGGATACGGCCGTCATCCAGTCCGCCGCCTCACGCACGGCGTCGGCCCAGAACATGTCGCGCGGGTCGATGCGCAGCTTCGCGACGAGATGCCTGCGCTTCGCCACCCGCGCGTCGTAGAAGTGGAACGCGAAGTAGAGGCGGTTGTCCTCCTCGCGGATGCCGGAGCGGATCGTCAGCGGCTCGGCAGTCTCGGAGGCGGCGAACGTCGTGCGGTTGCGTCCGCCGGAGCTGTAGCACGCGTAGAGCGGAAGCCACTTGCGGAAGTCGGTCCTGCCGGCGCCCGGCAGGTTCGCGGGATCCCAGTACATGGTGAATCCGGAGCTTTCGGACCACGGACGCCACGCCGCGACGGTGTCCAGCTTGGCGAAGTTGAACGAGAGGTTGAACGGCGCGGGAAACTCCTCGCCGCCCTCCCGCGTCATCTCGACGACGGCGTACTCCACGCCGGAGGCGTCCGCCTCGCGGCGGAAATCGACCTTCCAGCCGTGCCGCTGCCGGCACATGAGCTTGACGTCGCCGACGGAAAAGCCTCCGAGAACGATGTCCGGCGCCTCCTCCGCGACGGCGCCCGCCGCCAGCGCCGCGATTGCCGCCGCAAATATCATCTGCTTCATTCAACCAACCTTTCTATCGTGATATTTTACCATAAATCCCCGGTCGTGACAGAAATTTCTCTGGGGCAAAAGGGTCAGCACCTGTTCGGCTCGACAACCCTGTTCTTTCTCATGTGGACATTATACCAACAACTCGGCTACTGTATCAATTCTACTGTATCAATAAGACCCTTTGTTCCGCTCAGACCCACGCGGACGGTATTGTTCGTGCCGGCGGCAACCTCCTGGCCCCACTTGGAATCGCGTTCGGTCGCCGCGAATCCGTGCGTCCGCCACAGCCAGTACGCCGCCGGAGCAGTGCCGTTCTTCCAGAGCGCATCTATCGCCATCGGACTGCCGTTGAGATACATAAGGCCGCGTTCGCCGCGAAGGGACTCCACAGGAGCGTCTGCGAGCGCGATCGGGCGGAGGGACGCGAACCCTCCGGCGTTCTCCGCCGGAACCTCGTACCAAACGCCGCCGACATACAGCAGATCGCGCTCCGTCGCGATCTCGCGGCAGACGACATTCGTGTCGCCGTTTACGTTCGGAAACCGCCACGTCCTTCCGTCGTCGTCCGTCACGTCAACATACGGCTTCCTGCCGTCGAGCGGAGGTATGGCGCATCGGGCCGGGCCATAGGCGAAACGCGCGGTTGCACCTGCCGCGTCTTCGAGACACTTCACCCGCACCCAGTCGCCGTCTTCGAGAAGTTCGTGCCCGACCGGAGATCCGTCGGCTCGCGTGAATTCGAAATCCATCGTCTCGTATCCGGCGTGGAGAAACGGGTCTGAGACGTCGCCGGCTTTGACATCTTCGTCCAACCAGACAAATCCCTCGCCGGACGGAGGACCGAACGATCCGAGCTCCTCATGCTTCACGAACCACAGGTTGGACTGCGACCGTTCGCAGCGCGGCGCGTCTTTCTTGAGTCCGCGCTTGCCGAGAAATTCGTTCTTCGCCTGGTCGTCGCACCCAAAGACGATCGCGTCGCCGCCGGGCGCGTCCTTCCACCGGCAGAAGTCCCCTATCACCTTCAGATACGTGGAGATCGGACGGATGCCGTTTGGCGACATCGGCGAGAAGTCCTTCGGGAACCGCCAGAACGTGCCGTGCATGGTGGCGAGAAGAGTTCCGTCGCCGAAACCGACGTCGCGTATGCGCGGCCATTCCGTGTTCCACCCGTGCGCGCCGTCGTATGCGTGCGAAGCTTTGGGAAGCCGGTAGTACGCCCATTCCGAGCCGTTCGTCGTCACTCCGAGGATGACGCTCTTCGCGTCCCATCCCATGGCCCATACGGGATTCGTCCCGGGGTGCTCGTTGCCGTAGATGCCGTCCGGCGTCGTCACCTCGGTGAACTGGCAGCGGCGGATCGTCGTCCAGTCCTTCCCCGGTTCGCTCCACCAGGCGAGCACGCCCGACGGAACGAACGGATTGCGCCGCGCGGACTTGCTGTCCTCACCGTTATTCGAGACGAACACACGCCCGAACCCGCTCGCGAGCCCCTTCGCATGATAGCCCGGCACATGGGTGCGCGGTGCGGATTCCCATCCGTCCGGCCACGGCAGACCCGCCTGCTTCAAGTGCGCGGCGATCGCCTTGTCATTCTTTCCGTTTTCGCGTATGAGCGTATTGACGGCGAGCGTGCGCATATCGAGCTCGTACAGGCCGGTCTCCATCGTCGCCACATAGACTTTGTCCGCGGGAGCCGTCAGATGCCGCGCCGCGCCGGTGAGACGCCCGGGCATTTTCGCCGGAGGAACGACGCGCACGTTCCCCTTCGCGTCAATGATGTACGGCCCTATCAAGAGCTGTTCCGTCTCTCGGTGGATCATGCGGTTCGCAGGCGTCCCGCCTACCGATCCCGGGAAAACTTCCCTTGTCAGATCAGGCTTGATGCGGTAGAGTTTGTCCGATGAACCCACGGGGCAGTGCGGTCCGTATGTTATCGCCCACAGGTCGCCCGCCCACGGCACGACCGCGCCCGTGCCGCATTCCCCTTCGTCATTGAACATCGCGAGGTGCGGATATATGCCGTCGATGCATTCCGGCCACTGACCGATGAAAGCTGCGTTTCCCGTCCCGCGCGCATCCGGCGCGAAAACCGTGCACGTCGCGGATGGACAGGCGAGCGACGGCGCCGTCGCCTCGACCTCTATCTTCCCGGACGCGCCAGGCGCCTTGCGCACTATCGCCTGGAGACGCCCGGAAAAGGTGCGTCGTACCGGAGAATGGAAGGAATCGAAATCGGCCTCGTCGCCGTTGTCCGTCGCGACGAGTTCGCCCGTCCCTTTGACGGAGAACATCACCTCCACCGCCGCATCCGGCACGAAGCGCCCTTGCGCGTCCTGCACCTCGAGATTCACAAAGGCCAGATCGGCGTCCGCCTCCGCCAGGTCCTCGACTTCGAGCTTGAGCTTTGCGGCGGGACCGGTCGTCGAAACCGTCTTCTCCGCCCACGGCGCGCCGTTCCTGTACGTGACAACCCTGAGCGTACCAGGTTCGTACACGACATCGTCCCACACGAGGCGGTACGCTTTCTTCCAGTTTTTGGGATCTTTCTTACGGCGGCCGAGGGAACGTCCGTTGAGGAAAAGCTCGCCCTCGTCGCCGGACGTGAACACGTGGACGGGCGTCACCTTCCCGACGCGATCCGGCCAGTTCCAGTGCGGCACGATGTGCGCCATCGGCAGGTCCGGACGCCAGCGCGACTGGAAGAGCCAGAACGTATCCTTCGGAAATCCCGCAAGGTCGAAGAAACCCGTCGCGCAGGAATGGATGCCCTTGATCTTGAACTTCTTCACCATCTTGTCCGCCCAGTACGGCCCGCCGAGGTAGTCCCAGCCGGTCCAGACGAACTCGCCCATGCACTCGGGGTGCGCGTCCATGTTGAACCACTGCGCGTCGGGCGCGCAGGCCCAGCCGTTCTTGGGATTTCCGGACCACCCGCACGCCTCCACGCCGTAGCCCGAGACGTGGAGGGAGCCGGTCTTCTCCTGCGTCCAGCCCCATTTGACGGGGAACGTATAGACGCCGCGGCTCGAAAGCGCGCACTGCGTCTCGGAGCCGAAAAACGGCTTGTCCGGATTCTTCTTCTTGAACGGACCGAACATGTAGCACGAATAGTTGAAGCCGTAGATGTCGAGCGTCTTGCCGTATTCGTTCGTCGCGTTGGCGCGGTTGTTGTTCGCGTTCGTGACGGGACGCGTGCGGTCCTCGCTCTTCACGATCGCGTCGAGCGCCTTCGCCGTCGCGATGAACTCGCGTGTCGGGGCGATGTGCGCGTAGCCCTCGGGAATTTCGTTGCCGATCGACCACATGATGACGGACGGATGGTTGCGGCCCGCCCTCACCCATGCGCGCACGTCGCGCTCGTGCCACGCGTCGAAGAGCTTCGTGTAGCCGTCCTTGCGCTTGCCGGCGACGCCGATGCGCCGCCACTCGTCGAACACCTCGTCCTTCACGAGCAGTCCGAGCTCGTCGCAGAGATCGAGGAAATCCGGATCCTCCGGATTGTGCGAACAGCGGATCGCGTTCACGCCCGCCTCCTTGAGCTTGAGGAAGCGGCGCTTCATCGCGGCGCGATTGTACGCCGCGCCCAGCACCCCGAGTTCATGATGTAGGCACACACCCTTCAGCTCGACGCGGCGCCCGTTCAGCTGGAACCCTCGCGCGTCTGGATAAAACGCGATCGTGCGGATGCCGTAGCGGAACGTCTCGCCCTCGATTTCGAGAGAATAAAGATGCGGATCGTCGATATCCCAGAGACGCGGCGACTCGACAGTGAACGTGCGCTCTTTTCTGCCGGACTTCGACATCTCCCATTCCACATGCACCGTTGCCTTCTCCTTCGTGACGTCCGGCGTCGTGATCGCGACGGAGCCGGGAATGAGATAGTCCGCCGGACAGTACGCCAAACGGCATTCGCGGTACATGCCTCCGCCGGTGTACCAGCGCGAAGAATCGGTGTAGTTGTGGCATCTGACTACGAGCGTGTTCTCGCCGTCAAGTCTCAGATACGGCGTCAGATCGCAGCGGAACGCCGTGTAGCCGTACGGCCAGCCGCCGACGTAGGCGCCGTTCACCCAGACCTTCGAATGGCTCATCATGCCGTTCGACTCGAAAAAGACGTGCCCGCCCGCCTTGACGCGCGCCGCGCGCGCGGGGTCGAGACGGAACGTGCGCCGATACCAGCCGATACCGGTCGGCTCGAGATAGGCGTCGCCGTAGGGTTTCTTCGGATCGAACGGCTTCTCGACGCCCCAGTCGTGCGGAACGCGCACCGCGCGCCACGCGGCGGAGTTCGTCTCGCTTGCGGAGCCGTCCGCGCGCATGAACTCCCATCCCGCGGAAAGGCGCTCGCGTTCAACGCCGCCCCGCGCCATGGTCGCCGCGCCGACGGCAAACGCAAGCGCCAGCGCAAGACACCTCTTCATACTTTTAGCTTTCATATACTCCAGATTACCGGAAAATAATCATAAGACCATGTCGGACAATGCCGATTTTCTTGTTGTCGCCGGACATCTCAACATGCGATCCGCCGATGTTGGAGAATGCAGGCATTCCCGAAAACACGCCGTCGGTCTCGGCGAAAGCGAACGAGCGTCCGGGTTTCTCCGTGAAAGCGACCGTGCAATCCTCGAACGTCACCGTGCCGCCGCCCGTGACGGTGATTTTCGCGCCCGGCTCGGCAACGAATGCGCAATTCGCGATGGTGACCGCATTGCCTTCGGTGTTGATCGTCAGACCTCCAGCTCCGAGCGTTACGTCGGGCAGGTCTTTCAGAAACTCGGCGCTGGCGGCGGTGGCAGTCAAAACCGCGCCGTCGAACACGACTTTCGCGCGATCGACATGCGACTTTTCTGCTCCGGCGTAAATCTTCGTCGTAGCGACTTCGGCGCCGTTCGTCACGATGAATGTTCCGTAGCCCTTGCGGCTGTCGTTTTGATAAGAGAAACCGACGCGAACGTTCGTAGCGGTGACGACGGTGGCGTCGCCGCTTGCCGAGAACGTTCCATATCCGAAGCGCCCGATGCTCAGCGATGAGGTGGCGGACAACGTTCCGCCGGTCATTTCGACATTGCCCGTTCCAGAGTCGCCGTAGCCGACAAACAATTCTTTAACGGAGCAATTCCCGCCCGTCATCTCGATATTACCCGTTCCGTTTTCATGGCCGATATGCAAGTTTTCAACGGAGCAGTTTCCGCCGGACATCAGGTATTCGCCGTAGTTGCTTCCTTCGAATCCTACCATCATCGACTTGGCGGTCAAAGCGCCGCCTGTCTGATAAACCGTCCCCGTCGTCGCGGCGGAATTGCCATCGGTGCCTATATCCATCTCGCCCGTGACGGTAAGTTTTCCGTTGCCGGAAATATTGACGCATGCCGTCGATCCGGCGGATGCCTGGTTCGCGCACAACATGAATTTACCGCCGAGTTCCACTTCGCCATCGCCGGAAATATCAAGAATGCCATTGCTCTTGCCGCCTGCCACCGCACTCAAATAGAGATTACTCCCGATGACAAGCCTGCCGCCGGAAATCGCATATTCGCCGGTCGCTCCCGCCCTGCCGATCGTGCTGTTGCCGGAAAGTCTCACCGTGCCGGTCGTCTGCACAACCTTCGCGCTGTTTCCGCTTTCGTTTCCCAACCGGAGGAATTTGTAAACCGTCAGGCCGGACGGAACCGTTGCCGGCGTCTCGCCTGTATCGTCGATATACGCCTCGTACTCGCTGCCGGGCATTGCCGCGCCTCCCCAGTTGGCATCGTCGTTCACAAGGCTCGTTTCGCCGCCGCCCGTCCACGTGGAGTCGCCCGTGCCGGTGCAGTAGAACTCCATTTCCTGAATCTGCATGAAGTCCGTCGCACCATTGTTTGCCGTGCAATTGAATTTGTAATACTTGTATGCCTTCGTGTTCGAGAACTTGTAATATCGCTTCTCGTTTACCGACCAGTTTGTTTCGCCGCTCTGCTCGTCAAGTTTTTCCCATGTAGATTTGTCGTTCGAGCCGTGAAAAGTCCAGGCGTTCGGCGCGCGTTTCGCCGTAGCGTAGTCGGCATTGGGAAGTAGAATGCCGATGGAGTCCACAACCGTCGGAACGTTGAATGTATAGACGACCCACATATTGGCGGTCACCTTTGGAAGCCATCGCCTGAGCTCATGTGTATCTGTTCCGTCAAATGCCCTGGTTCCATGGTAACTGCCCGTACCCGTTGTGGAATAATCGTTATTTGCGACGCTCCCCGATGCGTCTGAGCCATTCGTCGTCAAATCGTAAAGAGACGAAGGCGCGGTCGTCGCGGCGGCAACCTCCGTCAGGGGGATTGCCGCGCCGATCGCAACAAAAACTGCGAAACACAATCTCACGATTCCGCAATTATTCACCTCCGCGCGCATTTTGATGGGTTTCATCGTTTTTCTCATTGTTTTCGTTGTTTTTTTGTTGACTGATGTTGTTCAAATCACTTCTTGCCGGTCGCCTCTTTGATTATGGCGATTTCAGAAGGATCGTATGGCGTGAAGTCACCGCGGAAGAGGTCGTGCTGCCAAACGCCGGTGTAGGGAAGTTTTTCCGGGCGATGGCGCCACGGCAGGTGGGTCTGCGTCTTGCCGTTCACGAGTCCCCACGCGATGCACCCGACATTCGCTTCCTTGAAAAGTCCGAGGCAGTCCTTCACGGTCGAACCGACGGTGCGGTTCATCCATTCGGTGCAGATGACAGGCCGGCCTTTGGCCATTTTCAGTATCTCCTTCATCCTCTTCGCCGTCTTCTCGCGGTCTGCATAGTGATGGAACGTAACGACATCGCTGTTCGCAAGGATTATTGCGTTCAGCCTCTTGTCGTTGTTCCAAATCCCGGACGAAAGCGGCTGCGACGGATCGACCGCCCTCGCCCAGGCGAACGTCTTCTCGAGAAGCGGATAGGAGCGGAAGCCGAGCTTGTGATTGGAAGGCTCGTTGTAGAGATCCCAAAGGAAGATGCGCCCGTCGTCTTTGAAGCGCGAAATCACGTCCTTGACGTATTTTTCGAGTTTCGGATGCTCGCGCCCGTCGATGACCATCGTGTGGCCCGGCGACGGACTCCACGCCCAGGCGTACCAGCCTTCGAGGGGTTCGCTCTGGCGCCCGAGGACTGGGTCGTTGCTCGCGCCGAACGAACAATCGTCGAAGAAGATCGGCATCGCCTTCACGCCAGCCTCGTCGCAGAGCGTGAGAAACCGGTCCAGCGTCGCTTTGAAATACTCCGGATCGTCCTCGTAAACCTTGTACTGCATCACGAAGCGGACGCAATTCATGCCCATGTCCGTCATCAGCTTCAGCTCGCGGCGTATGACGTCAGGCGAGAAACTCGTCTTGTCCCACATCGCGGTATAGTTGACCGCGTTCGCGGGAATGTAGTTGACGCCGCAGAACCAGGGATTCGCCGCTCCCCAGGCCTTCGCCTTTTCAACGCTCCATCGCGGCGTCCGATGGATGTCGCGACCCGTGATTTTCAATTCAGGCGACGATCCAAAGGCCGTCAGCGCCACTGCTGCGGCAGCCGTCGCGCCAAGGATTGCTTTTGCATTCATGCGTTTTGTTCCTTTCGGGTTGCATTGATAAAATGAACGCGGCGCGGCGACCCGAAAGGCCGCACGCGCCGCACGTGTGCATCAAAACTGTCAGACGGGGCTAGGCGATAATTACCCCCCCCCCTGCAAAATACGACAATTTTGTGCAGTTATGATCATTGCGTTCCTTATTATATCATAAATCACCGCGGCCATACAAGGAGGTGCGCTTTTTGTCGCCGAAACCGAGAAGTGCGCACCTCAGACCTAAGAGGTGCGCACCTTTTGTCTTCGAGCTCGTGAAGATATAGAACTTTCACCATATACCTTGGAATTTCACCCCAGACCCCGAATGCCGAAGGCATCTAAAAAAAAATGACACAGTAAAACGTACTGATAAGCGGTTAGAAAACGCAAAGCACTAAGCCGAAACGTTAGTGTAGGCATCGGAACCTATCGGAGTTAATTACAAATCTAACAGAAGAGGAAATAGAGTTTATTATTTTGCGCGGCGCTTAGTTTTATAAACTCCGATGGTTGTTCACATAGAGGCTCACTAACGTTACGCCTTTGAGCTTCGCACAATCCAACCGTCACCTTTTACAACCTTGTATCATAGTTTATATCTGGGGTTGCACCCCAGACCCCGTGCCGAAGGCATCTACTAAAAAATCAAAAGTATTATGGAATCAATATGGTTGATTTATCCGAAGGCAACCTTCCCAACCCTTTCGGTGTCCGGCGAGCTCCAAGCGAGCCGGTTTCCGTGCTTTCAGTGGTAAAAAAAATCCACGCCAAATTCTCGCTTCAAAACATCCTCAATCCGCCGCTTTTATCGCAATTTTCTGTCACTTATCGTCAATGACCCCAGCTATCATTCATTTCACGAAATTAGGTGCTAAATCCTTAATAAGCGAATACATCTCGTCATAACGTTGCTTCGCTTCTTTTTTCGTAAGCCGATAATACTCTGAATCATCAAACAAGTCTCCTGTATCAAGCGCTGAAACTCCGCCATGCGGATTAGGATTAACATCGAACATTGGCGAAAGTCTCCACCCGCGCTCCGTTAAAAGAAATCCGTGATTTCGCAAATGATCGTCCGTGTTGCCGATTATTGTCGAAAACGCCATT
>JAFXEU010000015.1 GCA_017520845.1 Kiritimatiellia bacterium | reverse complement strand
GCCCACTCGACCGTGTGCGAACCCGTGCCGCTGACAGGGAGCGAGAAGTCGAGCCAGCCGCTCTCGCCGCTGATGCTCGACGCCTCGCTGCCGTCCACCCGGACGCGAAGGAAGTCGTAACTCCCCTCACTCGACGTGCGCCACCTGAACGAGAGAGTCCCAGCTCCCTGCACCGTAGTGGTGAGCGAGGTCGACCCGTTGTCTCCGATAGGGCCGGAACGGGCCACACCGTCGCCATCCACGAACCAGGGACTGTCGCCCTCCGAGAAGAACGTGAGGTTCCGCGCCGCGCAGATCGCGTCCACGAACGGGTCGACGTACACCTCCCAGTGCGCGTAGAGCTTCACCACGCCCGTCTTGCACCTGTCCGTCGCTTCGACCTTCACGCCATCCTCCGCCTCTATGAACCATCCTGCGAACGTGTTGGTATAGTATTGCGTGTTTCTGCTTAACAGAAATAGAATCCGGGGTTGAAAGTCTGACACGCATTGAAGTATTATACGGAGCAGCGGGTGATTGGTTAACACACGCTGCGCGCATGGGAGACGCTCGAGTGGGACGTTGAGTCAAGCCGGAAGGCCCACACTCGCCCAACGTGTTTGAGCGCCGACGGAAACCACCTGCATGGGGCGAAAGACCCCGGATACTCGTATGCAACTTTGCAGCAACCGTCTGCTTCAATGCGTGTCAGCAATTAAGAAAGGTAGCAAAATGACCGACGAAAAGCAAGTCGATGCGACAGTTCGGGACATCAGCAGACGTCCCAGATACGTGGTCGGAATGGATGCGCATTCCGTAAAGATCGCCATCTCCGTGTGGGAATGGTCTGACCCGTGGAATCCGGTGCTGTTCAAAGAGATCAAGTGCTTCGATATCAGCGCCATGGCAGCGACCTACGAGCGCCATGTCCCGCTGGAATCCCTCACTTTGATCGAGGCGTCCACGAATTCCATGCGGCTGAAGCAGGAATTGTGCGAACTGGGTTTTCGTGCAGAGGTGATTCCCTCGAACGCAATCCATGGCAAGGAGAAGAAAAGGAAAGTCCGCGACATCCAAGACGCCAGGAACATTGCCCAGGGGTACATGAAAGGCGACATCCAGGAGTTCGTCTGGACTCCGCCAGACGAAACGGCCGAATGCCGTGACATCCTTTTTGCATATCGCGACGCAAGGAAAGACATGACGCGGGCCGCCAACAGAATATGGTCCATCTGCAACCGCAAAGGCTATGGCATTGACGTTGTCGCAGGGAAGACAACGGCCCAGACCATTCGCGATGACATCAGGAAGATGGACATCAGAGGCATCATGGCCGAAAGACTCGCCATGCTCGTGGAGGAGTACGAGCTGCATGCGAAGCGTCTGAAAAAGCTCGAAGAGATGATGGCCGAGCATTCCTTCGGCAGCAATACGGCAATGGCCCTCATGCAGCTGCCCGGCATATTCTACAAAGCGGCATTTGCGACCATTGCCGCGGTCGGAGATGCGCGACGCTTCGGCAGCGCATCGAAACTGGCCGCCTACGGAGGCTTCGCGCCAATCCTGGACACCAGCGGAGAAGAGGAAAGGCTCGCCGCAAAAAGAGGAGGAACGGGCAAGCCGTTGGACAAGGAAGGCCGACGCGACCTCAAATACTATTATGTCGAGGCCGGCCATACGGTACTGAATACATGTGCCGCGACATCCATCGGCAAATGGGGATGGCGCATGCTTAACAGAGGCAAACCCAAAAACAAGGTCGCATGCGCCATCGGGCGCAAGCTTCTGACATATGCATGGCACATCATGCGCGGGGATCCCACTCCGAACCGGGAGGGGGAGAAGTTCTACCGCAGGAAGCTTGTGCGTTTTTGCTCCGTGTTGGGTAAAGAGCGAATGAAGGAGCTTGGATTCGAAAAAAGAGATGCATTTGCGGAGTTTCACGCTTCGAAAATCTACGCTGGCCTGTCGCTGACGTAGAATGAAGAAGCATGCAGATGCCTAAGGCGGCGACCCAAGCTGATACCGGCGGATGGATTTAAAATCCCGCCGGCCGCTTGGGCGCCCCGCCGCCTGCAAATCCCAGTCGTTCAATCTGCGGCTACACAGGAAATGTCGCCTGTGTAGCCGCCGCTTTGTAT
>JAFXEU010000014.1 GCA_017520845.1 Kiritimatiellia bacterium | reverse complement strand
TAGCCGAGCGGACGCTTTTCAGATGTGGCGATTTGCGCTGGACTGCGACCCGAAGACGTACTCGTGTACGTCGAGCGGTCGCAAGGACGCGCAAATCGCCCATATCAAAAGCTGAGCACGGTTGCAGCAACATCCGCCGCGTTATGAACAGTCACGGAATGTTTTGTCGGAAAATATAACTGGGGGGAATATTCCAGAGTATTATCGCGCTTGAAGTTCGGCGCGGGATATGATAAACTATATCTTAAATATCAATTTTAGTCGAAAGGAACAGAAATCATGTAGATGACATGGCAGCCGTCCAAAATCAAGCGGAAAAGGAAAATCGGATATCGCGCCCGCAAGGCGACAAAAGGAGGGCGTAAGGTTCTCGCAGCCCGTCGCGCCAAGGGCCGTAAGCGTTTGACGCAGGTCTAAAGGCCGTTCGGAATGTCCACGCGACTCCCCGGCGCGAAGTACAAGAAAGTCTTCGACCGGGGGCGTTCCGTCAAGGGACGTCTCCTCGTCGCGTGGCGTCTTTCGCAACCTGACGCCGACCGCATGGCCGGCGTTGTTGTTTCTAAGAAGACGTTTCACGACGCCGTTGATAGAAACCGGGCGAAGCGGTTGATGCGCGAGGCCTATCGCCTTTTGGTGAAGGAGGGTGTCGCCCCCCTTGAGAGTGAATGGGTTTTTATCGCCCGACGCGCGATAATCGAGAAGCGGTGCGCCGATGTGATGGAGGAGATGAAATGGGTTTTCTCTCGAGATGTTTCGCGGCGCCGCTGATTTTTCTTGTGCGGGCGTATCAGATCGTTCTAAGTCCGCTGTTTCGAGGATGTTGCAGATTTGAACCGAGCTGCTCGGCGTATATGTTAGAGGCGTTAAAAACGCACGGCGCCGCAAAGGGATTCGTTCTTGGCGTTTTAAGACTTTTGAGGTGCCGTCCGTTCGGGGCGAGCGGGTATGACCCGGTTCCCCCGAAAGGGAAGTGGAAAAACGATTTTACTTTAAAGGAAAAAGAAAATGAATAAGACAGAGAAATTGATTTGCCTGTTTTTAGGCATGGCCCTGGTGTGGTGCTTTTTGTCCGGCAGGGACACCCAGCCGCCCAAGGAGGCCAAGGAGGCCGAGAAGGCCGTCGCAAGCGCAGAGTCCAAGGCTCCGGCGGACGGCGCCGCGAATGCTCCGGCGAATACGGCTGCTGTGGCTGAAGCTTTCGCGCCGAACGCCGTGGTCGCCGCTGAAATGGTCGTCGCTGAAGCGAAGAAGGCGATTGAGATGTATAAGCCCGATGTCCCGGAGGAGACGAATTTTCTTGAGAACGCGGAGCTTAAACTTCAGTTGACGACGTGGGGCGCCGGCGTAAAGAAGGCGACGCTCAAGAAGTTTGCTGAAAAAGCGGGCGCGATCAGCGACACTAACCCTGCCGTCGTCTTGGACTATACAGCCGCTCCTTTGGGAGTGCTTGAGGGTGTTGACGGCCTGCCTTATATGGCTGCATACGGCGTTAAGGAAAAGGGCGATGATTACATTATCTTTACCAACGACATTGCCAAGATTGAAAGAAAAATCACTCTTAAACCCGGTTACAAAGTAGTTATCGATGACTCGTTCGGCGAGCCCTCTCGCTTGAAAGACGGAAACGCCATGTCCATGGGCGTAATGACTATGGGCAAGTCGTCGGACGATATTCTTTCGATCGACGGCCGTACTTCCGGCGAGGACGGCGATGTTATGTATTATGGAACCGACGACGAGGCCTCTCCGAAGCTTTATTCGCTCCTTTCGGGCGGGACCTCCGGCGGATGCGGTTGCGGCGGGCCCAGGAAACTGCAGGCCGGAGAGCCGGTTGCACAGTCTGAAACCGTAAACGGAAAGCATGATTGGATTGCCGTGAAAGATCGTTTCTTCGTTACCGCTCTTGTCAAATCAAGCCAGGACAACAAGGGCTTTACGGCGAAAGTGAATCGAGACATCGAGGTTAATGACGTTTACCGCCCGTACAATGCAGGCGTTGACGTGCTGTTCGGCGGCGGGGTTGAGAAGCGCACGACCGAGTTTTTTGTAGGCCCTAAGGAGCAGTCTTTGATGGGCGATAACAATATGAAGGAAGTCATGGAGTTCGGATTCTGGAGCTTCCTTTGCTATCCGATGGTTTGGATTCTTAACTTTTTCGAAGATCTTATTCCCAACTACGGTGTCGCGATTATCCTTCTGACGATTTTCGTACGGCTTATCTTCTGGCCCCTTACCCGCAAGTCGACCGAGGGTATGAAGAAGATGCAGGAGATTCAGCCGCTTTTGAAGGAACTTCAGGCAAAGTTCAAGGATAATCCCCAGCGCCTTCAGCAGGAAACTTTTGCTCTCTATCGCGAGAAGAAAGTGAATCCATTGAGTTCGTGCCTGCCGATGCTTATCCAGATTCCGATCTTCATCGCGCTTTTCAACGTGTTGCGCTCGATGGTCGAGCTTCGTTATGCGGGCTTCCTCTGGATTGATGACCTCTCGGCGCCGGAGCATCTTTTCGCTTCCTGGTTCCCGTTCGGAGGGCTCAATATTCTGCCCGTTTTGATGGCGGTGACGATGTATCTGCAGAGCAAGCTCACTCCTTCGGCCGGCGATCCGAACCAGCAGCGCATGATGACGGTAATAATGCCGATCATGATGCTCGTCATGTTCTACAATTTCGCGTCGGCGCTCTCGCTTTACTGGACGGTTTCCCAGGTTCTCAGCATTATCCAGATGTGGATGATGCGCCGTAAAACCGCCCGCAAGGATAACGTCCTTGAGCCGGAAGTTATCGATCCTCCTTCTCCGACGCGTCAGATGCGCCGTCACAGCTGAATTTAACGGAGTAATAAAAATGTTTAAGAGTGCATCCAACAAGATCGCGTTTCCCAAAATGGAAGAGGAAATCCTCTCCTACTGGGAGAAAGACGGCACGTTTAAGAAATCTCTCGCCAAGAACGAGGGCAAGAGCCAGTACAGATTCTACGACGGTCCTCCCTTTGCAACGGGATTGCCGCATTATGGTCACCTCTTGGCAGGTATCATTAAGGATATCGTGCCGCGCTACCAGACGATGCGCGGTAAATATGTCGAGCGACGTTTCGGCTGGGACACCCACGGTCTTCCGATTGAAGCTCTCGCTCAGGAGGCTCTCGGAGTCGCCGGCGCGCCGGAAATTAAGGCTCTAGGCGTAGATAAGTTCAATGAGCAGTGCCGCTCGATGGTTCTTAAGTACGTTAATGAGTGGGAGAAGACCGTTACGCGCATGGGTCGCTGGGTCGACTTTAAGAACGACTACAAGACGATGAACCCGGAGTTCATGGAGACGATCTGGTGGGTCTTCAAGCAGCTTTGGAATCAGGGCCGCGTTTATAAGTCTCATCGCATCATGCCTTACAGCTGGAAGCTCTCTACTCCGCTTTCCAACTTTGAGGCCGGCAACAACTATAAGGATGTTCAGGATCCGACGGTAACGGTTCGCACCAAGGCGCTCGCGGCTACCAGTGAAACGATGAAGTCGCTTCTTGCTGCCGAGAAGACGGTTTATCTTCTCGTCTGGACGACGACTCCCTGGACGCTCCCGGAGAACCTTATGATCTGCGCCGGCGCGGCGATCGATTACGTAGCCGTCAGAGATTTGACGGATGAGGCGAAGAGCGTCTACATTATGGCTAAGGCGAGGCTCGAGCACATCTTTAAAAAGGAAGGCGATCGCGAGATTGTAGCCGAGTTCAAGGGCTCTGAGCTTAAGGGTGTCGAGTACGAGCCGATTTTCCCGTATTTCGCCGACAAGAAGGCCGAGGGCGCTTTCCGTGTGACGAATGACGATTACGTCACGAC
This sequence comes from Kiritimatiellia bacterium, assembly GCA_017520845.1. GTDB lineage: Bacteria > Verrucomicrobiota > Kiritimatiellia > RFP12 > UBA1067 > UBA1067. The sequence continues at coordinate 9,362 of JAFXEU010000014.1, read as the reverse complement.
CGACGACGGCGTCGGCCTTGTGCATATCGCTCCCGCATACGGTGAAGACGATTTCCGCGTCTGCAAAGAAGCGGGAATGACAGCGTTTGTCGATCCGCTCGACGACGCGTGTGCGTTTACCGATGCGATTCCCGAGCTTAAGGGCCGCTTCTGCAAGGATTGCGACAAGGATCTCATCAAGTGGCTTAAGGCCGAGGGTAAGCTCGTTCATCAGGCGACGATCGTCCACTCGTATCCTTTCTGCGATCGTACTGATACGCCGCTTATCTATCGCGCGATTGACGCCTGGTACGTCCGCGTCGAAGATCTCCACGAGCGTCTCGCGAAGAATAACGCGCCTGTGCATTGGACGCCTGATTACGTCGGCGAGAAGCGCTTCGGCAACTGGCTCGAAGAGGCTCGCGATTGGAATATTTCGCGCAACCGCTTCTGGGGTAGCTGCATCCCCGTGTGGATCAACGACGAGGATCCCGAAGACATGATTTGCGTCGGCTCCATCAAGGAGCTTGAGGAACTTTCGGGAGAGAAGGTTACGGATCTTCACAAGCATTTCGTCGATAAGATCGTCATTAAGAAGGACGGTAAGACTTATCACCGTACGCCCGAAGTTCTCGACTGCTGGTTCGAGTCCGGCTCGATGCCCTATGCCCAGCAGCATTATATGGGGGAACAGGGAACGGGGAAGAGTATTGATGAGTTCTTCCCGGCCGACTTCATCGCCGAGGGTCTCGATCAGACCCGCGGCTGGTTCTATACGCTCATGGTTCTTGGAACCTGTCTTTTCGACAAGTCGCCCTATAAGAACGTCATTGTTAACGGGCTTATTCTCGCTGAAGACGGCAAGAAGATGTCGAAGCGTCTTAAGAACTATCCAGATCCCAATCTGATGCTTAACACTTACGGCGCCGATGCGATCCGTCTTTATATGATCTATTCGCCCGTCGTCAAGGCGGAGTCGCTCAAGTTCTCCGAGAACGGCGTAAAGCAGCTCATGCGCGATCTGCTCATTCCGTGGTGGAACGCCTATTCGTTCTTCGTAACATACGCGAACGTCGACGGCTTCCATGACGAGGAAGTCGCTTTCCCCGAGTCGGAGAACGTTCTCGACAGGTGGATCGTCTCGTCGATGGAGACGCTTATCGCCGAAGTTACCGACGCGATGGACAATTACGATCTTCAGAAGTCCGTCCGCCCGTTCGTCAAGTTCGTCGAAGATTTGACGAACTGGTACATTCGCCGCAGCCGCCGCCGCTTCTGGAAATCGACGAACGACGGCGACAAGCTTTCGGCGTACAGGACTCTGCGTTACGTTCTTGTCCAGCTCTCCAAGGTCGCGGCTCCCTTTACGCCGTTTATAGCCGAAGAGATTTACCGCAACCTGAAGGGTAAGAGCGATCCCGACTCCGTTCATCTTTGCGATTTCCCGACGGCCAACGCCGCCGCTCGCGATCTCGATCTGGAGCGTCGTATGGCTGATGTCCAGGCCGCCGTCGAACTTGGCCGCCGTTTGAGAGCCGATAACGATCTTAAGGTTCGTCAGCCGCTTTCTGCGCTTAAGTTGGCGGGCGGTGATGTTGCGGGGCTTGAGTCGCTTATCGAAGATGAGCTTAACGTCAAGAAGGTTGAGTTTGTAGCCGACGAGACCGAGCTTTGCAACGTTTCGTATAAGGCTAACTTCAAGACGCTCGGCAAGAAGTGCGGGTCTAAGATGAAAGCTGTTGCAGCTGCGATAGCGAGTATGGGGAACGGGGAATTGAGAACGTATCCCCCGAGCGAAGCGAGCGCCGAAGGCGGCTCAATGCGGGGTGGGAACGCCTGGACGAAGGAGATTGAAGGAGTTGCGATTACGGCAGATGATGTGCTCGTGACGCGCTCGCCTAAGGAAGGCCTCGTTGTCGCGTCCGAGGGCGCGGTCGTCGTCGGCCTTGAGACGGCTCTTACGCCTGAGCTTATCGCCGAGGGTCTCGCCCGCGAGTTTGTAAGCCACGTCCAGTCGATGCGCAAGGAGGCCGACTTCGAGGTTACTCAGCGTATCGCGCTTACGGTTGAAGCAGACGATGAGATGCGTTCGGCTCTCGAGGCTCACGCTCAGTACGTGAAGGGCGAGACGCTCGCTCTTTCGCTCGAGTTCGCCGCGTGCGACGCCGACGAAGTTTCGCTCAACTCCCACCCGACAAAAATCAAGGTCGAAAAAGTTTAATCCGTCGAATACGCCCGCGCATAAGGATTTCAGCAGAACCGCAACCTGATACATTTATGAAAACTCAACAGTTTTGGTATCCGCTTCCTGAAAGACTTATTGCGCAGCATCCCGCCGAGAAACGCGGGACCGAGAAGATGATGGTGCTTCATCGCGCGACCGGCGTTCTGGAGCACCGTCATATCGCTGATATCGTAGAGTATATAACCGAGAACGATCTAATTGTCGTGAACGACACCAAGGTTTTTCCGGCGCGTCTTATCGGAACGTGGGAAGATACCCCCGGCGAGGTTGAGCTTCTTATGGTTGCCGCCGCACCCGTCGACGGAGCCGAGATACCGACATCCATTTCGAGCGGACTTGACAGTCTCGTCTGGAACTGCATCATCGGCAGCGGCCGTAAGTGCCGCCCCGGCCAAAAGGCGGTGTTCGGACCGAACCGCGAGCTCACGGTTACGCTTTTAAAGCCTTTAAGCGGCATCGGCATGTGGCAGGTTGAGTTTTCGTGTGAAGGTAAACTCGAGAATCTTCTCGATGAATTCGGCCGCACTCCCGTGCCTCCCTACGTAAAGCGCGAGGGAACAGAGGAGGAGGAGCTTGCCGACCGCGAGCGTTATCAGACGATTTATGCCAAACACGTCGGCTCGGTCGCCGCGCCTACGGCGGGGCTTCATTTTACGCCGGAGATTTTCGCCGCGCTTGAAGCTAAGGGCGTAAAACGCGTTTCCGTGACGCTTCACGTCGGCCCCGGGACCTTCCGCCCCGTTAAGGCCGACAATATCGAAGATCACCACATGGATTTTGAGGCTTTTAAAGTCACGCAAGAGGCGGCAGAGGCGATAAATGCGTGTAAAAAGCGCGGCGGACGAGTATTTTGCGTAGGTTCGACGACGGTGCGCACGTTGGAGACGATCGCCGCGTCGACCGAAGACGGCAGTATCGTCGCGGGCTCCGGAGCGAGCGATATTTTCATATATCCGCCGTACCGCTTTAAAGTTTGCGACGCTATGCTTACGAACTTCCACCTTCCGCAGTCGACGCTCCTGATGATGGTCTCGGCGCTTGCGGGCCGGGAGAGGATGCTTTGCGCTTACGCGATGGCCGTCAGGTCGAATTATATGTTTTTCAGTTATGGTGATTGCATGCTCATCGTATAATTTGATATAATATTACCCAATTATGCCGCTTTTCGTGCCTAAAGACCGTAAATCTCTTTTCCGTCAGTTTCTGGCGGGAATGTATGATGCTGTCGTGATTACCGATCCCAACGGTCATATTCTTGAGGTTAACCGTAGAGCCGTGGAGCATTTCGGCTATAATGAGGATGAAGTGATCGATAGACCGATTTCCTTTTTCATTCCCGGCCTCGCGCCTGAGATTGTCAAGCGTATCCGCAAGGGCCTTGACGACGGTCATCACATGATGATCGACGCGAACGGCCTCAACAAGGACGGCTCAAAGTTTTTCTGTGAAGTTGCGGTTTCAGTGATCGATCTGATGGAGCCCGACGATCTCGTCTTTACGATTCGGAACGTCGAGCGCCGTCGCCGCATAAACAGTATGCTCCGTTCCAAGGAGCGGGCTTTCGAGCTTTCCCAGGCCGCGCTTTTTTCGTGCGACCGAGAGGGGCGTTTCACCAATGTCAACAAGGCGTTTCTCGAAATGTTCGCGCTTGAGAGCGAAGATGAGGCGAAGTCAAAATCGTTTGCCGATTTTATGTCCGACGATCCGCTTCCGTCCAATTTCGCTAAAGCGCTTGACGGAGAGTCTTCTCTCGTAGGCATCGTCGCGGAGACGACTGACGGCGAAGATAACGAAGAGGTCGAGGTTTCTCTCGCTCCCGACTACGATGGCCGCAAGGTCAAGGGCGTCGTCGGCAGCGTAATAAAACTTTAAAACGATGCGTTCAGCCCCTCAACATTCCGCCGGAATGGCCTCGCTCGCCGTAACGAAGAGCGATCCCAAGATTCTTCAGGATTTTCTCGCTCTTAAGTTCAGCCTTTCGCGCCGCACGGCCAAGGCTGTCGTCGATGGGCGCAGCGTATGGGTCAACCGCAAGTGCATCTGGATGGCGCGCCATTCGCTGAAGACGGGCGATGTCGTCGAAATTCCGATGCAGGTCGTAAAAGGCGCCGTAAAGCAGGGCGGCAAGAGTGCATCTGCCAAGGCCGTAGAAAAGTCGGTCGCGGTAAAGCGCCACGTCCGCGTGTTGTGGCAGGACGAGTCGTATCTCGTCTGCGACAAACCGTCGGGCCTCATAAGTTCCGAGGAGCCCAAGTCTGTTGAGTACATTCTCCGGGAGCAGGAGAAAATTCCCACTTTGCAGGCCGTTCACCGTCTCGACCGCGACACGACGGGGTGTCTTCTGTTCGCCAAGAATTTTGCGGCTTACGAGGCCGCCGTCGAAAAGTTCAAGGTCCGCGGGGTCAAGAAACTTTACCACGCTATTGTCGTAGGGTGCTATAAACTGGCCCGAAAGACGATCAACGCCGAACTTGACGGCCAGGAGGCCGTATCGAAGGTTTTGCGCGAAGCTGTCGGCGACGACGCGAGTTTCCTTAAGGTCATGATCGAGACGGGGCGCACCAATCAGATCCGCCGCCATCTCGCGGGAGACCGGTTCCCGATTATCGGCGACAGGGTCTACGGGCTTAAAAACGCGCGCGACCCCCGTCTTATGCAGGTGCCGCGCCAGATGCTTCACGCTTCGACGATTGAGATGCCGCATCCTAAAAAGCTTAAAGAAACCATTAAAGTCCACTCTCCTCTGCCCGCCGATTTCCGAGCTACGTTGAAGCTTTTCGGCATGGGTAAGTGAGATTTTTAAGGGCTTCGGGAAACGGGTACGAGATGCATAAAGAAAGACAGAGCGATGAGTTGAATCGCCGCAATACGGCTTTCGACAATAAATTGCGGCCGACGGATTTTGACGGGTTTGTCGGTCAGGATAAGATTCGCGACAGGCTTCTTTTGGCCGTTGAAGCCGCCAAGGCGCGCGGCGAATCGCTCGATCACGTTCTTTTTTCGGGACCGCCCGGATTGGGTAAAACGACTCTGTCGTATATTTTGGGCGAGGCCATGGGCGTTAACGTCAAGACGACGTCGGGGCCTGTCATAACGAAGCCGGGAGATCTCGCGGGGCTTTTGACGACTCTCGAACCTGGCGACATCGTGTTTGTCGATGAGATCCACCGTATGGCCAAAACGGTCGAGGAATATCTTTACAGCGCGATGGAGGATTACGCCATCGACATTATGATCGACCAGGGCCCGAACGCGCGCTCCGTCAGATTGGAGCTCCCGCGCTTCACGCTTGTCGGCGCCACGACCCGTATCGGTCTTATTGCAGCTCCTTTGAGAGCCCGCTTCGGACTTGTGAACAGGCTCGATTATTACGAGCCCGCGAAGCTCGCCGAAATCGTCGCGAGAAGCGCGGCGAAACTTAGCGTTGATATTGACGGCGACGGAGCGCTGGAGATCACGCGCCGTTCGCGCGGTACTCCGCGTATCGCCAATAATCTTTTGCGCCGGGTTCGTGACTACGCTCAGATCCGCGCAGGCAATTTTATTACGGGTGATGTCGCGCGCGAGTCTCTTGGACTTCTTGAGATCGATCCTAACGGTCTTGACGATATGGACAGGCGCATTCTCGAAACGATCTGCGTAAAGTTCTCGGGCGGGCCGGTAGGCTTGTCGACAATCGCGGTATCGGTCGGTGAAGAGCCTGATACGATCGAGGAGGCGTACGAGCCTTTTCTTATAATGGAGGGGTATTTGGAGCGCACTCCGAAAGGGCGCGTCGCCACACCTCTGGCCTTTGAGCGCTTGGGCCTTAAATAGCGGGAAGACGGTTGGGTTTCTAGATATTCTAGAGATTCTAGATGTGCTAGATATTCTAGAAGTTCTAGATCGTCTAGAATATCTTGTCTAGCTTATCTAGCGCTTCTAGTCAATCTAGCCCCCCTTTTTTTAACCCCTCTTTCTACCATAAATTGTATATTTATATATCTATTGTATACAACCTGTAGATATTTTTTTTGCATTTTGGGGGTTGCGCAGATACAATATTTAGTGTATGATATTACAGAGTTACGCAACAAAGTGTAGTTTTACGGTTAAAATGCCGTTTATAAAACTCTAAACGATTTTATATTATAAAAAAATTAAAAGAAAGAGACCGACAATGAAAGAGATGCACATCATCAAGCGAAGCGGCGAGGAAAAGTCGTTCGATATTACGAAAATTGAAAACGCCATCCGCAAGGCATCTCAGGCGGTCGATTACAAGAACGCGCTTTCGGAAGGCCGTATTAAACTTATCGCCGAAGAAGTCGCCGGCGTATGCGAGGCGCGTGATCGCGCGATGACGGTTGAAGAGATTCAGGACGTCGTCGAGACGAAGATTATGGAAATGGGCGCGCATGAGGTCGCCAAGAAATATATTACCTATCGTTACAAGCAGAATCTTCTCCGTCAGGCCAACACGACCGACCAGCAGATCATGTCGCTTATCGAGAGCAACAACGAGGACGTCAAGCAGGAGAACTCCAACAAGAATCCCCGCATCAACTCCGTTCAGCGCGACTATATGGCGGGCGAAGTTTCGAAGGACGTCGCCGCGCGTCTCCTTTTGCCCGCCGACGTCGTTCAGGCGCACAAGGAGGGCATCATCCATTTCCACGATATGGATTATTACGCGCAGCACATGCACAACTGCGACCTTGTGAACCTCGAGGATATGCTTCAGAACGGAACGGTGATTTCGGGTACTATGATCGAAAAGCCGAAGAGCTTCTCGACCGCCTGCAACATCGCGACGCAGATTATCGCCCAGGTCGCTTCGAACCAGTACGGCGGCCAGTCGATTTCGCTTACCCATCTCGCGCCGTTCGTCGAGATTTCACGCCAGGCGATCCGCAAGGAGCTTCAGGAGGAGTGTGACGAGACGGGCGTGAAGATGAGCGACGAGATGTTTTCGAAGATCGTCGAGAAGCGCGTCAGAAAAGAGATCCAGAAGGGCGTGCAGACGATTCAGTATCAGGTCGTCACTCTCATGACGACCAACGGTCAGGCTCCTTTCGTCACCGTGTTCATGTATCTCGGCGAAGCTCAGAGCGAGGCCGAGCGCAGGGACCTCGCGCTTATCATCGAAGAGGTGCTCCGCGAGCGCATCAAGGGCGTCAAGAACGAGCAGGGCGTTTATGTGACGCCCGCGTTCCCCAAGCTCATCTACGTTCTCGAAGAGCAGAACATAACCGAGGATTCGCCTTACTGGTATCTGACCGAACTTTCGGCGAAGTGCACCGCCAAGCGCATGGTGCCCGACTACATTTCCGAGAAGAAGATGCGCGAGTACAAGCTCTCGACCGGACAGAGCGTCGGCGAAGGTGACTGCTACACGTGCATGGGCTGCCGCTCGTTCCTTACGCCCGACCGCTCCGAGGGCGGCTACGGCAACGTTTCAAATGCGCTTAACTACAAGCCCGGAAAGCCGAAGTTCTACGGCCGCTTCAATCAGGGCGTCGTGACTATCAATCTCGTGGACGTCGCGCTTTCGGCTCACGGCGACATCGACAAGTTCTGGCGTATCTTCGACGAGCGCTGCGAGCTCTGCCACAAGGCGCTGCGCTGCCGTCACGACCGTCTCAAAGGAACGGTCTCCGACGCGGCTCCTATTCTCTGGCAGTACGGCGCGCTTGCGCGTCTTAAGAAGGGCGAGACGATCGACAAGCTTCTTTATGGCGGATACTCCACTATCTCGCTCGGTTACGCCGGGCTATGGGAGTGCGTCTTCGCGTTGATCGGCAAAAAGCTTACCGAACCCGACGGCGAGAAGCTTGGTCTTGAGATTATGAAAAAGCTCAACGAGTACACCGCGAAGTGGAAAGCGGCCGAAGATATCGACTACTCGCTTTACGGTACGCCTATCGAGTCGACGACGTACCGCTTCTCGAAGTGCCTCCAGCAGCGTTTCGGCATCGTCAAGGGCGTCACCGACCGCAATTACATCACGAACTCGTACCATATCCATGTCACCGAGCCGATCGACGCTTTCTCCAAGCTTTCGACCGAGGCGAAGTTCCAGCAGCTTTCGCCGGGCGGTGCGATTTCGTATGTCGAAGTTCCCAATATGCAGGACAACCTGCCGGCGGTCCTTTCGATCATGCGCTACATCTACGACAACATCATGTACGCCGAGCTCAACACGAAGAGCGACTACTGCCAGGAGTGCGGTTTCGACGGCGAGATCGAAATCGTCAAGGATGCGAGCGGCAAGCTCATCTGGAAGTGCCCGAAGTGCGGCAACACCGACGAGTCGAAGCTCAATGTCGCCCGCCGTACATGCGGCTATATCGGTTCGCAGTTCTGGAACCAGGGCCGCACCCAGGAGATCAAAGAGCGCGTACTTCACGTTGACTGATCGGCGGTTAGCGGTTGGCGGTAGAAAATAGCGGTAGTGGTAGAAGTATCCACTCTACCCCTAACCCCTACCCCTAACCCCTAACGACTAACAGCTAGCCCAATGAACTACGCATCAATACGAAAGTGCGATATCGCGAACGGAGAGGGAGTAAGAGTCTCCCTTTTCGTTTCCGGTTGCACTCACCGGTGCAAGGGCTGCTTCAACGAGGAGGCGCAGGATTTCAACTATGGTTCGCCTTTTACAGACGAGACGGAATCTGAGATTTTTGTCGCGCTTGAGCCGGCGCATATCGCGGGGTTGACCATCTTGGGCGGCGAGCCGATGGAGCCGTCGAACCAGGCTTGTCTCGCTCCGTTTTTAAAGAGGTTTCGCGAGAAGTTCGGCGCGGAGAAAACGCTTTGGATTTATACGGGTTGCACCCTCGAACAGCTTAAGGATCCTGCTTCGCGCTGGCGCACCGATGCGACAGATGAGATTCTTTCGATGACAGACGTTCTTGTCGACGGCCCGTTCATCGAAGAGCTTAAAGACATTTCTCTTCAGTTCCGCGGCAGCTCCAATCAACGTATTTTAAGGTTGCATAGCTTTTGATACGCACACCCTTATCCCACTTTTTTGAATTGATGTACGTAAGGCCTTCGAGCCGGAGTCGATTCGGCGCTGGTGCTCGCTAAATCCGCGTCGGATACGCCGCGGATTTCCGGCGGAAAAGCCGGGTCGACATCGATTTTGCGGCCT
>JAFXEU010000013.1 GCA_017520845.1 Kiritimatiellia bacterium | reverse complement strand
CCTGCTCTGCCGCCTTACGAAACCACTTTACTGCCTCATATTCATCTTTAGGAATGCCTTGACCATTTGCATACATAATCCCAAGATTAAACTGCGCAGACGCATCCCCCTGCTCTGCCGCCTTACGAAACCACTTTACTGCCTCTGCATAATCCTGCTCAATTCCTTGACCATTATCATACATAACGCCAAGATTAAACTGCGCAGACGCATCCCCTTGCTCTGCCGCCTTACGAAACCACTTTACTGCCTCATATTCATCTTTCGTAACGCCTTGACCATTTGCATACATAATCCCAAGATTTAATTGCGCAGACGCAACCCCCTGCATCGCAGCCTTGCGATACCACTTTACTGCCTCAGCATAATCCTGCTCAACTCCTTGGCCATTATCATACATAACGCCGAGATTAAACTGCGCTGTAGCATCTCCTTTCTCGGCTGATGACAAATTCAATTTATATTCCAAAGTGTGATTTTCGGATTCTGAACCTATCCATGAATCCGATTTAATCCACGAATATGTCATTTTAGATATCACAAATAAAGATAATGCGGCGAGCACACATTTAATAAGACGCGAAAAAAACTTTGGATATAATAACTCTACGATGGCAAACAAAAATCCCACTCCTACACCGATTAACAAGCCCCCAACGTGAGCTGACATATCAATCCCTGGACTCAAGCTGTAAGCAAGATTAACTCCGACAAAAATAAATCCTTGCTTTAAATGCGCCAATATCGAACCTTTTGTAAGCCCAAAGCGCCATCCTATAACAAGTACATACATCATTAAGGATCCAAAAATACCAAATATAGCCCCCGACGCGCCAATCGACACAACATCGCCGTTAAAAATCGCAGATATCGCACTTGCACCGATAGCTGCTATCAAATAAAGAGCTAAAAACTTAACATGTCCCGCCATTCTTTCAAGCATCGGTCCGAATGAGCAAAGGCAAGAAATATTCATTGCAAGATGAATCAATCCACCATGAAGTAGAGTATTCGCCCAAAGACGCCACTCTTCACCCGAAAATGTCAATGCCTTAAAATTTCCACCAAACTTTAAGAGCGCTTCAGCCGAAACATCCATCAGTGAATTAGTACGCCAAAACACCCAGCCTGAACAAGCGATTATAAGTACCGTCAATATTCCAGTAACAAATGGAATATCTGTCGGAATTTTCACGCTTTCGTCTTCTGCACTTTCTTCTTGAGTATTAGCATTGACTTCATTAATCGCCTCATCGGTAGAAGCTTCGGATTTATCTTTGATGGACGATTCTACCGCCGCGCCGCACTGCATACAAAAGCAATCATCGTCATTAAGTTCACTGCCGCACTGCACGCATGTTTTCTTATCATTCGCTACTTCTTGCTCTAAAACAACCATTCTCTTACCGCACTTACGGCAAAATACAGCCGCTTCGATATTTTCCTCGTTACAGTTCTGGCAGATCATAAAGAGCAACCTTTCTATTGATTAGACGATGTCACTTATCTACCTCAAACAACCTTAGCTCCGCATTTTCTACAAAATCTGGCATTTAAAGGTAATTCTGTTTGACACGATTTACAACGTTTATTACCACTACTAGGTGCATCATCCGTTACTACCTTACTTAAGTCCTGTGTTTCTTTTAGCCTTAATTCTTGAATTTTTGCACTTAACTCTGGCTTTGACTCTGTTTGCTCTGCGCTCAAACCAGACTTAGGCTCCGTTTGTTCAGAAGATTCTTCTTCAACAGATTCCTTTTCTTTCTCCTTCTGCGCCACTTCTTCCAAAGCTTTTAACTGCTCCTGCAATATTTTTTCGCTACGAATAGATTCTTCAAGATTCGCCTTAGCGCGTTCAATCTTTTTTTGGCGTTGTTCGTTTGCATGACTAAGAATTTTTTCCTTAACTTTTAAAAATAGGCTAAAAATCCACCACCAAACAACGCGTAATGAGCGAGCCGCCATCATAAAAAGACGTTTATAAGGTATAACTATATATCCATTTTGCCTTAAATATCGCTTCGCATGAATCGCGACATCAGTCTCATTTGGCAAGGGAGCTGGAGCTTCAACTGTGTTTTTCATTACTAATACCTTTCTATATATGTTATTTATAAGCCCAAACCGTTTTTCAAATCATAAATAGTCTCTTCAACCACATCTTTATATCGATCCGATTCTTTCCGATTGTCTTCAACACCTTCCATTGTCGTAAAATGCTTAATATACATTCGATACCCATGTCGTGTTATCGGATTATATGTCGATCCATACGCTTTAGCCATCACAACAAGTAAGGGCGTTTTAGCTTCAACATCTTTATGGGCGTTAAAAGCGCCCCACCCCCAAACCGCTGCAAACAACCCGATTACAGTTGATATAACACTCCAGGCATAATCAATATTCTTAACAACAACTGTTTTGTTTCCTTTTTCGGCAGTTAAGAGGTCTAAGTATGCTTCCTTCGAAAGAGTAACTTTATCTTCATCTTCTTTTTTATTGAACTCCTCATCAGTCTTACATATACGAGAACTTCTATTAGAAGAATCACTCATATCATCGGTGGGAAAATGAATATCTTCGCAAAGTTTCATATTATCAGCTACCAATCCACCACACGAAGGACAATAAATATCATCCTTATTTAGACTGGTATTGCAACGCAGAGAATTAGGATTTTTCAACGCCTCTTCAAGGCGCTCTCCTTTCAAGACATCTCCTGTCCTATAATCAATAGGGAGTTTACATGTCATAATTACCCTATGCTATATTTAGACGCATCTCCTCCCGCACACCTCATCCTTAAGCCCCGCTTTCGTGTGCGAAAAAAACGGTGCCTCTGTGTGATTTCTTTCGAGGCGACTGGTATGCCCAAGGGAAATGCACAACAGAGGACACCGTAAATGAATACAGTTATCCTAATGATACACCTTCCCTTATTCGAACGATTACCAGTCTTTCGAAAGAAGTGTACGGTAATTATACCACATTTTCCCTCGAACATACCAGCCGCCGATATGCTATACGCAAAACGCGAGAGGAGTGTGACACTTATTAATTAACCGATCATTTGTACTATGCTCAAAGTCGATATAAGTCGTCGCCACGAAACAACTCATCTTGGGCGTGGCGTAATGCCTACAAAAAAAGGAAAAGTTTCATTCAGTTTCCTCGGAGCTCTTTATGGCTCAATTCATTATATCCCAATTCGTCAGGAATTGAAGAACGCCGACGTATGAGATACCATCCTCGTCTGTAACAAGCTTGCGATTTCCGTCTGTGACGATCAGCTTGCGGAAGAAGTCTCCTGTTTTATGCAGCGACGCCGTCTCTGCCGCTTTTCTGACCGGATCGTCAATATTGAACGCCGACTGAATGTACATCTTTCCAAGAGGAAGATTGACAACAAAGTCAATTTCATGCCGCTTGAATATGCGCTTACCGTCTACGGTAGACTGAATGTCCACCACTCCTACATCAACAGAATATCCTCTTCTTCGCAACTCGTTATAGATGACATTTTCCATCAAATGCGTCCGTTCAGGTTCGCGGAAATTGAGACGGGCATTCCGAAGGCCTGCGTCGACGGCGAAATATTTTGCCGGAGTATCGAAATATTTTCTTCCGCGCACGTCGTACCGAGATGCCTTTTCGAAAAGAAAAGCATCCTCAAGATACTCAAGGTATTTTTTGACCGTAGGTGCTGAAGCAGAATGTCCTTGAACTGAACGAATGGTCGCCTCGATTTTCTGCGGACTCACTAAAGACCCCACAGATGAACAGGCAACATCTGTGATTTCACGAAGAACCGCATCATTTTTAAGGGAATGACGCTCAACGAGATCGCGGAAATAAACGTACTCAAAAAGAGATTTCAAAATATTGGCCCGCTCCTTTTCATCTGGCTCAAGTACGGCTTGAGGCATTCCGCCGAACATAAGATATTCTTCCCATACATCACTCTTGTCTCCGCCTTTTGCGGACAACACTTCAGAAAATGACAACGGGAAGACACGAATTTCGGTAGAACGCCCTCTGAATACCGTCATAACATCTTTTGAGAGCATTTTGGAGTTGGAACCAGTCACATAAACATCAACATTCTTCCTGTTGTTTAAGCCGTTTAAAACGTCATAGAATGTGACAAAAGCGCTTTCCCGTTCTTCCGGAGCTATCCTTGACAAATCAACACCTGGGGGAATCGTCTTTCGTACACGCTGTATTTCGTCAAGGATAACATAATAACGCCCATTATCTTTGATCCGATTTCTTATATATTCCCCTAAAACAAGCGGATCCCAAAATCTTTCATTGCCCTCAGCCTCAAGATCAATTTCAACAATATGAGCTTCGGGCACACCATTGTTAATCAGGTAACGATGAAAGAGTGTTCTTAAAAGGTAGCTTTTACCGCAGCGACGAACGCCTGTAACGACCTTTACCGTGCCGTTATGCATAAAATGAACCAGTCGCTCCAAATAACTATCTCTATTGATTTCCATAATCCTCCTTTAAGTAGCGAAATGAATGATAACATATTGACTGTGAAATATCAATTGTAATTTTAGAATAATTTGCAATGCAAGTAATTCTAAAGTTGGCGAATTTACTACAAAATCGCCGACAGAGTTGGCGATTTGCTATTGACTATGCGAGCTCTGATCGGGAGAGTTGTTCTAATCACTTTATCTTTGGTGCGATAACGAGGCGAATCGGGCACCAGTCCTGATCAAAGCCTACGCGAGAAGCTTTCCATCGCGCCCAAAACGGCATGCGGATAAGCGTCATTCCGTCTGCGCCTTTGTACGTGAAACACGGGTCGACCGTCGTTTCTAACGGCGGTAGCGCCCGGACTTGAATGAAATCGCCCTTATCATCGGGCGAGACCTCTATCTTTGACGGATCGACCGTATCATAAACCTTCTCCTGGCCGCACCAGTCACCAATTCCCCATGCATTGACAGCCTTTTCGCGCTGAGGTTTTCCGCCATCATAATCGTATCGAACGGCGCGATCAACCTCATCACGCATGTGAATATGCAATAAATCGTAGAACGGGCTCTGAGGATCTTTCGTTCCCGCATGAAACGCATACTCCCACTCCGCCAATGTCGGTAGCCGCACAACATATCCATCCGGCAAAACATCTCTAAAATGCTGAGTAAAATATTCGCTCAGCCCTTCCGCCTGCGTACGGTTAAGGCAGACATAATTCTTAAACGCCTCCTCACTAACTATCCCGTTCGGAGGATCTAGAGGTGGAAATAATGCGGATTGGCGCCGCGTAAGAGGATACTTCATAATCCAATACGGTTTAGTTAAATTAACGCTCTTAGTCTTTCCATTACGCCAATGGATAGCCAAATCTACTGTTCCCGTCGGACAATGAGCGAATTCTATCTCACCATATTTACTTAAGCGCAATAAAGCGGTTTTACCCGAAGTAACGAAAAGTCTCGTCTCTAAATCTAGCTGCTCTTTAATCTTAGCTACACGCTCATAATCTCCTACTCGCTCAAAAATTCGCCGCGCACCATCAAAAAGAATACGTCGACGAATAGTTCCGCTCGATTTTTCGGCTAATGAGAGCGTTCTCTCACCAACTTGAGCTAGAGTTAATTTACCTTTATTAAGCGCGGCGAAATCTTCGGCGAGGAGTTTTTTAACCTCCTGACGCTCCATTTCATACTCTGCAGTCGCGCCTATAAGAGCGAAACTAAAGAAAAAGCTCAGAAACAGCGCTAAAATCGCCTTCATTCACCGAGCCTTTCTTCAAGCGCCGCGACCATTCGACCTACGCGCGATTTAATCTGTCTAACGGCAGCCGCCTTAATCCCCATACGCTTAGCAACTTCTTCGCATGTATCGCCCGTCGTAACCAACTCTTGATAAACGCGCTTAGATTGCGCCGAAAGCGCAGTTTTTTGGAGAATATGCGCAACTACCGCTGAATGACGCGCTTTAGCCCACTCTTTATCTAACGCGTCACCAACCGTCGAGGCAACTTCGATATCTCCTTCTTCAATCGGAATATGTAAATCTTCTCGCCGCGCTTGAGCCCGCCGATAATGATCGATCATCTCATTATACAATAGATGAGATAAATATGTGCGAAATTTACCGCGCTTTTTATCATAAGAGCCTGTTCGCAATACACCCACTAACTTAACAAAAACATCTTGAACTATATCTTCAGCCTTTAATTCATCAATTCCTCGATTAACGAGATATAATCGCATAGCAGGTTCATACAACTCAAAAAACTCTGTCCATACTGATTGATCCTCACCGGTAGAGAGTACCGCGATACGCGTTAAAAGCATTGTTGGAGTTTCTGGGAATACGCTCATAACGCTACATCCTCCACTTCTGGCGGAAAGAACTCATCAAAATCATAGTGAGGCGTTGAAAAATATGAAGCAATGAAAACAACAACAGCGACCAACACCGCACCTGCCGCGCCTATCCAAAAAACACGCCTTAAAATTCTACGTCGCGCCCACAAGAGCGATGGCGCGGGCGGAATAGGCAAACGCTTTTTAGGATCAGGATTTAAAAGCACTTCTAAAAGTTTCGCCCACTTTCGATCGAAACCTGCCAACAATTCCATCGCCGATGAATCTTTTTCGTACCAAACGCCTGTTAAAAGCCTAAACGTTAAGACACCGAGCGCCCAGGCATCATCCGCCGGCGTAGCTGCCGCGCCTGATTTTAGCTCAGGCGAAAGATAGCCCGCGCTCCCCATAATCGGCGCACGATCTGACGCGAATGTTGTAGTCACAGCGAGTTCCTGGCGTAAATCAGGCTTTATTATGCGCGAAACGCCAAAATCCGAAAGAATAGCTCGTCTCTCTGAATTAATAAGTACATTCTCGAGCTTAACATCGCGATGTACAACGCCCTCTTCATGGAGGTATTTTAGTGCAGAGCGTAAATCAGCATAAAATATCGCAACGGCTTTTTCGTCAATTTCGCCATTGCGCCGCAAATCTTCTAGAGTACATGGGCTACCGTTAGGTCCTAAGACCATATCCATCGTAAAATATGGAGAACCTATTACTTCATCATACCTTAGTTCATAAACCTTAACGAGTTGAGGATGATTAAGCTTAGATAGAATTTTACCTTCTGCGACAAAGCGCTTACGAAGAAATTCAGCATGCGAGCCTACGGAAGTAAAGCTTTTAAGAGCTAAAGATTCACCCCCTGAAATTGGTACAACCTCATAAACAGCACCCATACCTCCTGAGCCGAGGGGACGAATTATTCTATAAGGACCAATATTTTGGCTAGTATCCAAGTTTATACCTATGGGGTCCACTAAGCTATTCTCCCAAAACTCACTAATTATATCACCCAAATTAAACCACTTCCCAATGCCCACCTTTGTCAGGTCCAACACGACGAATAAGGTTAGCATCTTTTAGCTTACGAATGTTCTTTTTGACACCGGCCACAGAAAGTCCAGTCGCATTAGCCAATTCGGTCAATGTAACATCAGGCATTGATTTCATCACACCTATAATTTTCTGGCTACTTTTCTGGCTACTTTTCTGGCTACTTTTCTCGGCAGCCGCAGTCTCATAAGCCTTCCCCTTGGCCTTGAGCGTCCTCAGTATCTTATCCAGCATAAAATCGATGAACGGTCCACACTCACCAGCTGCGGTAGAAGCGCGAATAGCCTGATAGTATTCCTGCTGATGCGCCCAAACAATATTCTCCACAGGTGCACCATAAAATTCGTTGCGCCAAGAACCGAGAAGCGCAGTTTGCCAAAGCCGCCCTGTGCGCCCATTGCCATCTGGAAATGGATGTATAAACTCAAATTCGTAGTGAAATACACAACTTTTGATTAAGACTGGATCTTCGCTATCCGCAAGCCAAGCAAATAGATCATCCACAAGCGAGGGAACGTTAGCGAAAGGTGGAGCCATATGAACAACATTTCCTAATCCATCCACCACACCGACATTACAATTACGAAACTTTCCAGGGCGGTCGACGAGCCCATCTGTCATCAAGCCATGCGCCTTCAAAAGATCATCGATAGAATACGGATTGAACGACTCTATCGCCTCGTAGGCAGCATGAGCCCCTTTGACCTCATCAATCTCGCGCTGCGGTCCCGCCACATGCTTACCAGCGAGAATAGCCGTAATCTGCTCCTCGGTAAGAGTATTACCCTCAATAGCCGTAGTGCCACGAATCGTACGGACATGATTGATCTTACGAAGCCGAACGCCATCTGGACCTTCGAGGATAATTCTGTACCGTTCGATTGCAGCAGCAATTTCGGCGATCAAATTCATCGCCCTACCACTCACCTTATACTGTGGAATATACCTTTCAGAACTCATTATTCGGATTATCCTCTTTCTATCATGCAATATATTTATTATAGCACAACGCTCGCCCAAATTAAACCACTTCCCAATTTTGGAATTTCACTCCATACCCAAATGCCGAAGGCATATACTAAAAAATCAAAAGTATTACGGAATTTATGCGGTTAGATTATCCAAAGGCAACTTTCGTAACCTTTCGGTGTCCGGCGAGCTCCGAGCGAGCCGGTTTCCGTGTTCCGTGGCTTAAAAATCCCGCGTCAAATTCTCACTTCATAAAAACGCGCTTCACCGCTTCGAGGTAGCCGAACTTGAAATGAGTATCCGGTTCGAGGTACGAGCCCTCGGTCCATTCGTTCCACGAATTGACGGTAATTAACCTCGGCGTCCCCTCCGCCGTATTCCTGTCGCACCAGTCCTTCGCGCGTCTGAGCGCGACCTCAAACTTTTCAGGCGTTGAATTCAGCGCTGTCGGCTGCACGGATGATTGCGGGTAACGCGGATTCGTATCCCATCCTACCGACGCGTGCGCAAAATACGCCGAAAGCCCCAACTCCTTCTTCGCCGCGTCGAATCGCCGCGCCCCCTTTTCGGCCCATACCGCATAATCCGGATTACCTACAGGTCTCGACCAATGAACCATATTGTAAATCGTCGCGGAATCAATCTTAAGCGCCTCGACCATCTCTTTAGTCAAGCCATAGTCACAAGCCATAATATGAACGCCGCCCAACCCCGCTTTCTCGCATCTTGCGCGAAAAGCGGATAACGCCGCGGCGGCCTTATCGACGCCGCCAAGACCTTCGATAAAGGTCTTCGCCTCATAAATCATCAATACCGGCTTACCGCCTATCCGATAGTAGTTCGGCCTGCTGAAATATCTAGAGATCCAGCGATCTGATATCTTACGAAATTCGTCCGCATCGACCCACGCCATCCAGCGCGGTTTATCCCAGCGTTTATCCGCCGTCCTGTTATCCCACAGCCAATTCACATGGTGATTCGCCCACATGACGAAAAACTTCATCTTGCCGTTATTCGCCGCGCCGAGAAATCCGTTGTTTAGCGCATCTTCGAGAAAGGGTCGCCCGCCATACCAATACCAGTCATAAATAAAAACGTTAACGCCGTGCGATAAGGCGGCATCGATCTTCTTCTCGACAACCTTAGGATCAGCCTCATTCTCATAGCCCCAAAGCGGTTTCAGCGGCTGGTTATGCCCCTTCCACTTCGGCCTTGCCTCCCAGACATTCTGCCACTCGCCCTTTCCGGCGCTAAAAATCCCTAGCTCCGCCCAGCGCGGTTCAGGCTGATACGCCGGCCACACATAAGCTGCGACATCATAACCGACATCACCGGCAAAAGCGGTAAGATTAAGAACAATCAACTTTATAATAAAAATTTTCTTTTTCATAAGACACCTAAATTATCCTCTTTGTCCCCTTAGCTGTTTAAAAGGTTCACCCCACCAGTCTCACCCCACGAATGGGACCCTCGCAAACTAACAGTCATTCACGAAAGATGATTGAAAGAAATCCAACGGCTTGATTTGAATTCGTGTGCGCTGTGCGGGCAGAGATCCAACAATTACCTGACAATTACCTTAAATCCCGTTTCCGGCTTTTTAAGAATCCAGCAGCCGTTGTTGGTATTACCCATAATAAAACCCACCACATTTTTATCTTTGACTTTCCCGTCTTCATACATTGTCGTATCACCCTTCACCATAATGCCCATATTTCTTCCCCACGTCACGTCGTTCCTATGTTTTGAAACCCATGAAATATCGCCGAATTCCTCTTTTTTTATGAGATGATTCGAAGCGTTCTCGTACATCTTTTCAAGCCATATTTGAATATCTCCGGAGAGATAAACCCTTGGGAACGGAGCTGACGACCCCGCAATGACATGCGCTCCGTAAACTTCAACCGGTATTGCAGGTAAATAGATTTCAGCAGACTCTTTCAGATTGAAAAAAGCCTTCAATTGAATTTCGGAAACATAAGACTTTATTTCCACCCGTCCAAGTGAACTGCAACCGCTAAAACACTCCTGTGGTATGACAGTCACATTTGGACAATCCCAAACAAGAGAACCAGTTAGACCCGTACAATCTTGAAAGCAACCTTTACGATCAGTTGCACTATTGCCTAATTGCTTCAAGCCTTTATGCAAAATCCCATGAACAAATTCAGTTGTAATTTTTGAGCACCCTTTAAAAGCATAATTCCCAACACTCTCCACAAAGGACGACAAAACAATATTAGAAAGGCTTGAACAGCCTTGAAACGACGTTTGCCCGACACTGATAGCATTTTCTGCCTTTATGCCTCCCAGTTTAGCGCATCCATTAAAAACATTTCTAGCAAATGAGGTGCATTCTGGAAATTCGAATTCTCCTTCCAAAGAAGAACACCCGTTAAACATTTCTGTGCGTAAAGAGGTACCCGCTATTTTATTTGGTGTAAATGAAACGAGTTTTGTGCATGATTGAAACAGGCGATCGTTCCTAAATAAAACAGCTTCTGTAGCGCACAAAGTAACATTCGTTAACACTTCTGAACCGACGAAACTATTCTCCCCAGCAAGATTCGAGCACTCGGGTGCTACAAGTTCTGTCGCGTACTTCTTAATAAGCGATGTATTCGCTTTTACACCTACAAAATAAACGACCTTGAACCCTTCATTTATCTCTGAAAAGTTAATGGGAGCAGCCTTCTCTTCTTTAATTTCTTCCCACCTACTAGCGTCAACATAGATATCACGGTCATTTTTTTCTATCGAACGAAACGCATGAAAAGTCCAATTGTCATCGGTAATGTAGCCAACCCCGACCTTACCGTTATATAATTCTCTCGGAATGCAGGTTGAATTAATGTTATTAAGAATATTCGTCTCGGTGTATGTCCATGCGGCATCGCTTGAAGTCGCGAACAGACCTACCGCCGCAGTGACGAATGCGTATCTGACGAAGTTTAAAGTTTTCACAATCAATTTCCTTTCTCTTTACTTAGCGCCTTTTTCGCGCTCGCATTCCACAGGCCAAGCGGGTAGAGGGTCGCCGAGTTTGAAAATTTCGACCTTATCGAATTCAAACGTTTCACCGGGCTTCACCGTGGCGCCCGCTTCAAGGACAAGCTCATCGGCCTCCGCCGGAACGCGGGCGATTACCGAACCCGTGCGCCAAACGCCGTTCTCGCGCACACCCTTCATGCCAAAAGGCCGCTCCGTATCCCACGCGAGCTGACGGCCTTCCTTAAGCCATTTAATGCGGAAGAAGTCAGAACCCGTAAACGCCGTTTTGCGGCAGGAAACCGAAACTCCGTACAGTTCGCCCGGCTTAACCCCCTTAACCGACGGACGGGGATTGACCATAACGCGCAAGTCGCGAGGAGACTTAAGGCTGTCAAACCCCTTGGCGTTTTTCTCAATGAGATTGAAAAGTATTCCCGCCTGAGCCCGCGCCTCCTTGAAAAACTTGTTGCGCTCGGACGCGTTCGCAAACTCTTTCTTTTCGGCAAAGGAAAGATATTTAAGATTGCGGCAGCCCGAGAGCGACCCGCGCTTCAACTCCGTGCAGTTCGGCGCCTTAAGCGAGCGGATGGCAGAGCCGGCGAACATATTTCCCGGCAGAGGATCCGACCCTTCGTAGACGAAATCGCCGACAAGCGCCGAACAGTTCTGAAACTGCGAAACGCCGACGAGCCTTACGCTCTTCGGGAGAACGAGCGGCGAGAACTCGACGAGATTGGTGCAGTAGGCGAAAGACGACGTCGTCAACTGTTCGAGGTTTGGAGAGAGCGCGACGCGGCGAAGATTGTAGCAGAAGCGCATTGCGTCCATTCCCGTGCTGACAATGTCCGGTCCGATAACTTCCGTAATCGCCGTATTGCGGGCAAAGCCGCTGATTGAAACGACCTTCTTCCCCGTATCCTTCTCGACATCGGTAAAGTCGAGCACCCCTGCACCCGGCGCCTTGGCTCCGTTGACAGAAAGCTTGGTTTTGCTCTGGTCACCCTTGGCGTATTGCGCCGAAAGCGTCCAATTGCCGTCGCTGAGGATTTTCTTTTTCTCATCGTATACCCACTTCCCGCTCGCTTTCTTCTTTCCTGAAACAGCGGCGCTCTTAACCGATGCTTTAAAAGCATTATGGGCATCCTCTATTTTAAAAACCTCGGTTTTGCGCGGTGATACCGATTCGCCCGGTTTAAGAACGGCGGAAAATGAAATCAAAAGTTCATCCGCGCCCTCGGGAACTCTCACGATCTTGCGCACCCAGCTCCAGTCGTTCGGCTTGCCAGACTCATATTCAAGTACCGTTGCAACCTTCTCGCCGACACTCTTACCCTTCGTGCGCCACTGGACCTTAACGACCGGAAACCCTTCCTTCATACCGGAGCGGAATTCCTGACGAACCTCGTAAACCTCGCCTGGAATAACTCCCTTTACCGAGCGGACCGTCTTAGAGGAAAACGCCTTTCCTTCGGCCGAATACGAAAACTTAGCCGGAACGCTCTTGCAGTCTTTGGCGAGATTTTTAAGTTCACCGCGTGCAGCATACACCTTCTTTCGCATTTCAAAAAACGCGTCGGGGTCTTTCGCGAGCATCATCGTTTCGGTCATGCCGGGAATAACATCTTCCCACAGACGGCGCCTGTCGGTCGCCTCCTGATTCTTGGTGACGGCGCATTTCCAATCGATAAGCCGTCCGTTTTCACCGTATATCCAGACATATTCGTCGGCCACCTGGAGCGACTGGACGAGATTGAGCCTGAAATGTTCAAGCCGGGAGCCGTTGACGGGGCCGTGGTACCACCACGAGCGCGGATTGGCAAGCTGTGAGAACATATCGAGATAGTGCGTGTTGCCGACGAGAAGCTGGCTACGGTACTTAGCCCAGTTTTCAGGCGCGACAAACGCGCGCGCGCCGACGAGCTGGTTAAGCGCACCCTTCCAGTACATATCCTTCGTCGATGTGAGGCTGTAATGTTCGGCGCCGTCGACAAAGCGGACCGTCGGCGGCATCACATCGAACATACCGTTGTAGAAGTAGGTGAGAAGTTCACCCATATCGTCCGAAATTCCCTTGGGGTTCGTCTCGGCTCTTCCCGTAAAGGTGCGCACGTGATGCTCGATCGTCCAAAGGAAGAAATACACGCCATCGGGAAATTCCTTGAATACCCGCGAAAAGACCTCTCGTCCGCGCTGACGGGCGAGGCGAGCACATTCCTCAAAGGAAATATCTTTTTCCGCTTCGGTGTAAATGTACTGAAGCGCGCCGGAGTATTCCTCGGGATCGAGCATAAGGCCTTTCAGACCGGATTTTTTCGCGAGACGCGCGAGCACGGCAAGATTGTCGCCGAAACGGGCCCACGCCGCATCGTCGGTCCAACCGATGCGATTCTCCTTCCCGGCAGGCGTTATCCAGGTTAAGAGAAAACTTTCCTTTAGGCGCGGATACTTAACAAGTCCGCTCAGATATGGTAGTTGATCTTCGACGTTTTCATACGACCAGATATGATTTAAATGCATCAGTCTCGTCGACTCGGAAGTCTCGGTTCGGCCATCAAGCGTCTTGACCGGCACGTCGTGCAGCGAAACCGCGATACCATCCAACCACGGCACAGCGTTAAGCGCTTCGGCATGAGCGAAGACATTTGATGGCGCATTGAACATCGTATCGAAATTAAGGGCGATAAACTTCTTCTGAACTCCGCCCGGCGTGACGGCATAAAGCGATGATGCTAACAGAGCCGCCGAAAAAACGCTCAATCCCAATTTCATAACGATATCGTACCTTCCTGTTTTATTTTTTTATCACGAAATGATTATATCAAATATACACAATAAACTCAATAAAACACGCTACTTTACCTCGTAAAGCGAACCGGGACCCTCGCAAACTATACCACATTTCGCTCTTACATGATAATTGACTATATCAACTCTGGTCGGGAGAATTGTTCTAATTACCCTAAAACAACACTCCGCAATTCTCACCGACGAGATATGATTTTTCAATAGACTGATAAACATATTTTTTCGCGCCTTTTACAGCTTCTTTAAGACTGCGCCCGAGAGCCAGTTCCGATGCGATGGCAGCTGAAAGCGTACATCCTGTTCCGTGGGTGGAAATAGGATTTTCTATGCGCGGTAATGAAAACGACGAATATTCCTTGCCGTCAAAAAGGATATCCTCCGCTTCGCCAGTATTGCGTGTCCGGTGGCCGCCCTTTATAAGAACCGCCGCGCCGAATTTATCGTACAGGCATTTAGCCGCAGAGCGTATATCTTCAAGCGACTCAACCGCCCTTCCGCTTAATGCTTCCGTCTCCGAAATGTTAGGCGTTATTAATGTCGCTAACGGAAGCAACTGCTCTTCCATCGCTTTTCGTGTCGCTGCGGTCGCCAATTCCGCCCCGCTCGTAGCGACCATGACGGGATCGACGACCTTGGCGATCGCGGGATATGCCTTAAGCCTATCAACGACCGCCTCGACAATACCCGGGGAACCCAACATTCCGGTTTTCAAAGCGGCTATCGAATAAGTTCCTAAAACTGCATCCAGCTGTGCACCGACAAAATCCGGGGCAATTTCGTTTATTGCGTAAACGCCGTTTGGATTTTGCGCGGTAAGCGCGGTAAACACCGTACAACCGTGGAGCTTATACGCGTGAAACGTGCGCAAGTCCGCCTGAACGCCAGCGTTACCCCCACTGTCGCTCCCCGCTATCGTCAAACAGCAAGGCCAAACTCTTCTCTTTTCTCTCATAACTCTAAACTTAACTCCTTAATCCGCCGTGACGTTCTGACGGCGCAGAACTGCTTACCGCACATGGAGCAGTGGTCGTCATCGTGCTTTTCATCCATAAACGAGCGGGTTTTAAGCCAACGCTCTTTAGCGCGAATTGGATCGAGCGCGCATTTAAACTGCATATCCCAATCAAACTGAGCTCTCGCATCTGACATCGCATCATCTATCGCACGCGCACTAGGCAACCCTCGCGCTACATCGCCGGCATGCGCGGCGATTCTGTACGCTATGCAACCTTGATGAACTTCATCTTCATCAGGCAATCCAAGATGTTCAGCAGGCGTTACATAACAAAGAAGCGAAGCTCCGTATGTAGCGGCCGCGGTCGCGCCGATCGCCGAAGTGATATGATCGTAGCCGGGCGCAATATCAGTAACAACCGGACCTAAAACATAAAACGGCGCTTTTTTACAGACTTCCTGCTGCCTCTCCATATTCATTCTGATTTGATCGAACGGAACGTGCCCCGGACCCTCGACCATAACCTGAACGCCCTTAGCGCGGCATCGCTCGACCAATTCGCCCAAAACGTCAAGTTCACCGAACTGCGCATCGTCGGACGCATCAGCGAGACAGCCCGGCCTTAAGCCGTCGCCTAAAGAAACCGTAACATCATGTTCAACTAAAATATCCAAGACTTCATCCCAATGGGTATAAAGCGGGTTTTCGCATTTATTCTCCATCATCCATTCCGCCATGATGGCGCCGCCGCGCGAAACAATCCCCATTTTGCGCTTCATCGCCATGGGAATATGCTTTCGAAGAAGTCCCGCGTGAAGAGTCATGAAATCGACTCCCTGCTCCGCTTGGGCACGGATGACTTCGATAAGAAATTCGGGATTCATCTTCGGTATATCCCCTTCAAGGCGAGAAACCGTCTCGTAAACGGGGACAGTTCCCAAGGGACGATCGCTTTTCTCCAGCATTCCTTGACGAATCGATTTTAAATCATCAGTCCCAACCGAAAGATCCATAACAAAATCAGCTCCGGTCTTAAGAGCGACCTCTAACTTATCAAGCTCGTCACCTTTCCCGGAATGGGTAACGCTGCGCCCCAAGTTTGCGTTTATCTTCGTTTTAAACATGCGCCCGACGCCGATGGGTTTAGCGTTCTTATGATGAATATTAAGAGGGATTACCGCTTCGCCCGTGGCGATTTTAGCGCGAACGATTTCAACATCAACACCCTCATCCTCAGCGACGACTTTCATCGCGTCGGTAACAACGCCCATACGGGCAGACTGCAATTGAGTCATATACTTCCTCCGCAGGTATTATCCTGATCAGGTTAACGGGTATTTTCTCAGCACCCAGGCCCTATGCCCGGTAGCACCCCGATATGTGTTCAGTATTTTATCAAATGATCGCCGTTTATCGCAACCGACATCCCATTATACGCCATCCTTACCATCTGCTTTTATTCATTCCGTACAACAATAATTATTGTTTAGCCGTTAGTGGCTTCGCGATCAATATATCACGCTTCTCCAGCGTATTTCACTCGTTTCGGATTCCTTTATGTCGACGGTCTTTTTAAGACGGATATCCGTGCTCGAGGAACCGACGGAAAACGTAAACGCGCCCCACTCGAACGACCATTTCATATCCTTGTCCAGAATCGAAAGATCGTCTTTCGAAAGCGCGAACGAAACCTTCTTCGCCTCGCCGGGCTTCAGGTTGATTTTCTCGAAACCCCTCAGCACCGAATCGTAGGTTATAACGCTCGAGTACTCGTCGCGGACGTAGAGCTGAACCACCTCCGCGCCTTCGCGCGCACCGGTATTCTTAACCGTAAGCGACACTTCCACGAACGGAGAGGACGAATCCTTCGCGTAAGGATACCTGATTTGAAGATCGGAATACTCGAACGACGTGTACGAAAGACCGTGACCGAACGGGTAAAGAGGCCCGATGACGCGCGTTCTGCCGCCGCCGTTCTTGCCGAGAATCCAAGCCGGCTGGCCGTTGTGGCTGCCCTTCTTATAAGGGAAATTAAGCTCGATCTGGCCGATGCTTTTAGGGAACGTAACCGGGAGCTTGCCCGAAGGATTGGCTTTCCCGAGAAGAATATCGGCTATCGCATAACCGCCGCGGCAGTGGGGGAACCACGTCTCGAGGATTGCAGGAAGGTATTTATCCTCCCAGTTGACCGTAAGCGGCTGACCGTTGATCAAGACGAGAACAACCGGCACGCCCGTCGCATAAAGACGCTGAAGAAGTTCGCGCTGACGACCCGGCAGATCGAGCGACGTGCGCGAACGGCCCTCGCCCGTGCGCCACTCGTCCTCGCCCATCACCGCAATAACGACGTCCGCACCCTTCGCCGCGGCCACGGCCTCGTTCATCATCGCGTTTTCCTTTTCGGTTATCGGCTCGGGAATTATTTCGCTGTACGGAAAGCCCGGATCGACCACATCGCATCCCTTGGAATAAACGACCTCGCACTTTCCTTCAAGAGCGCTTTTAAGCCCACCGAGAACCGTCACGGCCTCAAGCTCGTTCGGACCGTACCGGCTCGCCATGAAATTCGACTCATCCGCGAGCGGCCCCGTAACGAGAATCTTTTTCATCTTCGACGCATCAAGCGGCAGAATCCCGTCGTTCTTCAAAAGCACAACGCTCTCGCGGCCCATACGGTCGACAAAATCGAGATGCTTGTCGCATCCGACCTCTTTCTCCGCCGCGTGCGCGTCGGTAACGTAAGGATTGTCAAACAGTCCGAGCTTAAACTTCACTCTCAAGACGTCGCGCACGCGCGCGTCGACGACATCCATCGAAAGGCGACCCGACTTCACAAGCTCGCGGATCGGCTCAACGAAATTCTCCGGCTTCTCGAAATTAGTCCAGACGTTAAGCCCCGCCTCGTAGACGCGGCGCACACCGTCCTCCGGAGTAAGCGCAACGTTGTGCTTGTCGTGGACATACTCCACGGCGCCGGAGTCGCTCACCGCATAACCGTCAAACCCGTATTCGCCGCGCAGGATATCCTGCAAAAACCGTTTGCTCGCGATCACGGGCTCGCCGTTCCAGTCGTTGTAGCTGATCATGACCTCCATCGGTTTGACGGCCTTGATGACGCGCTTAAAGGGAGCGAGATGAATTTCATGGAGTTCACGCGGCGTGACGTGCGGATCCGTCCTGCAGTCGCCGTCGCGCCCGCCCTTCGGAACGCCGTATACGCCGAAATGTTTAAGGCACGAGGCTACGCCTTGAGATTGGATTCCGCCGGACATCGCGACGCCGAGATCGCCTACATGATAAGGATCTTCGCCGTAGCACTCGAGCGTGCGTCCCCAGCGCTGATCGCGCGCTACGTCAAGAATCGGCGCATAAACGCTATGATAGCCCAAGAGTTTCGCTTCATGGCCGACTATCTCTCCAGCCTCGCGGACAAGAGCGCGATTCCAGGTAGATCCGATCGCGATCGGCGCGGGAAGCGGCGTCGCGCGCGAATGATTGAGGCCATGAATACCCTCGTTCGTAAATTCGACGGGAATACCTAAGCGCGTCTCCTCTACAAACCAGCGTTGAATCTTATTGAGAGCGGCGACATGATTCGTATATGAAAGAATCTTACCGCGATGAGACTTAAGAGCGCGCCCGACTCCGTTCAATTCCTCGTCGATATTGGCGATGCCGTCCTTCCATACGCGGCGCTTCCACTCCGGCGAAGGCTCCGCCTCCTTGAGAACGCGCCCCGTTCCGTAGAGCGTCGCCATCTGACAAGTCTTCTCCTCGAGCGTCATCTGAGAAAGCAGATCCTCGACGCGCTCGTCTATCGGTCTTGACGGATCCTCGTAGACGTCCATGCGTCCGTTTTTGTTGAAATCGGTCCACGCGACCGCCGAATCAGCCGACACCGAAAGAGCCGACACGCCGAAAACAACTCCGGCGGCCAAAATTTTAATGTTGCTTTTCATACAGCCTTATTTTACCATATTTCAAGAGTTCGATGCGCGTTTCAGAACAAGCGTAAAAACGCAGCCTCGCGGCCTGTTGGCCTTAACCGACAATCCGCCGCCCATCGCTTCGGCGAACTCCTTGGCCGTAGGCAGCCCGATACCGAAGCCGCCTTTCCCGGAAACAAGAACGGTCTTTGCCCTGTAATAGCGGTCGAACGCCCTGCGCATTTCCTTAGACGTCATTCCCTGGCCCTCATCCGCAAACCTTACCTCGACAAAATCATCCTTCGCGCTGACGACAACCTCAACCTTGCCGTGAGGCGCGGCATATTTAAGATCGTTGCCGAGGAGATTCCAGATTATCTGCACCGCCATCGTCTCATCGCCCGTTACGAATATGGGCCCCTCGCAAGGAACGCCTTCGCCGCGCCGAAACGGAACGTCTCTACCGTCGAAAATATCGCGGTAATCCTCCCTGAAAAGGGAATACGCCTCTTCATACGCCTTGACGAGATCGAACTTTTCAATCCCCGCCTTCGGGCGCTTGCCGCCGAGCCGCAGAAAATCCTTGATGTTGACAACCAGACGCGTCATCCTCTCGCAAAGCGTCAGCGCTTCAGCATCGTTTTTGCCGATCATATACCGCATCGCGACAAGCGGCGTAGTAAGATCATGCGCCGTCGCCGCCATGAAATCGTCGCGAGTGCGGATGTAATCTACAAAAAACTTCACCCCTACGAACGTGGTGAAAATAAGCCCGAAAACGACGAAGAAGCTCAAGACAAGAATCGTATCCGACACACCGCTTTTCTCAATATCAGAGATCGCCGCGAAAACCAGAGAATCGTCTTTACCCGTTGAGCGCCTCCACACTAAACGCCCCTGCGACGTATCGCGCCATCCCCACATTTCTTTTTTCTTCGTCCCGTCGACCGGCTTCCAGCTCTTCCATGTGCTGTCTGGAGGAAATTCGTTTTCCCAGGACTTATCCCCTCGAATTACGCCTACGTCCCTTTGCCAGACAAACTCAAGTTTATCAGAGGACTCCAGCTGCTCCGCAAAACTCTCCAGTTCTGCAAAATAACGGTTACTCTCCTCGCGCTTTATCTCTGGATAATCAGTCACGAAAAAGTACGCGCCCATAACCAAGGCGACAAAAGTCGGAAGACAAAGGCAAACCACCGAGCGCCAAAGACTTGAGACGCCTGCTTTCATTTAAAGCCCCAAAAGTTCTTTAGCGCGGGCGAATTCACTCGAAAGATCGACTTTGCGTGCACCATCTACGTATCCGTTTTCACGAAGCGTCTCGACAAAACGGCGGAACTTGTGGGGACCGGGATTCAAATTATCGAGAGCATAAACTTCTGCACAGCCGCAAGTCGCGGCTTCAGAAATCATCCCCGTCGATTCGGCCGTAACATAAAGTCGGCTCGCGAGCGCGACAAAGGCGGGAATCGGATTGAAATGATCCTTGGAATAAATAAGCTTATAATCCCAAGGATATGATTCGACAAGCGACTCAACATCCGAGGGCGTCCGGCGCGAGGTCGTAACCCACTTCTCACAATCGCCCGCCTTGGCAAAAATCTCATCGAGTTGAGCCTTCATCCAGTCAGCGCTCATAGTCGAACACTTGTTCGGGCCGCCTATAATGACAGCGAGCGCGGTCTTATCCGATTTCGAGTGTCTCTCACTGAAAGCCTTAACGCCATCTTCATAAAACTCAGCATCGTTCGAAACAAGATTGGCGGGAATCCTAATGACATTCGAAAGATCTTCGGGATTGTCGAACGACGGCGCCATGATGCAGTCGAACGACTTAAGGCGATAGCCTCGCGGATATAGGACGACCGCGCACTTTACGCCGAGAGTGCGAGCAAGTGACTTCGCAGGATAAAATGTCCCGCTCCCCGTGCCTATTACGACGGCGGGCTTCAATCCGCCGTTTTTCAAGTCTGAAACATCGCGGGCATCGGGGAAAAATTCCCAAAGCCACCGCGCGTTGACGCCGATTTTATCGAAAAGATACGAAAGAGCTTTATGGAACCTGGACTTAAAACGGACGGCCGCGATTTCGTACTCCAAACCCAGGGCGCGGGCAAGGGCCTTCGACTGGTTTTCGTGCCCCGCCTTGCCGTCGGTCAAAATCAGCGCTTTAGCCATCTTAACTCCTTATAAAGCGTTACCTGCGGGAAGCTTCTTTAAGCATTTCCTTAACCGCCGCGCGGACCTTTCGCTTGGCGATATTCATCGTTCCCGTAATCGTGCAGCCCGCGGCCTTGCGGTGACCGCCGCCGCCGAACTTCTTCGCCAGCTCCGTCGCGTCCCAATCGCCGCGCGTGCGTATCGAGCAGCGGACCTCCTTTGTACGGTCGGGAATCTGATAGAAAAAGAGCGCGATTTCATTTCTGACGACGCTCCTCGGAATCTCGATTATATCTTCGGCGTTCGCCTTTGTTCCGCGCACAGAGCGGAAGTCGTCGCGCGTAAGCGTAACTTCGGCGACCTTTCTGTTTTTCCAGACGTGCAGCGAACGCCAGGCGATGCGCTTAAGCTCGATGGCCTTGCGCGAAAACGTTCCGTAGATGACATCGTTGAAAAACGCGGTTCTGACTCCGTGTTTAAGCAGATCGCCGGCCGCGCGCAATGTCGCCGGGCGCGTCGAATCGTATGCAAAGCGCCCCGTATCGGTAATCATCGCGACCCACAGGGCCTCGGCCGAAACCTTGTCGAGTTTCCATTCCATCCACTTCGCGAAACGCCACACGAGCTCCCCGGCCGAAGAAGCCTCGGCATCAAGGAGACAGGCCTCTGCGAACGATCCGTCGTTGGTTACGTGGTGATCGATGCAGACGCACGGCAGTTTCTCCGCAAACGGCCTAACCTCGGGCGGAAGGCGTGATATATCGCCGCAGTCAACGGCGATGAAAAGATCAAACTTCTGGCGCTTAAGCTTCCTGAGATGAATAATATCTTCAACGCCGTCGAGAATCTTCAGCTTGCCGAGCGCGTTCAGATCAGCCGCGGCGAACGCGGGATGCCCCGCCGCCGTAAGAAGACGGGCAAGCGCGATCATGGACCCCAGAGAATCACCGTCGGGACTCAAATGTCCCGATATGAGAATTCTGGAAGACGACTCTATCGCCTTCTTTATCGCGCCATAGATTGCTCTATCTTTATTCATAAGTTGTGGATTATATCACAAAGCGGACGCTTTATGCAAAACTCACAACCCGAAACCGAAATACTTATTCGTATTGTTGAACGAAATATCCTGAACTATCCCGCCGAGCGTTTTATAGTCCGCTATTACCTCTCCGTTTTCAACCCATCTGCCGATAAGGTTGCAGAGAATGCGGCGGAAATATTCGTGCCTGGCGTACGACAGGAACGAACGCGAATCGGTCAACATTCCGACAAAACCCGCGAGAGAGCTTAAATTCGCAAGGTCCACAAGCTGCTTCTCCATACCCGTCTTGTGGTCGTTGAACCACCACGCCGAACCGATTTGAATACGCTGGGGGAATGTACCGTTCGACTGGAAGCAGCCGGCGATGGAACCCATAATCTCGTTGTCATTCTGATTGAGCGAGTAAAGAATAACCTTGGGCATCCTGCCCGTCTGCTCGAACGCGTTGAGAAGATTGGCGAGAGCCTTCGCGCCGCGCGTGTCGCCGACCGCGTCGAAACCGGTATCGGGACCTAATTCGGCCATCATTTTGTCGGAATTGTCGCGGATGCAGCCGTAATGAAGCTGCATAACCCAATCGCGCGCAGCGTATTCACCCGCGAGATATTTAAGAACCGCCGTACGGAACTTGTCGCCCGTAGCGACATCGATTTTCGCGCCTTTCCTGCCCGCGGCGAGAATCGCGTCCAACTCCTTCTCCGTCGCCTCGGCATAGACGGCGTAATCGAGCCCGTGATCGGAAACCTTGCAGCCCTTCGAAGCGAAAAACTCTATTCGCTCGCCGAGAGCCTTTTTAAGATCGGCGAATTTTGAAATCTTGAATCCGACGACCTTCTCAAGCTTTTTGATATAGTCGGCGAAAGGCTTTTTGTCGACGTTGAACGCCTTGTCGGGACGGAACGCGGGCAGAACCTTCACCTTGCACTTTTTGTCGGCGGCGATCTTATCGTGCCACTCGAGCGTATCAACGGGGTCGTCGGTCGTGCAGATAAGTTTAACCTTGGACCTGTCGATTATGCCGCGGACCGACATCGACTTTTTGGCGAGAGTCTTGTTGCACTTATCGTAGATTTTCTTCGCGGACGACTCGTCGAGCTGCCCGGTCACGCCGAAATAGTTCTTAAGCTCGAGATACGTCCAATGGTAAAGAGGATTGCCGATGAGTTTAGGAAGCGTAGCCGCCCACGCCTTGAACGTCTTATAAGGATCGGTAAATCTCGAACCTGTAACGGAATCCTCCTGAAAACCGCAAGTTCGCATCTGGCGCCACTTGTAATGATCGCCCCCGAGCCAAACCTCGGTAATCGTCTTATACCGGCGATCTTCGGCAATATCTTTAGGGTCGATATGGCAATGATAGTCGATAATCGGCATCTTCGCGGCATACTCGTGATACAGCTTCCTGGCCGCCGCCGTCTCCAGCAGAAAATCATTGTCTAAAAACTTTTTCATATCATCCTCCGTCGCAAAACAAAAAAAACTCGGACATCTCCGAGTTTGACATATAGTTTGGTGGCCAGGGCCGGGATCGAACCGGCGACACACGGATTTTCAGTCCGTTGCTCTACCAACTGAGCTACCTAGCCACAGTATAGGTTGGAAATGGTAGGAGCACAGGGATTCGAACCCTGGACCCAGTGATTAAGAGTCACTTGCTCTACCAGCTGAGCTATGCTCCCATTTCACTGCCTCGGATTGATTGGAGCGAGCTAAGGGACTCGAACCCTCGACAACCACCTTGGCAAGGTGGCACTCTACCAACTGAGTTAAGCTCGCCAGCGTTTCGCGTATCACCCGAAAACGAGACATAGTATATCACAAAGTTCGGGTGGATTGCAATAGGGTATTTTAATTTTTTTTTATTTTTTATTCCCGAGAGCAAAATCAATCGCGCTTCTGGCCGAAATCGGGCTGACGGCGGCCGAGAAAAGACTTGCGGCCGTTGCGCTTCCTGTTGGAACGGTTGCGGTTTGCGGGATGGACCCACGGCGCGGGGGCGAGCCCCTCGCCTTCCTTGCCGTTCTTCCTGTCGGCGGCGGAACTGTGATAAGGATGATCGCGGTCGACGGGAATCGTCTTTTTGATAAAGCGCTCGTCGGCCTTGAGCTGATTTCGCTCCGAAGAGGTCACAAAACTTATCGCCGCGCCAGACTCGCCTGCACGCGCCGTACGTCCGATGCGATGGACGTAGCTCTCGGTCTCGAGCGGCAGCTCCATATTGATCACGCACGAAACGTCTGGAACGTCGATGCCGCGGCTCGCGATATCCGTCGCGACGAGAACCCGCACGTCTCCGCGCCTGAAACCTTCGAGCGCGCGCGTGCGCTGATTCTGGGTTTTGTCGGAATGAATCGCGGCGGAAGGAATCTTCGCGCGGAAAAGCTTCTTGTTTACTCTGTCCGCTCCGTGGCGCATTTTCGCGAAAACGATAACCTTCGTCCATTCGGGGTGGTTCTCGAGAAGATGGATCAAAAGCGAATCCTTATCGTTCTTCTCGACCATCATAACGCGCTGATTGATCTTCTCGACGGTCGGCGCCTCGGGTGCGATCGTTATCTCGACGGGATCGGTAACGAGTTCCGCGGCGAGTTTACGGATCTGCGGCGACATCGTAGCCGAGAAAAAGAGCGACTGACGGACTTTAGGCAGCTTGGAAATAATCCGCTTTATATCGGGCAGAAATCCCATGTCGAGCATCCTGTCGGCCTCGTCGAGAACGAAGCATTCGACCTGATCGAGAAAGATTATCCCCTGGGTCATCAGATCGATAAGACGCCCGGGACACGCGATCAGGGTCTCGGCGCCCTTCTTTATCTCCTTTACCTGACCGTACTGTGAAACGCCGCCGAACACGCACGCGAAAGGAAGCCCCGCATGTTTGGAATACTTTTTGACGTTCTCCGCCGTCTGAGCCGCGAGCTCGCGCGTAGGCGAAAGAACAAGCGCGCGAGGGTGGCCGGTGCGGCGAGGCCTGCGGACCTTGACGAGATGGTTCAGAATGGGAAGCATGAACGCCGCAGTCTTACCCGTACCCGTCTGGGCGCAGCCGATCAGATCGCGACCCTTCAGCAAAACGGGTATCGCCTCTTCTTGAATAGGGGTGGGGGTTTTGTAGCCTGCATCCGCAACGGCGTGCTGTAGTTTCTGATCGAGCTTGCCGAAAATATTTCCTTCGAACATCGTCTTGACCCGTATATTGATGGAAGAATGGTGGCGAGAAAGGGGATCGAACCCTTGACCTTAGGCTTATGAGTCCTGCGCTCTACCAACTGAGCTATCTCGCCAAAGATTTATTGCTTAAACACAACAAGTACATATGATACCAAATATCCTGCCCGCTCGTCAATAGGGGTACGCTTTTTATTTACTTCCGCGATTCGTTAGAATAGTGTGCACCCAATTCAGAAAGTGGGACATTCCAAGAGTAGCCCGTTCGTCAAATACTGTGCACCGCTGTAAAATAGGAACATGTGCAACATGTCTAGAAAGTCAAGATTCGAATATATCGGTG
>JAFXEU010000012.1 GCA_017520845.1 Kiritimatiellia bacterium | reverse complement strand
ATCCGCAAGGATTTGCAAGTTTCGCTTTCGCCGGGCAAACACAATGAACTTATCCGTGCTATAATTGAGGACATGGCACCGCGTTTTATTCCCGGTTCTACGTTGGTTTACATTGGTGATACAGGTGAAAAATGGGGGTTCTTTGACGATGCTCTATCCGCACGACTCGGCTTCAGTGTGGAAGTGCATGGTAAGATGCCTGATGTGATACTCTGGCAGGAAGAAAAGAACTGGCTTGTGCTTGTTGAATCCGTGACTTCACACGGCCCTGTCGATTCTAAACGATACATAGAATTGTCCGAATTGTTTGCGTCTGTCCATGCTGACAAGGTCTTCATATCGGCATTCCCAGACAAACGGACGTTCGCACGATTCGCGCCGGATGTTGCATGGGAGACTGAAGTTTGGGTCTCTGATAATCCTACGCACATGGTTCATTTCAACGGCGACAAGTTTATTGGGCCATATAAGAACGTATAGAATTGAGGAGTATGGTGATGCTAAAACAACCCGAAACCAAAGAGCCATTCGCGGATGTTGCTTCGCCCTGTGCAAGCGCGGGAGGCCAGAAGCGAGATTGGCAGCTTGAACTGTTGGACAACCATTCCGCCTTTGGGCGTTCACGTGTGGCATTGGGAATGCTCAAGACGAAGACAGAGGCGGAAAACTTCATGAAATTCTGCCAGTCGGATATTGTGCGCTTCCTGTTCTTGATGACCGATGAGGCATTAACCACGTTTGCAAAGGAAGTGCCTTGGTTTTACGAATGGAAGACGGCTGATGGTCTGCTTGATTTCAATGATGATGTCGACAAGCAGCTTTGCACTTTCTTCAAACTTACCAAACCGGAAGCCACCTATGTCACCAAAACCATTCGCACCCTCGACGCCTCCCGAGGCAAATCGACGCGCAGCTCTACGCGAAATACGGCCTCACCGAAGCCGAGCAGAAGTTCATCGAATCCATAATCAAGCCAATGGAGTAAATAATTAAAAGGAGTGGACAAATGGCAAGAAATGATAGACCGTTGATTGACTTCATGTTGCAGGAGCGGCAGAGGAATGGATATCCATCAAATGATATAGGCGAGGTGTTTGAACTGTTTGCGTTTGAGCAAGTTCTTAAGGAGTTTGACCTTTCAAAAGAGAAACTAGAGGATGGTTGGGTTGATGGATCTTTAGATGGTGGAATTGACGGAGTATATGTCTTTATAAATGGAAATTTATATTCTGGGCAAAAGCATTTTCTGTGGCCACGGAAAAATACTGATCTTACCATTTGTATTTTAACTTGCAAACATGCTGACGACTTCAAACAGGCGCCATTGGATGCGATGTATCCAACGCTTCAGCAGTTTTGGGATATTTCAATACCCAATGCTAAATTTGCGAATCAGTATTCCGAAGATTTGTCTGAGGCTCGCGAACGGTATGTAACAGCCATGTCAAGCCTTGCTTTGACAGGTCCCCGTATTGAAGTTAGGCTTATATATGCGTGTAGGGGTGACACATCTGCTATTGGTGATTCGATTCGTAATCGCATGAATCAATTAGAAATTCAGGTTCATGACTTTCTCGGAGATTGTAAAGTTGAGAAACAGTTTGTTGGTGCGTCTGAATTGTTGGCCTTATCGAGAAAACGGAAGGCGGAATCGTTGTCGATTCCTGTCCTCGCACACTTGGTGCATGATGGTGACAATTACGTCGTGATTGTTCGCTTGGAAGATTATTATAAATTTGTGTCGGACGAATCAGGAATGCTCCGTCGGTATTTGTTTGATTCAAACGTCCGAGATTATCTTGGTCTTAATGAAGTTAATTCAGACATCGATAGTACGCTTAAAAATCCGGGGGCGGCAAATTTCTGGTGGTTGAATAACGGTGTCACGATAATTGGATCTGGCGCAAGAATGTCTGGAGGAAAAATACATATTGACAATGTTCAGATTGTCAATGGTCTGCAGACGACAGAAACGATCTTCCGCCATTTCTCCTCTGGGCTTACGGTATCTGCTGATAACAATCTCATGGTCAAAATATTGACGACAACAGATGAAAGTGTACGTGACGCGATTATTCAGGCGACGAATAATCAGAGTGCTATTGTTAAACACACGCTTCACGCAACAGACAAAATCCAACGGGATATTGAGGATATTCTGGCCCAAAACGACTTCTACTATGAGCGTCGTCCAGGGTATTACAAAAACCAAGGTAAGCCTAAAAACCAATCCATTACACCACTTGAATTAGCGAGTGCTTTGATATGTATAGTGTTTAAGAACCCGTACAAAGCATATCGTTTAAAAAGCAAATTTATGCAGTCTGAAAGGCAGTATTCTCAAATTTTTTCAGACAAGCTTCCCCTGCTTATGTGGCCTGTCATAACACGGATATATCTTTACGCTAGGGATTATGTTCTGACAGCAAAGTCAGGAAATGAAAAAGCTGGAAAATTGGTAGCGCAGTTTGTTCCTGTACTTTGTTTGAGTGTATTGGCCAGAAGGTTTGGTAGTTTTGGTTTTTCCGTAAACGAACTTCTGTCTCTCGAAACAAGCTTCCCATCGCATGCCGATTTTGAAGCAATTCTGGCCAGCGTTCCGACAAGTGTTTTCGGCAGAAAAGCAAAGGTCACTCGTTCTTCTTATAGACACATCGCAGAATCTTTTCTAGTAGCGTTTGCTTCAAAGTTCAGTATCCCTTATTCGTCGAATATCGGCAAATGGGAACCTATTTCAGCGAATGATGCAACAAACTCGATTGAGCGTGAAGATCCCCCAAACGCTGAGATAATTGAAAAGGTCAACCGTCTTTTGCCTCGCCAGCCATGGCCAAGAGGAATTGATGAAGTTATAGCTAAAGCATTGAAAGTGCGGCGGTCATTCGTTAGTGCGGCAATTAATTTGTTGATCGCGCAAGGTCGATGGAAGATTCAACGAGATGGGATAATATATGATGAAGCAGGTAATGCTATAGAAGTAGATGCTTCTCGTTCTGATTTATCCATCGACGAGGTCAACCAAATCATAGCTGGATCAATCAAATCAGAAATTCCAGTTGTGGAGTATAATGGAATTAGGGTATTGCAATTGATTAAACGATGATAAAAAAATAGTGATAACAGGGGTATGAGCTTATGTCAACATCTGAGCGAAGACAAAAGACAGACAAGCAAACAGAGAAGGACTGTGCACTTGTTGCGGAGTTTGTACAACGCCAGCAATTCTTTACGGCTCCCGATTTTGTAGATTGGTTTATTGAGCGAGTTGTACGTTCTGGTACGGATGAAATGGCTTGTTTGCAGAATCTTGGGCGACTTAGATTGTTGACATCCGTTATGAAGGTAGATGTGTCAAGCGTCTTGTCAAATAACATACGATCCTTTTCATTGCCAGACAATGCTCAGGTTTGCGGAATGCGCCTTTCGATTGGCAACTATGCGTGTGAAATCATGCCCGGAACATATTATTGCGCAATTGTGTTCAATGGCACGAAGGATAAGATGGTCGCAGTGGCTAACTATTGGTATTTGCGGACGCTGCGTAAGGTCATGGAAGAGCAGAAGGAGGGAGTCGCAAAGGTGGTGTTCATTATTATGGTGTCTGCATACAGCGTACTCTGGCTACGCCACTGGAAAACACATATTATGCGTCACGAACGATTGGTCCTACGGCAACTGCACGAACGTCCTGAAGCTTGCGCAGACGCGGCGCGCGGCGAACTCAAACACCAAGCCCGGTGTTTCCGTAACTTGTACAAGGGGCGAGGAAGATTGAAATTGAATCATCGAGAAAGGAATCCTGATTATGTATACACATGAAAGAGCGCAGGTTGTTGGCCTCGCAAAGCCATATTTTATGATGGCTTTTGATGATACATTTTCCAAGAGCGCGGAACAGGAAATGATGGCATTCATTTCTCAGCATGACTCTTTGGCTAAATCTAAGTGGTACTTTGCCAGTGATTATTGTCTCGATAACCCTGACAAGAAACACAGCGTTGTCGCGTTTTCATTGTTCCCATATTTGCTGGGCTTAGATACGTTCAAAGCATTGATGGATGCGAACATACCGCAAGATTACAAAGAAACCTTCAGTCCATCCGAAACGCAGGCGAAACTCCTTGCGAACATACCGGCATTTCATGTTGCCGTTGTGTTCCCGAAAGATTTTACAATTTCAGGTGATCCAGCGAAGGAGCATTCGACAATGGTTTCTATTCTGGAAGCGTATGTGCTGATGCTCAAGAAGTGGATAGATGCTGACGAAGTGGGGATGGCTGAAACTTATCAGAAACGAGAAAAGGAAATGGTCCGCTTACTGAAAAATATGAAGTGTCGGCCTGACGAAGCCTGGACGTCGCCATCAGGCAAACACGTTGTTGCCATGAGAAATGCCCTTGTCATAACGAATCTCTTCGCTTCGCTTGCGTGGCGACTTTTGAGGCAATCGCCTAATGCTTTGTTTGGCTGGATTCCAGACCGGGATGCGATTATGCGGTGGCCCAATGCAAAGGTTAAAGGTATTGTGCATGATATTGCGGCGGACTACATTCATATTCACCGTCAGAACGAGGGTTGCGCATTTGACCCGAGTCGTTACATCGCTTATTTACCCGATGAGCAAGGTTCTCTCTGGTATGATTACATTAATCGTATACCAGATTATGTGGCGGGGATGGTCTCTCAGATGGATTTGGAAACGGGCGAAGTTCCAGACCGCCTTGTGGCCTTGCGTGATGAGTTTGTTGCCGACAACCATCATCTCGTGATTGTGAAGATTCGATCTTGGAATGAGGCGGCTCGAATAGTTGCAAACAAGAAGGAGTCTGTATCAAGCTAATGCGTACTGTTTACATAGACGAATGTGGCCATACCGGGGCGGATTTGCTTTGTACTGATCAGCCTGTCTTCGCGTTATCTGCTGTCGTGCCTTGTGACAATGCGTTTGCCAATGTGTGCCGGTGTTTTAGGCGCTTTCAGGGGGCGGAACTGAAGCATGCTGTACTGCATAGGGGCGGGCGACACGATGATGAGCTGATCAAGGCCCAGCGCTATCTGTTGGAACGGTGCAATGGTATCTCATATGTTATCTTGAAGAGGCATTTATTGGTTGAGAGGCGTGGGGGACAGACCCCATTGGTGGAGTAGAGAGAGGCGTGGGGGACAGACCCCATTGGTGGAGTAGAAATGGTGAGTAGAGACTATGGCGATGCCGCAGAGAGACGATCCGCCTTCGCGCTGCGCGCTACGGAGGACAAGTACGATAGAGGCGATCAAGCGGCGGGCGTAAGGGGCAAAGAGATAGAAGGGATTTGAGTGATAGAAGGGATAACAGAGATGATAGCGATAAAAAGAATAGAATTAATAAAAGCGAATGGAAAAGGCGGGGATATTCCGATTCCGATTTGCAATCCGCCGTCTGTTCTTTTTTGGTATAATATGGTTTTATCCATAACACAGTCAGGAAGAATATGAAAAAGTTTTTAAGCGCTAACGAAGCTGTAGCCCACGCCGCCGCACAGGCCGGCTGTATTGTCGCGTCCGCCTATCCGGGTACGCCCTCGACCGAGATTCTCGAGAATGTCGCCAAGTTTAAAGATACCGTCAGATGCGAATGGGCGGTTAACGAAAAAGTCGCCATGGAGACGGCGATCGGCGCTTCGATGGCCGGCTTCCGCTCGCTTACCGCGATGAAGCACGTCGGTCTCAACGTCGCGATGGACCCGTTGATGACGTTCACGTACGTAGGCGCGACGGGCGGTATGGTTATCATTTCCGCCGACGATCCCGGGCTTCACTCTTCCCAAAACGAGCAGGATAACCGCAATCTCGCGAAGTTTGCGCGTGCGGCGCTTCTCGAGCCGGCCGACAGCCAGGAGGCCTACGACATGGTTCTCGAGGCGTTTGAAATTTCCGAGAAGTTTGAAGTCCCCGTAATTATTCGTCTTACGACGCGCACGAGCCATTCCGCTTCGCTCGTCGATCTCGGTGACTTTAATCCCAAGCCGCATCCTCAGATTCCTTACGTCAAGAACATTAAAAAGACGATTCCCGTTCCGATGTTCGCGCGCGGCCACCGCCTCGCCGCCCAGGAGCGTACGGCCGCGATGTCCGCCGCGTCCTGTGAAAGCGCTCTTAATAAAATAGTTCACGGCCGCAAAGATCTCGGTATCGTTACGAGCGCCGTCGCCTATCAGTACGTAAAGGAGATTTTTCCAGAGTTTTCGATTCTTAAACTCGGCTGGACGAATCCGCTTCCTAAAAAGCTTGTCTCCGATTTCGCTTCTTTGGTCGAGAAGCTTCTCGTCGTTGAAGAGCTCGACCCTTTCCTTGAAGATCAGATTCGCGCGATGGGCATCAAGGTCGTCGAGCATAAGACCGAGCTTAACATGCTTGAGCTTAACGCCGACAGACTCCAGAATCTTCGCCATGAGCTTCTCGGCGACGTCCCTGAGGCGAAGGTCGCATCCGTCGACACGACGCTTCCGACGCGTCCGCCCGTACTTTGCGCGGGCTGCGGCCATCGCGGCGTATTCTATGTTCTGAACAAGCTTAAGGCGACGGTCACGGGCGATATCGGCTGTTATACGCTCGGCGCATTTCCTCCGCTCAATGCGATGGATACGACGATCTGCATGGGCGCGTCAATCGGCAATGCCGCCGGCATGAAGAAGGCCGGTTACAAGGGCCGCGTCGCCGCCGTGCTCGGTGACTCCACGTTCTTCCATTCTGGAATGACCGGTATTTTAAGCGCACTTTACAACAATACTCCCGTTACGACGATCGTTCTTGATAACCGTATCACCGGCATGACCGGCCATCAGGAGAACCCCGGCAGCGGTAAGACGCTCGCGGGTGACGCAGCTCCCGTCTCCGAAATCGCCGAGATCGCGAAGTCGATGGGCTATAAGAAGGTCGTTACCGTTCCCGCGGAAGATCTCGCCGAGCTTGAGCGCGTTCTTATCGACGCGATGGACGGCGACGAAGCGGCGCTCGTCATCGCCTACGCTCCCTGCCGTATCGCGGCGAAGCTCACCAAGGCGGGTCTCGTCGAGGTTGATTCCGAGAAGTGCAAGGCGTGCGGCGCCTGCTTTAAGATGGGCTGCCCCGCGATGACCCGCGGCAAGGAACTCCGCCCTGGCGCGTTCCAGATGGTCGTCGACGCCAATCAGTGCGCCGGATGCACTCAGTGTTCCCAGGTTTGCAAATTCGACGCGATTAAGCGCGTTCGATAAAAAAAGGATTCAGGGTATGGCGAAGGTTGTTTTAAAAAAAGGGCGTGAGCGTTCTTTAATCCGTCGCCATCCCTGGATTTTTTCAGGCGCGATTGAGTCGGCGGATGAGGGCGTTGAGGCGGGCGGCATAGTCGAGGTTGTTTCCGCCGGTGGCGCGACGCTCGGCTTTGGCGCCTATTCGCCCGCTTCTCAGATTCGCGTGAGAATGCTTTCTTTCGGGCATCGATCCATTGAAATAAATTCTCTCGTCCGTGATCGCGTTTTCGCGTCGGTTGCGAGACGTTCCGATTTCTTTGTCGGCGGCTATACCGACGCCGTTCGTCTTATTAACGCCGAATCTGATTTGCTTCCCGGCGTAGTTGTTGACTTTTATGCCGGCTGGGCGGTATGCCAGATGACTTCGGCCTTCGCCGACAGATATAAAGATCTGATCGCCGATGCCGTTATGACGGCCGCGCCAGGTTGTATGGGCGTCAGCGAGAGACTCGATGTCGATGTCCGCGCCAAGGAAGGCCTTGTAGTCGGCTCGTTCGCCGTTTTGAAGGGCGAGGAGCCGCCGGAACTGATCGAAATAAAGGAAGGTAACTGCAAATTTCTCGTAGACGTCCGAAAAGGCCATAAGACGGGCTTTTATCTTGATCAG
This sequence comes from Kiritimatiellia bacterium, assembly GCA_017520845.1. Lineage (GTDB taxonomy): Bacteria > Verrucomicrobiota > Kiritimatiellia > RFP12 > UBA1067 > UBA1067. The sequence continues at coordinate 20,113 of JAFXEU010000012.1, read as the reverse complement.
CGCGAAGCGCGCGCGGCCGTCGGCGCGCTCGCTACGAACTGCGAAGTTTTGAACTGCTTCTCGTACACGGGCGGCTTCGGCGTATTTGCGCGTGCGAACGGCGCGGAGAAGGTGACTCAGGTCGATATTTCCGGCGATGCGCTCGCGCTTGCGAAGAAGAACGCCGAACTTCTGGGGCTTTGCCACATCAACACCGATTTTGTCGAGGCGGATGTTTTTAAGTTTCTGCGCTCGTGCCGCGATGAGAACAGGACGTTCGATCTTATCGTTCTCGATCCGCCGAAGTTCGCGGAGTCGAAGTCTCAGGTCATGAAAGCCGCACGCGGATATAAAGATATCAATCTTCTTGCGATGAAGCTTTTGCGCCCGGGCGGTCATCTCGCGACGTTTTCGTGTTCGGGCGCGATGACAGGCGACCTGTTCGACAAGATTTTGATGGAGGCTGCCGAAGACGCCGGGCGCGATTTTCAGATCGTCTCGCGCACGCGTCAGGCGGCGGATCATCCCGTGCTCGTTTCGTTCCCTGAAGGACTTTATCTTAAGGGCGTAATTCTGCGTTCAGTCTAATGAAAGGAATCGGTAATGTTCGGTCTTAGAAAACATGTTCTTTTATTTGTTTTTTCCTTTTTTAGCGCCTCTTCGCTTTTAGCGTCTCCCGTCGCTTTCGATTGGAAGCCGGGCGAGACGGCGCCGTTTAAAGCCGCGCGCTCCTTCCACGGCTTCCTGCCCGACGGTTCATTCCTCGTGGCCGGAGGCAGCGATTTCAGGGACGGCGCCAAAGTATATTTAAAAGACATTGTCGTGCGTGATGCCGACGGAAAATGGTCCAAGAAAGGGGAGTTGCCCGTCAATCTTGCAGAAGGTGTTTCGTGCGCAACTAAAAACGGTGTCTTTTGCGCCGGCGGCACTAACGGTGAAAAGGTTTTTCGCGATTCATTTCTTTTGACTACTGGCGGTAGGTTAAAGAAGCTTACGGCCGCGTTACCTGAAGATTTTGTTCTTAAGAAAGGCGAAATCGGAGCAGCCGCCGCTGACGGCAATAGGGTTTACATAGTCGGAACTGAAAAAGTTTATTTTATCGATCTCGATAATCTCGCCCGAGGCTGGAGCTGCGTCGCTACGATCCCCGGACCGTCCCGATCTCAGATGGTTGCAGCCATCCAGAACGGCGATCAGAAGGAGAAGGTTCTCGTCGTCTACGGCGGATATGACATTAAAACGAAAGAGCCTCTTCATGACGGCTATGCGCTTGTTCTTTCGTCGAATAAGTGGCGCACGCTCGCCAACCTCCCTGAAAACACGACGACGATAGGAGCAGCGTTTTTACCGAGTGGACATCAGCATATTCTGATGATCGGCGGTTTCGGCGAAAAGGGGTGGATTGATCGCGCAATCAACGGCTCTAAAGAAACCGATCCCGTAAAACTCGGTTGGCAACGAAAGATTCTCGCCTACAACTGCGTAACCGACGCGTGGTGTGAATATGGCGTCCTCGCGGAAGGGGACAGTCCCCGTTGCGGCGCTTCGGCCGGACTTTTGGTCGGGAAAACGCCTGAAGATTATAAGCTTCTTATCGTCGGAGGCGAAATTGCGCCCGCTTTGCGCACGGATGCCGCTTCTGTCGCGAGTTTTAAAAAGACCGGCAAGTTCGGCGCGATGGCGTGGGCCGTCGTCGGCTTTTACGCGCTTTTGATGGTCGGCATGGCCTGCTTTTTCATCTTTAAGAAGAAAGACGAAAACGATTACTTCCGCGGCGGCAACAAGATTCCGTGGTATGTCGCCGGCATGTCGATTTTCGCGACGATGCTTTCGTCGATCACGTTCATTGCGATTCCCACCCAGGCGTATCTGCAGGATTGGCGTTATTTTGTCATGGCGTTCTTCATTATCGGCATGGCGCCCGTCGCGATCTACTATTATCTGCCTTTTTTCTGCCGTCTCGGCATAACATCGGCATACGAATATCTTGAAAAGCGCTTCAATCTCGGCGTGCGGCTTTTCGGCTCTGCGGCGTTCATCGTGTTTATGATCTGCCGCGTCGCCGTCGTTACGCTTCTTCCCGCGATCGCGCTTAACGCCGTTACGGGCATTTCGATCGACGCGTGCATTCTGATATGCGGAATTTTAACGATGATCTACTGCTCTCTCGGCGGGCTTGAGGCCGTAATCTGGTCCGACTTCGTCCAGGGCATCGTTCTCATGGGCGGTGCGGTCGCGGTTCTTGTTCTTCTCATTATGAAGACGGGGCCGGACGGCGCCCATTTCTCAACGTTCTGGAACATTGCAGACTCCTCGGGCAAGAACACGATGTGGGACTTCCGCTTCATTCTTTCAGAGCCCGTCTTCTGGGTCGTCGCGGTTCAGGGTCTTATTTCCAATCTCTCGAGCTACACCTCCGATCAGTGCGTAATTCAGCGTTATATCGCAACTCCCGACGAAAACGCCACTAAGCGCTCCTTGTGGTTCAACGGCTGCATGAGCGTTTTCGCACAGGTCGTTTTCTACGGTATCGGCATGGCTCTTTTCGCGTTCTACCGTTCGCGCCCCGAGGCGATGGACGTAACGATGCCGAAGGGTGATTCGGTTCTTCCGATTTTCATGGCTACAGAAATGCCGCCGTGGCTCGCGGGTCTCGTTATCGCGGCCGTTTTCGCCGCGACGATTTCGACGCTGTCCGCTAATCTCTCATCAGCCTCTACCGCGATCGTCACGGATTACATCAAGCGCTTCAGGCCCGGTATTTCCGGAAAGTCCCAGATCCGTTGCGGTCAGATTTCGACCTACGTCATCGGATTTCTCGGCGTTTTCGCCGCGCTTGCGCTTTCGCGGATGGAGTCTAGCGCGCTTTTCGACAATTTCAACAAGTATATCGCGATGTTGACGGCCGGGCTTACGGGGCTTTTCTTTATGGGCGTATTTATGCCGCGCGTCAAAGGCATTGCGGCGGTTCTCGGTCTTGTCGCCAATTACCTGGTCTGCTTCAGCTGCGACCTTCTTAACTGTAACGTTTTCGGTTTGAAGTTCCATCCGTTCCTTCTGGGTGGGCTCGGGCTTGTCGCGTGCATTCTCGTCGCTCTAATCGCGTCGTTTCTCATCGGAGAGAAGGGACGTGATCTTACGGGGCTTACGCTTAAGACTTTGAAGATAAAAAAAGACAGATAAAGGAGAGTTTGAATGAAAGCCGCCACCAAAGTTGTTTTAACGTTACTCATCGCTTTGGCTGCGGTCTTTCAGTCCGCCCAGGCTTCGCGCTCTTACGGCTCGCGCGGCAGATCGCCTTCGCGCGAAAAATCCTCGGGTTCCGACCGCGCGCTTTCGGGCGAGTTTACGGCGTCCTCCGTCACGCGCACGACGAGCGCGACGTTCAAGCCCGTAAGAACCGTTCCCGTCCAGAAGGGCGAGTTCAAGGTCGATCTCGTCGTGATAACTTTTCCCGACTGTGAAACGCCCGACCCGCAGGAAGTCAGAAACTCGTTGAACTCGCTGGGCGGATCGACGACGATCGCGGATTATTACAAAGATTATTCCCAAGGCATAACATGGCCGGTTCTCGACGTGTATCCTACCGTATATGTCGCGCCTAAGCCGTTAGGCTATTATTGCCGCTATCATGTCCGCAATAATCTCATCGGGTATAAAAGCGGCGGCGACGATCGGGCGAAACAGCTCAGGGAGGATGCGCTTAAATTCGTCATGCGAAAAGGGCGTCTTTCCAAAAAAGGCGCGTATACCTGTTTTGTCTACTGCAAGAGTCTGAAGAATGATTCCGAGCTGCGCGAAAGACTTTTAAGGTCGTATTACCCGCCTAAGCCGACGCCGGACGAACTATCAAGAGGTAAGATAGACAGGCTTGAGATATACGAGCCGAAGGTCCTGTGGGCTGATCCCTTGTGGCCCAACTCGCTCCCCCAGGTCGATTATCCCGCCAGCGGCGGAACTCTCGTTCATGAAATCGGCCATCTTTTGGGTGCGCCCGATTTTTATCATGCGAGCGAAGAGCATGACGGCGTTGAGGGCGTTCCGTGTCTTAACTGGTCGTACGGTCCTACAGGCATGGCGTATTGCCGACATATCTACAACGCTTTTCTCCCCGCCGCCGCGTATCCGAAGATCGCTGCACCAGGCGAGTACACTTTAAGTCCGCGTTCGACGAGATTTCCGATGACCGGGGCGGAGACCAAGCCTCCGCTTGGAATTTTCGTCCCTTCGAGCCACCCCAATTATATTTTCTGTATCGAATACGCCAAAGATGAAAAGCCACCGGTCGGCAACTCTTCCGCGAACGGGCTTTTAATCCACGTCATAAACGTGACTATGACTTCGCCAATGATGGGACCGCCCGATCTCTGCTATACGTATAGAAAGGGAGATACTGATCGCAAAGGGCTCAATAACGGCAACGCTTATTTCGGACCCGGCGACCGGTTCGATCACGAAAGCGACCCGGTAGCCGCACTTCCGAATCTCCTCCCGGCGGGTATCGAAATTACGGACATCCGTTTCAACGAAAACGGTACATGTACTTTCAAACTCGCGATGCCGAAGGTTAAGGCTACGGCTGCCGAACTTAATTTCTCGCTTCTTCCTCAGACGAAAATGACGGCGCTTGATTCCGCTACGCCTACGTCCTTTAGAGCCGAAATGAACGTCCGCTATCGCGGCGAGCCGCTTATGACGGAGTACGGCTTCTGTTACGGACTTAGAAAGAACCCGACCGAAAAGACGGGCTCGCTCTTCCGTTTGTATCACCGCGATCGTTATGACGCCAGGATAATAGATCTTAAACCCGGCGCGACGTATTACGTACGCTCTTACGCAAAAAGCGCGAAGGGCGTCAGGTACGGCGAGAACGAGCTTTCGATTACATTGCCGCCCGCCTCGGCCGCGCCCAAGGGTGTTCCGCTCTTTCTCCCCTCGGACAGGCTTTTCGCAAACTGGTATTACGAGCGTTGGTATTTCGGCGAAAGGGACGGATTTTTCGTTTCCTCCAATCCGCTGCTGGCTTTCATGGCGATCGCCAATTATTATCGCGTTCTGCCCGGTACTGCGCCTCAGGTAAAGCGGTCCGGCTCGCGCCAGACAAATCAGAATCTAGGTCCGATAGATATGACGAGAGTTCATTCCAATCCTTCCGAGACGCGGCCTTCGTTCAGATTGGCCGAGGTCGAGAAACTACGTACGACGGTAGAAGCGCTCTTGAAGGACGCGGGATTGTCGCAGGGGCTTTTCAAGACGGAAGAAGAGTTGAACGCGAAATCCAAAGCGAAGAGCTCGGGCCGTTACGGATCGTCGGGCTCAAGGCGCGGCGCAAAGGCGCCGAAATACGGTGATAACGCCGCATGGGTCGAGAAGTGCGCGAAAGCGCTTAAAATCCCGAATCCGGAGGAGGTTTTCGTTTCGTGCAAAACCGAGGCGGAGTTGGTCGCCCAGGCCGGGAAGATTCGCGAATGGATTTCTAAATCACAGCCCGTCATGATCGTAAGAGAGAACGATCCGATGAGAGACGATCTGTCGGTAATATGGCCGTTAGATATTGCGATTATCGACGGTATCGGCGAGAACGAAGGCGAGTTTCATGTCGTTTATCCCAACGGATGCGACCGCGGCGATAGGAGTCGCGTTTCCGGGTATATGAAACTCGGAGATCTTCTTTTCAAGACGACGGATGCGATGCTTATGTTCTACCGTCCCGGCGCGGCCGCAGGAAAAAAACGTTGAGCGGCGACAATAAACGCTGAAGGAAGATATTTCAGTCGGCTAAAATTGCAAGAATCGTACGATTTTTGCTATAATATATTGATATGGAATTTGAAAATACTATAGGTCTGGAGACTCACGTCCAGCTTAAAACCAATACTAAAATGTTCTGCGGCTGCCTTCTTAAAACGGGATGCGAGCCCAATACCAACGTATGCCCTGTCTGTCTCGGCTATCCTGGTGCTTTGCCGGTCATGAACAAGGAGGCTGTAAAGCTTACCGTGATGAGCGGTCTTATGCTCGGATGCGAGATCAACCGCCATGCGACTTTCGATCGTAAAAACTATTTTTATCCCGATATGGCCAAGGATTACCAGATTTCCGAAAACGGCAATCCTCTGTGTATCGGCGGCGGTGTTGAGATTACGCGCGCGGACGGAACGAAGAAGTTCATCCGCATCAATCACATCCATCTTGAAGAGGACGCCGCGAAGATCAATCACTACGCCTTGAGCTCCGGAGTCGACTTCAACCGCGGCGGCACGCCGCTTATGGAGATCGTTTCAGAGCCCGATATCTCATCGGCCGATGAGGCGATCGCGTATCTGACCGCTCTTAAGGAGATTCTCGTCTACGCCGGCGTATCCGACTGCAACCTCGAAGAGGGCAATATGCGCAGCGACGTCAACATTTCGATCCGTCCGGTCGGAGAGACGAAACTCGGAACGAAGGTCGAAATCAAGAATATGAACTCCTTCAGCGGAATTCATGCCGCGCTTCTTCATGAGGCGCGCCGTCAGCGCGAGTGCGTGATCCGTTCGATTCCGATCGTTCAGGAGACGCGCCGTTGGGACGCAGAGGCTCTTGAAACAGCCTCGATGCGTACAAAGGAAAACGCGCACGACTACCGCTACTTCCCTGAGCCTGATCTGGTGCCTGTAGAGCTTTCGGAGGAGCTTATCGCCGAATGGAAGGCGCTTCTTCCCGAGAAGCCAGAGACGCGCCGCAACCGCATGATCGAGGATTACGGCATCGCCGAATACGACGCGGAGGTTCTTTCTCAGCATAAGGTCAACGCCGACTACTTCGAGGCCGCCGCGAAGGGCCTCGACAAGAAAACGGCCAAGGCGCTCTGCAATCTTTTCATGTCCGACGTGATGGCGCTCATCAACGCTACGGGCAAGACGATTTCCGAATGCGCCATGGAGCCCGCGGCTCTCGCGTCATTGGTTAAAATGGCCGCCGCAGGTACGATTAACGGACCGACGCTCAAGGAACTTCTCCCTGAGATTTTCGAGAAGGGCGGAGATCCCGAAGCCATAGTCAAGGAACGCGGGCTTGGTGCAGTCAGCGATCTTTCGGCTCTTGAGGCGTTCGTTGACGAAGCAATCGCGGCGAATCCCGGGCCCGTCGCCGACTTCAAGAACGGCAAGAAGGCCGCGGCAGGCTTTTTCGTCGGTCAGGTCATGAAACTTTCCAAGGGTAAGGCCGACCCTAAGATCGTGGGCGGGCTGGTCGCTAAAAAACTTTCAGCGTTATGAAAATAAAACTCATGGCCATAGCGGCGATGCTCGTCGCGCTTACAGGCTGCAATTCATTTAAAGTGCAGCAGACTAACCGTTTCATCGATGAAGACGGCAATCTGATATCCGTTCAATACGGCTTTTTGGCGAAGCCTCATAAGACGCAGTTCGTTTCTCCCGTCAACGGCAAAACGCTCGACATGGAGTCTAAACTCGCCGTTAAGGTTACTTTGCCCGACGGTGGAAGGTTTACCGGCTATCAGTGCATGAATATGCTCCGCACCGGGACGATGTACAAGTCGTCCAACGAAAAATGGCTCTTTCACGCCAACGGAACGTCATGCTCCGTCTATCTCATAAATGAAACGGGTAACGATTACCTGCTCGTATTCAACGGTATTCTGAGCGAAGGATCGGAGGGTGGACCTATAAGATGAATCCTTTGGACAATATTTACGTCGTTCTCGTCGGAACTCTCTATACGGGGAATGTCGGCTCCGCGTGCCGCGCGATGGCCAATATGGGCATCAGGCATCTGCGTCTCGCGGCACCCAATCTCCAGAATTCATGGGACGAGGGAGAGCGCATGGCCGTTCACGCGACCGATGTCATGAACGCGCGTGAGGAGTTCGCCTCGTTTGAAGAAGCCGTCGCCGACTGTATCGCGGTCGTCGGAACCACGGCCCGGGAGGGTCTTTACCGTCAGCACGTAAAAGCGCCGCGCGACTGCGCCGCCGATATTCTCGCGCTCGCGTCCCAGGGTAAGGTGGCGATAGTTTTCGGGCGCGAAGACAAGGGGCTTTTGAATGAAGAGGTCGCCCAGTGCACCCACCTCGTGAGAATCCCCGTCGATGAAGGGTATACGTCCATCAATCTCTCTCAGGCGGTCCTGATTACATGTTACGAGCTTTTTACGGCGTCGGGCCGGTATGAGCCGCCCCACGAGAAAGCGCCGCCAGCCGTCCAGGCCCAGAAGATGCAGCTTATGAAGAATTGGGCCAATATGCTTTGCGGAATCGGATTTATGAAGCCTGAGCAGACCGATCATTTCATGCAGGGCTTCCACAGGGTTTTTTCGCGCGGCGTTTTTTCGCGCGACGACGCCGCATTGATGCTCGGGGTCGCAAGACAGGCTCTCTGGGCTGCAGACAAGGCGAAAAACGCGAATCCCGTAAAAGAGGGTGATAATGGATAAACTGGCCTATATCGCCCGACGCCTGCTCCTTATAATCCCGACGTTCATCGGTATTACGCTAGTATGTTTCTCTTTAACCAGAGTCCTCCCCGGAGGACCTGTCGATATGGCGCTCGCTAAGATGCGCGGTGTCGGCGGAGGCGGCGGAGGCGAGGTTGTCGCTTTGACTCAGATGGCCGGCGGGAACGTTACCGAGGAATACCGCAAGGAGCTTGAAAAGCAGTACGGATACGATAAGCCGTTTTTTACGCAGTATTACAACTGGCTCGTAACCAACCGTATGGGGATGAATCTCCATTCTTACCAATACCCTAATAAAACAGCCTGGCAGCTGATAAAGAGCCGCATTCCGGTTTCGCTGTGGTTCGGTCTTACGGCGTTCATTCTTACGTACCTTATCTGTATTCCTCTCGGCATATTGAAGGCGCTAAAACATCGACAGACCTTTGACGCGTTTTCAAGCATTGTCGTTTTTATCGCCTATGCGATTCCGAGTTTCGCTCTCGGCATGGCGCTCAAGGCGCTTTTCTGCGGAACCGTGGAAGGGCTTTGGGACGTGTTTCCTCTTGCGGGAGTTTCGAGTGAGTTCGAGCTAGAGCCTACTTTCTGGGTTTGGTTCTCCGATCGGGCGTGGCACATGTTCCTGCCGATCTGCTGTTATGTCGCGGGGTCTTTCGCGATGCTGACTCTTCTTATGAAGAACTCTCTTCTCGATCAGATTTCCGCCGACTATGTGCGCACTGTCATCGCAAAGGGAGGCACGCGCCGTCGTGCCATCTGGGGACACGCTTTCCGCAATTCGCTTATTCCGATCGCGACGGGCTTAGGTCCGATGATCGGACTTATTTTCGCAGGTTCCATCATCATCGAGTCCATTTTTGAGATTCCGGGCATGGGACGTCTTTCATGGGACGCTCTCAACGGCCGCGATTATTCGGTCTTTTTGGCTCTCCTGTCGTTGACGGCGAGTTTCCAGCTGATCGGCAATCTTATTTCCGATATCTTATATATGGTAATCGATCCTCGGATCGACTTCTCGAGGAAATGATTCATGTTTTCACCGCTGACTAAAAAACGTTTTCGCGCTTTTAAACGCATAAAGAGAGCCTGGTATTCCCTTATCGCGCTGGGCGTCATTTATGTTTTCTGCCAGGTTGTCGGTTTCTTCGTCGGCGTCGACGACATCAAGCCTGTCGATCCGTCGTCCCTGGAAGCGTTCCGCAAACCCGTAATCGAGAAACTCTACGACGTCAGAACCGCCCGCTTCAACGTCGGCGCCGATTCGGCGATATACGGATTCGAAGGCCCTACCGACGTTTTGAACGCATTGAACAACAAGGCCGGGCTCGAGGCGGCGCTTGAAGGATTTTCCTCCGAATACAACGTAATTAAAAAAGATCGCGGAGATTATACGCGCTATTACCTTGAGCCAAAAGCCGAGCCTTCGGTGACGGTTGTCGAATATCCTCCGGCGGATGTAAGTTATCCTTTCGCGCCATGTTCGAAGCATCCTTTCGGCCTTGACAATTCAGGTCGCGATGTTATGCTTCTTGTGATTCACGGTATGCGCATTGCCCTGAATTTCGGTCTCGTCCTTGCGTTTTCCGGAATGCTCATAGGTCTTATTGTCGGCTCGATCGAAGGATATTTCGGCGGCTTTGTCGATATAGTCTGTCAGCGTTTCACCGAAATATGGAGCGCGATTCCGTTTCTTTACGTTATGATTTTCATCGGCGAGAGACTTGGCCGAAGTTTTGGGATTCTTCTTCTCTGCTACGCGATTTTCAATTGGATCGCCGTTTCGTATTATATGCGCGCGGAGTTCTTCCGTTTAAGGTCGCGCACGTTTGTAGAGGCGGCTAAATGCCAGGGCTTTTCCGCAAGACGTATCATTTTCGGTCACATTCTCCCCAATGCGCTTACGCCGCTCATCACTCTCTTCCCGTTCCTTCTGATGGGTGCGATCGGATCTCTCGCGGCGCTTGACTTCCTCGGCTTCGGTCTTCCTCCGATGACGCCTAGTTGCGGTGAACTTTTGAGGCAGGCTCAGGCCGATCCGTCCTCATGGTGGCTTATCTTTTTCCCCGCGGCGGCGCTCTTTATTGTCATGCTTTTAACGGTCCTTATCGGCGAAGGCCTGAGAGACGCGTTCGATCCGCGCCAGAAATCGAAACTTGAGTAGAAATTATGTCTTCCGAACAGCTAACACCGATGATGAGACAGTATCTCTCGTTGAAGCGCGAGATACCTGAAGGCGCGATTTTAATGTTCCGTCTCGGTGACTTTTATGAAATGTTCGGTGAGGACGCGGTCATCGCGGCTCCGATTTTAGGCGCGACGCTTACCCGTCGCGGAGCTCAGCAGATGTGCGGAGTGCCGCATCACGCGTTGAACTCTTATCTCGCTAAACTTATCCGGGCGGGAAAAACGGCCGCCTTGTGCGATCAGGTTGAAGATCCGAAGACCGCTAAGGGGCTCGTCCGCCGCGAAATCACGCGCATCGTTACGCCCGGGACCGTAACCGAGGACGGGCTTCTCGACGAGACGGTAAACAATTACATCGCCTCCGTGTCGGGGCTCGCGGTTTCGATTCTCGATCTTTCGACGGGCGAGTTCGGCGTCGAGACGCTGAAGTCTGTCGAGAAACTTGATGAGGCGCTCGAGCGCTACCGTCCCGCCGAACTTATCGTTTCCGACGAGGAGGATTTTTCTTCGCGCGGCGAACTTTTCGCGAACGCGACCAGGATTCAGAGCTGGACGTTTTCGGCTGAGGCCGCGTACGACAATCTGACGCGCCATTTTAAGGTTCTCTCGTTGGACGGATTCGGTCTTGACGGAAAGGGCGACGCCGTCAGCGCGGCGGGCGCGCTTATCTATTACGTCGGCTCGACCTTGCGGCATTCGCTCGCTCATGTCCGCTCTTTGAGGATTATGGATTCGGGCGACGCGCTCATTCTCGACAGTTCGACCATCCGCCATCTCCAGCTTCTGCCTTACGGTGATGTCCAGAAGGGGGCTACGCTCCTCGGCGTTCTCGACGTGACAAAAACCCCGATGGGGGCGCGCACGATGCGTAATTGGATTTCGCGTCCGCTCGCACGCGCCGCTGACGTGAATCAGCGTCTCGACGCCGTCGGCCTTTATGTAAAAGAGCGTATGCTTTTGACGGATCTGCGCCGTCTTTTGGGCGGGGTGCGCGATTTGGAGCGCCTTATCCAGAAGGTCGATTCGATGCGCGCTAATCCCCGCGACCTGAAGGCGCTTTCGCTTTCATTGAAGCCGATTCCCGCCATAAAATCGTCGTGCTCGCTTTTTTCGGTCGCCTCGCGTCTCAACGCTGAGGATGAGATAGTTGAACTCATTGACCGCGCAATCGCCGAAGAGCCTCCCGTCATGCTTGCGGACGGCGGCTTTATCGCCGCCGGATTCGATACCGAACTTGACGAGCTCAGGTCGATCGCGACAGAGACTCAGCGTTATCTCGCGGAATTTCAGACGCGTGAACAGGCGAGAACGGGTATCGCGAAACTTAAGGTTAAACACGTCTCGACGTTCGGTTACGTAATCGAAATTCCAAAGGGTTCGGTCGCTCAGGCCCCCGAAGATTACGAGCGCCGTCAGACGCTCACGACGGGCGAACGCTATACGACAGCTGAACTTAAGGAATATGAGCGGAAGATTCTCGGCGCCGAAGACCGCGCCGTCGCGATAGAGCAGAGGCTTTTCAGGGAGATCTTGGAAAAGATCGCGTCTCGTACGGTCGAGATTCAGACGAGCGCTCTTGCGCTCGGCGAACTCGACGCGATACTCGCCTTCGCCGACAGGGCACTCGCTTCCGGTTACGTCCGTCCCGTCGTCGACGATTCCGACGTTCTCGAGATGACGGATTCGCGCCATCCGATCATCGAACAGCTTCCCGATGCCGAGCCGTTCGTTCCAAACAACGCTTTTCTCAATTCGTCGACGGATCAGATAATGCTCATAACGGGGCCCAACATGGCGGGCAAGTCGACTTACATCCGTCAGGTCGCGACCGTCGCGATCATGGCCCAGATGGGTTCGTTCGTTCCTGCGGGATCGATGCGCATGGGCGTTCTCGACCGTGTCTTCACGCGTATCGGAGCGGGCGACGACCTCGCGCGCGGGCGCTCCACGTTCCTTGTAGAGATGCAGGAGACGGCCAATATTCTGAATAACGCGACGACCCGCTCTTTGGTCGTGCTCGACGAGATCGGCCGCGGAACTTCTACTTTCGACGGAATTTCCATCGCCTGGTCCGTAGCCGAATATCTTCACGGTAAGGCGGGCTCGAGAGCGAAGACGCTTTTCGCGACGCACTACCACGAGCTTACCGATCTCGCTGACGTTCTGACGGGAGTAAAGAACTATACTGTCAAGGTTAAGGACGAAGGCGGCCGCGTCGTCTTTTTAAGGCGCATCGTTCCGGGCGTCGCCGAGAAGAGCTTCGGTATACATGTCGGCGCCATGGCGGGGCTTCCCGGCGAAGTCGTCGACCGCGCCGCGCAGATTCTTAAAAATCTCGAGGCCAACGAAATCGACGTCAACGCGACCCAGAAGGTCGTCCGCCGACCTCGGAAGAAACTTTCGGAGCTCCCGGGCCAGATGACATTTTTCTCAACACTTCAATAACATATTATGAAATTCGAAGACAATCTCGCAAAACTTGAGGGGCTCGTCAGAAAGATGGAGTCCGGGGAGATGAATCTCGACGAGATGATAACCGCGTTCGAGGAAGGGCGCAAACTCGTCGAAACATGCCAGAAGGATCTTGAATCGATCCGTCTCAGGATAGAGAAGGTTACGGCCTCCGGCACCGAGGAGGTGAAAGTCAAGGAAGATGGAGATATCGATTTATGAGTAAACAGATATACGTACAGGCTCAGGCCGATCACATCGCGTCGCTTTCGAAGGCGGCTCCACTGTCGGCAATCGAGGAACTCGTCTGGAACGCGCTCGACGCCGACGCCAGGGAGGTTCGCGTCGATCTTATAACGAACGCTCTCGGCGCTGTCGAGGCTCTGCGCGTGGCCGACGACGGTACGGGCATAGATGTCCTGCGGGCGGATTCGACGTTCGGTTCTCTCGGCGGGAGCTGGAAGCGGCTCGGCAGCGGCACTGAGTTTCTGAAGCGCCGTCTTCACGGCCGCCACGGCCGCGGACGATTCAAGGCGTTCGCTCTCGGTTCGCGCGTCGAGTGGCGCACGACCGTCAGAATCGGCGGTGAGCTTCTTTCGTATAAGATCGCAGGCGAACTTGAAACCCCCGGAGTTTTCTTTCTTGACGCTGTAAGCGGCGCAGGACCCGCGACCGGGACGGAAGTTTATATTTCAAACGCCCGTGTCAATTGCGACAGTCTTTTGAATGCCAGCGAAACGGTTCAGTCTCTCGCGTCGAAGTTTGCGCTTTACCTTAAGAGTTATCCAGACGTCAGAATTTATTTCAACGGACTTCCCGTAACTCCCGTAATCGTCCAGAAGAAGGTTACGGATTACAAGTTCGCCCTTAAAAGCGGTGTTGAGGCGAAGCTCGAGGTCATCGAGTGGAAGCGTAAGTTCGTCGGCTCGGGCCGACTCGTGCTCGCAGGTCCCGACGGGTTCCAGCTTCACGAGATGCCCGCTTCCGTACGCTCGCAGGGTTCTAGCTTTACGGCGTATCTCGTATCTCCGCGCTTCCCCGCGCTCGCGGCGGAAAACGCGCTCGTCATGGACGAGCTTAACGCTGAGGTCCGTGATCATCTCGATGAGGCGAAGAAACTTCTGAAGGCCCATTTCGCCGCGCGCGGCGAGGATCGCGCCGCCGAGCTTATCGGAAACTGGATTCACGAAGAGAGTTATCCATTCGACGAGGACGACGACTCCAAGGAGCGAGAATATTTCGACAAGGCTGCGGTCGAGCTTTCGGCCAAGTTCGACAGTTTCTCTTCGCTCTCGGCCGACGAGAGGGCGATCGTACTTAAGCTTCTTAAGAATGCTCTAGCCGGTGGCGGCGGCAAAACGCTTAAGAGCGCTCTTGAGTGATGCTCAACGCCAGGAATGATCATGCTTTTTGAATATGTTCGGGCCAGCCGGAAAATCTGGAAGCAATGTGTTGAAATGGCTTAAGCGGCAATGGAAGAAAATTTTATTCGTTAATATCTATCTCGTTGCCGCTTTTGCCGTTTTTCTTTTTTTAGAATCTTTTTGCTTGATTGATTGGAGCGAAGAGGGTGCTGATGAATACCCCGGGGGGATAGTATTGCGTGATGCCAACGGCGAGATAATACGCGTTTCTTTAGGACCGGGAGATATAGATTCGAGGCCGTTTTACAAGGCGGATAAAGACGATTGGATCGTAAAGGCGCTTGTCGCGTCGGAGGATGGAACGTTTTTCGAGCATAACGGCGTAAGACCGCTAAGTATTTTACGCGCCGCCTGGCAGAATCTAACGAGTCGCCGTCGTGTTTCCGGGGCCTCGACGATAACCATGCAGGCGGTTCGTCTCATAAAGCCTCATGAAAAAACATACGCCGCGAAATACATCGAAGCTGTTCAGGCCGTAAAAATGGAGCGCCAGAAAGATAAGCTTTGGATAATTTCGCAATACTTAAACCGGGCTTCCTTCGGCTCGAATTTCGTCGGTATAGAAGCCGCCGCCAACGGATGGTGTGGAAAGAGTCCCAAGTCATTGACTCTTGCGGAAGCCGCTCTTTTAGCTGGCATGGTACAGGCGCCTTCGCGTTTTAGGCCCGATAAGGACTATGATCGGGCGCTGAAGCGCCGCGATTATGTTCTGAGGAGAATGGTGGAGCTGGGTTTTGCATCCGAGGAACAGGCGGACGCCGCCAGAAGCGTCAAGCCGGAACTTCGCCGTCTTCCGAGGCCGTTTGAGTATCCGCACTACTGTGATTATTACATCTCCAGGTTCTGTCGAGACGAATCCGGAGCTAAAATTTCGCGTGACGTCACAACGCCGCTCAATCCTTCGATTCAGCGCTTCGCTGAGAGATGTATCAGTAGAACAGCCTCCGATAAAGGGTGCGACGTGGCCGCTATCGTGCGAAGGGTCGATTCGGGCGAGATCGTCGCGATGGCCGTGAGCGGAGATTATTTCGCCTCGGAAGCAGGGCAGGTTAATACTGCTCTCTCGCCGCGTTCGGCAGGCTCGACGTTAAAGCCTTTTCTTGCCGCGTTCGCGATGGATTTAGGCCTGGTGGCCCCGGGAGAAATGCTTCTTGATATTCCTAAAACCTATAAGGGCTACGCGCCGTCCAATTTTGACACGAGGTGGAGAGGGGCGGTCTCGCTTGATGATTCGCTCGTCTTGTCGCTCAATATGCCGTTTGTGAGACTTTTGGAGAAAATCGGTGTTGACAGATTCGGTGCGTTGTTGAGAACGTCGGGGTTTGTGAATATCGGATATGATGATGGTAAGAACGGACTTGGAATGGCTATCGGCAACGTCTCCGTTACATTGGATGAACTGACATTCGCGTACGCACGGTTGGCGCGTGCCGCCCGAGGTTCGGCGAACGAGCCTTTTTCGCGGGAAAGCGCGTACATAGTCAGCGAAATGCTTTCCTCGCCCGCTCGGTCGATGGCGGCGCTCGGTCATGTCGCGGACGTTAACGCGCCGAGATTCGCGTGGAAGACAGGTACGAGTTCCGCTTTCTGCGACGCGTGGACCGTAGCTTGGAACCCGGAATATGTCATCGGTGTATGGTGCGGGCATATTTCCGGAAGATTCGGCGACAAGGCGATAACGGGGGTCGAGATAGCCGCACCGCTGGCGTGGGAGATCGCGCGCTTTGTCGAGCCGGGCGTCAACCCAAAATGGTTCAGAAAGCCAGACGGCGTTTCCGTCCGGAAGATATGTTCCGTCTCTGGCCTTCCCGTCAACGCGAATTGTCCGTCTTCTGTAGAAGCCATCTATTCGACGCGAACATCAAGCGCAAGATTATGTGAAGTTCATCGTTGCGGTTTTGACGGAAAGGTCGTTGAGAAATTAGACCCGCTTCTTGAAGCGTTTTATTCACGCGTTGAGAAGGCATCTAAGCTTGCAATCCTTCAACCTGTTGACGGTACGAAGTTTGAGCGTGTAGAAGAGTTCGGCCAACAGAAAATAGTCGTTAAAGTCGCAGGCAATCCATCGTCGTCGCGCTTGTGGTGGTATTTAGACGGTAAACTCATCGGTGAGACGCTAGGTAGCGACTCTCTTGTTCTTGATATGGATCTCGGCTCGCACAACCTTGTCTGCGTTACGGCAGAGGGCGTTAAAGCCGAGGTCGATTATGTCGTTGAATAACGCCTGAGCGCGTTATTTCTTTTTCGGCCTGTCGACGCGCTTCGGCATCGGGCCTAAATCCTTCGCGCCGTCGCTCGTCTTGTTGTTCTCCATCTTGAACGTGAGCTTTTTAGTCGGGTCCTTGCCGAGAGGTAAATTACCGTTACTGCGCTTGAGATTGCTGCAACCTACGCCGTAGGCGATGCCCTTGCCGAGAGTGCAGTTGCGCATCGTTATGCTGCCCGGTACGCTGTCGCCGTTTTTAGAGGGTCTCCAGTCGGTTAAGTCGCAGAATACTGCGCCTTTAGTATCTTTAGCTGTTATCGTGCAGGAATCGAAGAGCGTTTCACCGATTCCGTAAGTGCCGAGGGTTATGAACGATTTACCCTTAACTTCAAACGAGCAGTTCTTAAAGGTAATATCGCTCGCCGCGCACCAGTAACCGTTCCAGAACATACCTCCGATAAACTCACAGTTCTCGTACGTTACCGTCGAATTGCCTACGCTGGTTACAGGGCAGTCGTTGAACGTGCAGTTGCGGAAGGTCAGTTTGCACTTTCTCGCCAGACCGTGGAATTTTACGTTGTTGAACGTGCAGTTTTCGAAGGTGTTTGTATACCAGAAGTTTTGGAGCGCTCCGCCGTCGACTATCACGTGCGACCACATGCCGCTTTCGGGGCGGTCCATTATGCAACCGGTGAATGTGCAGCCGACAGCCTTGGAGACGGCCGTTTTAAGACCGGTGAATCGGGAATTCACAACGCGCGCGGAGTCGCTTAAATTCATTTTAAATGCGCTGTTAGCGTTATTGGTTGACAGGTTGAAGCCGCTGAACGCATAATCCCAACCGTCGCCGCTGCGATTGCTCCTTGGGATTTCCAGAGCCTTGGTGTATTTGTTGTCGTATACCCGCGCATAGCCGGATCTGATGCGGGTGTCACAGTAGAATTTAGCGTGTCCGAAATTGTTATTGCGTACGCAAGGTGAATAAGTGCGCGGCCAAAAGTGAATGTTGCTGTTGTTACCCTCAAAAATGAAATTGTGCCCGGCGCAGGTAAGAAGCGAGTTGTTGCGCGGGTTGTTGCGGCAGGAGTTGTTCTTTAGATAGACGTCGTGCATCATATCCCAGCCGTCTTCTGCATCGTATGCGCAGTGCGCTTGGGATTCTCCTGAGCGCGTGATGAGGTTGCCTTCGAAAAGCATGTTCTTCATCGCGCTCGCCGCGTAGCCTACGCAGCGGCAATGATCGAAGGTACAGTTCTTTATCGCGCAGTTCTGGGGGACGCAGAAGAGCAGCACGTCAAGAATATCCTTTTTAGCCTCCGCGAGAGAGTCGTTGAATTCGGTTATTCTAAGGAATGCGGCATTTTCGGGCACAGGAATGACGCGGTACTGGAAGATGGTCTCTGATGAAATAAACTTTTTATCCTTGTCATACCAGCAGCCGATTAAGCACCATTGACGCGTAAGGACGCCTTGATAGCCGAGGCATTTCGAAACTTGAACTTCCTTTGCCTTTTCGCGGTTAACAGGAATGAAAGCCGATGTGTAAAGATTGGAGGCGCCTTTAACGACTTCGCCGGTTTTCCTGTCGAGAGTTCCTTCGATGAATTTAGTAATCTGCTTTTTATATTCCCAAGGCAATTCTCCGCTGCGACGCTGAGAATTACTGCCGCCGTAACCGGTAATGTCCTTAACGTAAATATTTTCAACGGTGGAATAGTGGGAGTTGCCGGCTAAAGAGAAGCCGAGAGGCCATTCAGAGCTTCTGGAGTTTTCGTAGTCGTGCTCATAATAATCGCCTTCGAGCGTACCGTTAATAAGGTGGGCGTCGTAAGCGTGGTATATGCCGACGATTGTCGAAGAGTCGCCCGCGAATTCATTCTGCTTAAGCGTCGCACCGTTCAGGTCAAACGTCATGTTAGACGGTAAGGAGACGTATTTCTTGGCGCTGATGCGATACGTGCCGGGGTAAAGTACGACTTTTTTAAAGCCTTCAGCGAGCTTATCTCTAAGGATTTTGTTAAGTCCGATGGCGTTTTTAAGCGAAATCTGTTCAACTGCGTTAGTATCGTATCCGGGATCGCGGACTACTACCGAGCACTTGAACGAACCGTGAACTTCCTTGTCGTCGAGAGTCGGGATGTAAATCGTATAGCCGATTTTGCCGTCTTTAGACTTTTGCGGATTGGCATCGGCGTATTTTTTAACCTGCTCTTTGATTTTTTCGAAACGCTTCAAGAGTGGCATTTTACCGGGCTCGGTAACTTTAACGTACACCTTACGCCCAAGATCGCCGCGGTTACAAAGAGAATATTTTTCAAGATCCTCTTTCGTCATCGTGTAAGTCTTTTCGGCTGGAATCGTCAATTCATTCGGTTCAAAAACGCGGAAGCGGTGCCAGACGCGATGAGATTCCGTTTTACGCTTAAGATCGACCGCCCAGACACAGAATCTGTATTCGCCCTTGGGCAGGGGCTTAAATTCGAATTTACCGTCGCCGGACTTAACCGAGTTAAGCGTACGGGTAACTTCTTTACCGTTAGGCGCGATAACTTTTAGATGAACATCAAAGCGATGTGAGTCATCGAGATTTCGGACGAGCGAGTGATCCCAATCTGTCACATAAAAGCCGATTTCGATTTTGTCTTCAGTGGAGACGTTCGGCTTTATATAATAAGTTGAAATGTAAGGGAACTGGAATTCGACGGGAGTAACGTAATCCTCTTGAACTTCAAGCGTCTTTTTAAGTACCGAAGGATCGGTATATTCGCCGGGAACAACGGGCGCGGCAAAAGCGGACGAGAAAGCGAATGCGGTTAAAAGAGATGTGAAAAGAGCCTTAGATTTCATAAGGTATCTAAATATAAGTTTGTTGGTATTGGTTAAAATCCCTAACATTATAACAAAACCTCGCTTTGCCCGTAAATAAGGGAATACGATAGGTGATAGTAAATTGTTATTGTTATCTCCAGAAATAAACGCAAGTCATTTTTGCTTTCACTTCAGGACAGGGCGGAGGGCTGAGACGGATTCGATAGCGGCGTGACAAAGTTGACGGTGTTTCTTAATTTTGGTATCATTTTAATGTTGTCATTAGCCTAAAAGGGTCACATTAGGAGAATGAAGCGAAGGGTCACTCACAATATTATTATTGTATCTACGTGTAATTAGCGCGTAGTGTGTTACCTTTGTTTTGTCGGTTTTTAGTGTGCACCTTTTTTTTGCGGTGAATTTAACAGGCGCTCGCTGTTTAGGAGATAAACTCTTAAGCGGCACGTCACGTCCAAAAGTAAACTGACTTTCTAAAAGTAAACCGTCGGATTACCGATAGGTTTTGCTCGATTGGATTTGTGCTGTTGGATTTTTGCCGTCGAGTAGCTTTGATTGTCGCCGATTTTAAAAGGGAAGACATTTT